>CAMATD010000004.1 GCA_945860785.1 Variovorax sp. YR752 | reverse complement strand
CGAAGCTGCCCTTGGCGCCGTTGGAGTTGGCCGCGCTGATGGCGGTGCGCAGGGTGTCGAGGCCGATGCCGTTGGCGGCCAGCGCCTGCGTGTTGGCCTGGATGCGCACGGCCGGGCGCTGCCCGCCGCTGAGCGACACCAGCCCCACGCCCGAGACCTGGCTGATCTTCTGCGCGAGCTGCGTGTTGACGAGGTTCTGCACCTCGGTGAGCGGCAGCGTGTCCGAGGTGATGGCCATCGTCAGCACCGGCGCGTCGGCCGGGTTGACCTTGGCGTACACCGGCGGCGCGGGCAGGTCGGCCGGCAGCAGCGAGCCGCCGGCGTTGATGGCGGCCTGCACTTCCTGCTCGGCCACGTCGAGCGTCTGGCCGAGCGAGAACTGCAGCGTGATGATCGACACGCCCGCGGCGCTGGTCGAGCTCATGCGGTCGAGCCCCGACATCTGGCCGAACTGGCGCTCCAGCGGCGCGGTGACGGTGTTGCTCATCACCTCGGGGCTGCCGCCGGGGTAGAGCGTCTGGACCTGGATGGTCGGGTAGTCGACCTGCGGCAGTGCCGACAGCGGCAGGAAGCGGAACGCGACCATGTCCGCCAGCACGATGGCGACCATCAGCAGCGAGGTCGCCACCGGTCGCAGGATGAAGGGACGTGAGG
Organism: Variovorax sp. YR752; assembly: GCA_945860785.1. Lineage (GTDB taxonomy): Bacteria > Pseudomonadota > Gammaproteobacteria > Burkholderiales > Burkholderiaceae_C > Variovorax. The sequence continues at coordinate 51,901 of CAMATD010000004.1, read as the reverse complement.
GATTCATTCGAAAGCCTCCGGGCTACGAGCTGCGGCATCCCCCTTGGGAGCGGCCCGGCGGCTCATTGGCCTTGCCGGTCGTCACCCCGCCCCTCCGACATGCGCTGCCAGCGTTCCAGCGCGGCCGGGTCGCCGCGGTCCAGCGCTTCGAGAAAACGCTTGCGGCGTTCCAGTTGTGCGGGGTCGTTCTTGGCCGAATCGAGCATGCGCTGGCGCTGCTCGGCGGTGGGGAGCTTGGCGGCCGGCGCCGCGGGAGCCGCAGGCGCGCCGGCTGCAGCGGGCGCAGTGGGGGCCGCCGCCGGCGGTGGCGTTGCGGCACCGGCAGGGCCGGAAGATGCCGCCGGAGGGGTGGCCGCGGGGGTCGAAGCGTCGGCCCTCGGCCCGCCACTGCCCTGCCGCCGTCCGCCGCGATGCGAGCCCGATGCGGCGCCCGAAGCCGGTGTGGCCGGCCGGTCGGCCGTGGTCTGCACCCGGGCGCCGTCCTTCAGTCGGTCGCCGCCTTCGGTCACGACCTGTTCGCCGGCCTTCAGGCCCGACATGATCGCCACGTTGTCGACGCTCGAATCGCCGCGCGTCACCGGTCGCTGCGAGACGGTGCTGTCTTCGTTCAGCACATAGACGTACTCGCCGTTGGGCCCGTGCCGCAGCGCCGTGATCGGCACCACCACCGCACTGCTCTGATGGTGCGCAGCAGCAACCGCAGGTTGACGAACTGGTTCGGGAACAGTGCGCTGTCGGCATTCGAGAAGAGCGCCTTCGACTTGACGGTGCCGGTCTGCGTATCGACCAGGTTGTCGAGCGTGGAGAACATGCCCCTTGCGAGCTGGCGCGTGCGCGTGCGGTCGAAGGCCGTGGCGTCGAGCTTCGCGCCCTGGGCCAGGCGGTCCTGGATTTCGGGCACCCTGTCTTGCGGGACCGCGAATTCGACGTCGATCGGCGCGATCTGCGTGATGACGGCCACGCCGGTGGTGCTGCCGGTCGAGATGTAGTTGCCCGCGTCCACCGGTCGCAGGCCGATGCGCCCGCTCGTCGGCGCGGTGATGCGGCTCCAGGTCAGGTTGAGCTTGGCGGCATCTTCGTTGGCGCGGTCGATGGTGGCGAGCACGTCGCCCTTCTTGACCATCTACCCTTCCTGGAACAGCACCGCCGTGAGCACGCCCGACACCTGCGGCTGCACCGTGACGTTGGCCAGCGGCGTGACCGTGCCCAGGGCCTCGAGCTGCACCGGAATGTCGGCCTGCCGCGCCGTGGCGACGCCGACCGTGCTGGAGGTCCCGCCACCGCCGCCCCGCCCACCGCCCCCACCCTGCCGGCCTCCGCCTCCAACCGGACCGCCGGGCCACCAGCGCCACCCGGGCCCGCTACCGGCGTCTTCGCGCGCTGGATCAGGTACCAGGCACCGCCTCCCAGCGCCGCGAGCAGCAGCAGAGTCAACAGGCCACCGACCCAGCGCCGCCGGCGCGCCGGTGGATGTGTCGGCGACACGATGGGCGGCAGGGGCTCGGAGGGTGTTTAGGATCCATGGGCAGTGCGTGCGAAGGGTGCAGAGGTGCGGCCTAGAGTACAGCGCCGAATGGTAGTCCCGCTGTTTGCTGCGCCGTAAAGCGGCGGTAAAGCTGCCGCCGGGCGGCTGCAATTCACGCCGGCCGGATGCGGCTCGCGCCGCCACCCTGCATTTCGTCGCATGCCGGTGGCCGGCGGGGACCGGCGCCGGCAAAGTCCGCTCCATCGATTCCCCGCCACCCCTTTTCCAGCTTTTCTTCACCTTCCATCGGAGAACCACCATGCTGATGCAAATCATCCTTCACACCCCCAAGTGGGTGTTCGCCGTTTTCGTGCTGCTCGTCTGGCTCGGTGCCAAGCAGTTGCTGTCGAACAGCGTGAGCCTCACCCGGGTCACGCTGATGCCCATTGCCATGGGCGGCCTGTCGGTCTACGGCGTGCTCTCGGCCTTCGGCGACTCGCTGGGTGCCGTGCTCGGCTGGGCGGCCGCCGCGGTCGTGCTGATGGCGCTGGTGCTCCAGCGCCCCCTGCCCGCCACCACGCGCTATGACGCGCAAGCGCGCCAGTTTCACGTGGCCGGCAGCGCCGTGCCCCTGATGCTGATGATGGGCATCTTCCTGACCAAGTACGTCGTGGGCGCGGCCCTGGCCATGCACCCCGAACTGCGCCAGCAGGCCAGCTTCGCCCTTGCGATTCCCGTGCTGTACGGCGCCTTCAGCGGCATCTTCGTGGCCCGCGCCGTGCGCCTGTGGAAGCTGGCGATTGCCACGGACGCTGTCGCCACCGGCGTCCGCCCGGCCTAAGATCGCCAACAGCCCCAGCTTCCAGGAACCACCATGACCGTGCTCTTTCTGATCCTCAAGATCTCTGTCACGGTGGTGCTGGTCGCCTCCATCGCCGAGGCGCTGGTGCTTTCCTGGCGCAACGGCTGGCGCAGCTACGACTGGAAGGCGTCCGGCGTCTCGGTGGTCGACTTCCTGGTGCGCGAATACCCGATGCGCTGGCTGCTGCCACTGGCCTTCTGGACCGGCGCCATGGACTGGTTCTGGAACCACCGCCTCTTCACGCTGCCGATGGACCACTGGACCGGCTGGGTCGCCTGCTTCATCGGCCAGGAGTTCTGCTACTACTGGTACCACCGCGCGGCGCACCGGGTGCGCTGGTTCTGGTGCACCCACGCCATCCACCATTCGCCGAACCAGCTCAACCTGTCGGCCGCCTACCGCTTCGGCTGGACCGGCCGGCTCACCGGCACGCTGATCTTCTTCATGCTGGCGCCGCTCCTGGGCATGCCGCCGAAGGTGATCCTGCTGATGCTCACGCTGAACCTGCTGTACCAGTTCTGGATTCATGCGACGTGGATCCCGCGCCTCGGGCCGCTGGAATGGTTCCTGAACACGCCTTCGGCCCACCGCGTGCACCACGCCTCGAACCTCGAATACCTGGACGGCAACTACGGCGGTGTGCTGATCGTGTTCGACCGGCTGTTCGGCACCTACATTCCCGAACGCGCCGACCTGCCCTGCCGCTACGGGCTGGTGAACCCGATCACCTCGAACAACATCTTCGAGATCGAGTTCACGCACTGGCGCGCGCTGCTGCGCGACCTGCGCTCGGCGCGGTCGGTGCGTGCGTTCGTGGGCTACCTCGTCAAGCCACCGGGCTGGCGGCCCGATGGGCCCGGCGAGACCACCGAGGAGCTGCGGCAGCGCCTTCGCCACAGCCGGCCACCTCCGATTTCATTCCTGTCCAATTCAAGGAGCTGTCATGAACCCCACACCTTCGTCGAACCCTTCCTTGCCCAACATCGAAAAGCTCGCCCGCCGCCGTGCCGGCGCCAAGATGGGCTGGTACATCCATGCCTTCGTCTACGTGCTGGTCAACATCGGCCTGGTCACGCTGTCGGCCTCGCGCGGCCACACCTGGGCGATGTATCCGCTGATGGGCTGGGGCCTCGGCCTGCTGATCCATGGCGCGGTGGTCTGGTTCCTGGCGCCCGGCGGCGGCTTCTACGACAGGCTCGTGGACCGCGAGCGCCGCGCATTGGACGCCAGGGAGCGTGGGTGAGTCCTGAAGCGCAACCCCGGTTTCGTGCGGAGAACTTCCGCAACATGCTGCGGCATGGCCTGATCACTCTCGCCTTCTGCTGCATCATCGGTTCGGCGCTGGCCATCTCGGGCAACGGCAGTTGGGCGTCGCAGATGGTGTATTCGCTGTCGATAGGAACGATCAGTTGGCTCGTCATCGACACGGGCCGGTTGCTGTTGAGCGGCCACAAGGAGATTTTGTGGCCGCAGGGACCCTGGGGCTACATCCTGGTGGCCCTGGGCGTCACCATCGGTTTTCTGGGCGGCAACGCCATCGGCGATGCGTGGGTGGGCGCGCCTCTGCTCGAGTTCCTCAGCTTCGGGGTGCACAAAAAGGCCTCGACCATCATCATCATCACGCTGGCCGCCACCATCAGCATGTGCTACTACTTCTTCAGCCTCGGCAAGAGCAAGCACATGCAAAGCCAGCTCGACCTGGCGCAGCGCAACGCCACCGAGGCGCGGCTCAAGCTGCTGGAGACGCAGCTCGAGCCGCACATGCTCTTCAACACGCTGGCCAACCTGCGCGTGCTGATCACCATCGACCCGCCGCGCGCCGTGGCCATGCTCGACCGCCTCAACAGCTACCTGCGCGTGACGCTGAGCGGCTCGCGCACGCTGGCCCATCCGCTCTCGGCCGAGTTCGACCGGCTCGGCGACTATCTCGAGCTGATGTCGGTGCGCATGGGCGAGCGCCTGCGCTACACGCTCGACCTGCCGGACGAACTGCGCGACCTGCCCGTGCCGCCGCTGCTGCTGCAGCCGCTGGTGGAGAACAGCATCCGCCATGGACTCGAGCCCAAGGTCGAAGGCGGCGAGATCGCCGTGCGCGCGCGCAAGGAGGCAGACCGGTTGGTGATCGAGGTGAGCGACACCGGCGTCGGGCTCGATGCGGCGGCGCCTTCCGAAGGCAGCAGCGGGTTCGGCCTCGAGCAGGTGCGCGAGCGGCTCGCCACGGTGTACGGCGTGCGGGGCCAGATGCGCCTTGCGGCGGCGCCCCACGGCGGAACCAGCGCCACGCTGAGCTTTCCGCTGCCGGCGGCCGCATGAACACGACGACAACAACGATGAACCCCACCGCCCTCATTGCCGAAGACGAGCCGTTGCTGGCACAAGCCCTCAGGGCCGAACTGGCCGCCGCATGGCCCGAACTGCAGATCGTCGCCACCGCCGGCGACGGCCACAGCGCCGTGCGCGAAGCCCTTCGCCTGTTGCCGCAGGTGCTGTTCTTCGACATCCGCATGCCCGGCCTCGACGGCCTCGGCGCCGCCGCCGAACTGGCCGACAGCTGACCCACCGACGAAGCGCCGATGCCGCAGCTGGTGTTCGTCACCGCCTACGACGAATACGCCGCGCGCGCCTTCGAGGCCCAGGCCATCGACTACGTGCTCAAGCCCGTGCAGCCTGAGCGCCTGCGCAAGACGGTGGCGCGGCTGCAGCAGGCGCTGGCGGCCCAACAGCCTGCGCCCTCGCCCGCCGTGGCCGACGAGGCACTTGAACGAACACTCGCGCAATGGCGCCAGGTGCTGACCGCCGCCGGCGCCGGGGCAGCCATGCCCGCCGCGGCAGCAGCGCCCGCCCCGCTGCGGATGATTGCCGCCAGCGACGCCGGCGGCAGTACCGTGCGCATGGTGCCTATCGACGAGGTGCTGTATTTCGAGGCGACCGACAAATACCTTCGCGTGCTCACCGCCACGCACGAATACCTGATCCGCACGCCCCTCAAGCAGCTGGTGGCCCAGCTCGACCCCGACATCTTCTGGCAGGTGCACCGCGCGGTGGTGGTGCGCAGCGCGGCCATCGAATCGGTGCACCGCGACGAGGCCGGCAAGCTGCATCTCACCCTGCGCGGCCGGTCCGAGAAGATTCCGGTCAGCCGGCTCTACGCCCACCTGTTTCGCGCGATGTGAAATCTGGCACCCAAGAAAAAGCCGGCCCTTTCGGGGCCGGCTTTTCATTCAGTCACGATCGATGTGGCTGTTTAGCGCCAGTGGCCATGTCCACGGCCATAACCGCGGTAGTAGCCACGGCCGTAGTAACGGGGGCCGTAATACGCCGGCGGGCCGTAGTAAACCGGGGCCGGACGGTAGTACACTGGGGGCGGGTTGTAGTAGACTGGGGCCGGCGGCGCGTAATACACAGGGGCCGGAGGTGCATAGACCGGGGCCGGGTAGTAGCCCGGGTTGCCCACGCCGACTGCCACGCTTGGCACGCCGACACCAATCGACCAGCTCACGTCGCTGCGGGCGCTGGCCGAAGTGACTGCAAACAATGCACCGGCTGCCACGACACCTGCGGCGGCCCATTTGCAGAAGGTAGAACGTGTGAGGCTCATAATGTTGGACTCCTTGTTTCGGTAGGCTGCGTTCGGGTATGAACCGCCCATGTGTATATTAAACGCGGCAAATGCAAAGAGGGTGCACCCGGCAATGTGAAGAACGTTGCTAAAAGTAACCCCCAGGGGGTGCCCTCTAGAATGCCGTAATGACCTCCCCGACCGACAAAAACGGCGCCAAAACGACCGCTGCACCGAGCAATTTCCTGCGCCACGTGATCGAGAACGACCTCGCACAGGGTGCTTATTCTGGCCGCAAATGGGGCGGCTCGCCCGGCAGCGCCGCCCACCACGCCCAGGGCATGACCGACCCGGCCAAGGTGCGCCTGCGCTTTCCGCCTGAGCCCAACGGCTACCTGCACATCGGCCACGCCAAGAGCATCTGGCTCAATTTCGAGCTGGCCAGGGAATACGGCGGCGTGAGCCACCTGCGCTTCGACGACACCAACCCGGAGAAGGAAGAGCAGGAATACGTCGACTCCATCCGCGATGCGGTGAAGTGGCTCGGCTACGAAACCTACTTGGCTGACCGCCCCAGCGCCCCCGGCACCCTGCAGCCGCACGAGTACTTCGCGAGCAACTACTTCGACTTCATGTACGAGGCCGCCGAGTACCTGATCGGCGCCGGTCTCGCCTACGTGGACGAGCAGACCGCCGACGAAGTGCGCGCGAACCGCGGCGACTTCAACACTCCCGGCACCGACAGCCCCTTCCGCACCCGCACGCCGGCAGAAAACCTCGAGCGCTTCCGCGCCATGCGCGACGGCCAGGTCAACGACGGTGCCGCCATCCTGCGCGCCAGGATCGACATGGCGAGCACCAACATCAACATGCGCGACCCCGCGCTCTACCGCGTGCGCCGGGCCACCCACCACAACACCGGCGACAAGTGGTGCATCTACCCGATGTACACCTATGCGCACCCCATCGAAGACGCGCTGGAGCAGATCACGCATTCGATCTGCACGCTGGAGTTCGAAGACCAGCGCCCCTTCTACGACTGGCTGCTCGACCGCCTGGCCGAAGGCGACCTCATCGCCAGCCCGCACCCGCGCCAGTATGAATTCGCGCGCCTCAACGTGACCCACGTGCTCACCAGCAAGCGCAAGCTGCGCCAGCTGGTCGAAGACGGCCACGTCGACGGCTGGGACGACCCCCGCATGCCCAGCATTGCCGGCCTGCGCCGCCGCGGCTACACGCCCGAGGCGTTGCGCCTGTTCTGCGAACGCAGCGGCACCACCAAGTCCGGCGGCTGGATCGACTACGCGAGCCTCGAAGCCGCGCTGCGCGACACCCTCGACCCCATCGCCCCGCGCGCCATGGCCGTGCTCGACCCGGTCAAGCTCGTGATCACTAACTGGGGCGAACTGATGGGCGGCGACGACGTGCTCGACGACTGCTCCGCCCCCGTGCACCCGCACCACCCCGAGATGGGCAAGCGCGAGTTCAAGCTCGGCCGCGAAGTGTGGATCGAAAGCACCGACTATGAAGAAGTGCAGCCCAAGGGCTTCTTCCGCCTGTTCCCGGGCAACAAGGTGCGCCTGAAGTACGGCCACGTCATCGAATGCACCGGCGGCACGAAGGACGCGGACGGCAAGCTCGTCGAAGTGCAGGCCACGCTGGTGCCGGACACCAAGAGCGGCACGGCCGGCGCGGATGCGGGCAAGGTGAAGGGGAACATCACCTGGGTGGCTGCGGCGGATGCGGTGCAGGCGGAGGTTCGGTTGTATGAGCGGTTGTTTGCCGCGGCGCAACCCGGCAGTGGAGAACTGCTGGAGGAACTGAACAAGCAAAGCCTTGAGGTTTGCTCGGCGTTCGTGGAGCCTTCGCTCGCCAGGGCCGAAGGCGGGGCCGCATTTCAGTTCGAGCGGCACGGATACTTCGTGCTCGATACGAAGACCGATGCTGCGGGCAAGCGCGTGTTCAATCGCGCAGCGGGGATGCGGGACAGCTGGGGCAAGTAACCCGACCCGCCATCGCACACGAAGCTGGGGCCGCAATGGTCCCAGCTTTTTTATTGTTATTCCGGTCGCTTGTAGACCACGCCCAGCACCGCGCTGTTTTCGTCGGTGGTGCATACGGCGGAGCGCCCCTGCGGCCCGACCTTCAGGTTGATCGAATAGACGCCGTCGCGCGGCGTCGTCCCCTTGTCCGCGACGATGCTGCCCGGCGGCACCCTCAGTTCGCGTGCGGCCGCGGCCACACAGTTCTTGATGCTCGCCTCGGGCGCGCCGCCCACGCGGATGGCAGTGCTGTTGCAAGCCGCCAGCAGAAGGCCCGCAATCGCCGCGCAGGCGAAATGGATGGAGCTTCGTATCGTCATTCCGGGTTCTCCTGTGTGATGAACCGATTGGAGCCGCCCAGACCATCGAATGTTGCAGGACAGACCCGGGCTATCCTGTCGGCCAATGAATTTTCCGAGCCCTTCCTCCCGCCTGATCCGCTTCAACAAGCCCTACGGCGTCCTCAGCCAGTTCACGCCCGAAGGCCGCTGGCGTGGCCTGAAGGACTTCATCGACATCCCCGACGTCTACGTCGCCGGCCGCCTCGATGCCGACAGCGAGGGCCTGTTGCTGCTCACCAACGACGGCCAGCTCCAGGCGCGCATCGCCGATCCGCGCTTCAAGATGGAGAAAACCTATTGGGTACAGGTGGAAGGCGTGCCCACCGAAGAGGCGCTGGCCGCCTTGCGCGGCGGCGTGCAGCTCAACGACGGCCTCACGCGTCCGGCCCGCGCGCGCCTGCTCGACCCGCCGCCCGACGTGTGGGAGCGGAAACCGCCCATCCGCGAACGCAAAAGCATTCCGACCGCATGGCTGGAGCTGGCGATCAGCGAAGGCCGCAACCGCCAGGTCCGGCGCATGACCGCCGCGGTGGGGCTTCCGACCCTGCGCCTGATTCGCGCCGCCATCGGGCCGCACACGCTCGATGGATTGGCGCCCGGCACCTGGCTGGAGTAACGCGGCCACGCGACGTCATCACAGCACTTGTTTCATTCGATCTCCCATGCACATCCGATCCCCTTTTCCCGACGTCCTCTCCCCCGCTCTGAATCGCCGCCGCGCATTGCTCGGCACGTTGGGCCTGCTGACGCTGACCGCAACGCGCGTTGCCGCTGCTGCGCCTGCGAAGCCGAAGCAACCGCCGCACCCCGATGTCTGGCCGCGCACGTCCCAGGTGCCGGGCGGCGTGGCACGCCTGTCGCTCGGCCCGGGCGCCAAACGACCAGCTGCCTTTGCAGGCGACGTGCCCTTGCTCGTGCTCGGCGACGCCATCGAGTGGACCGCACTGGTGGGCATTCCGCTTGCGGCCACGCCCGGTGACGCAAGCATTGCGGTGCGCGCCGAGAGCGGCAGCGAAAGACAGATCGCCTACACGGTGGCCGACAAGCAATACCGCGAGCAACGCCTGACCGTGGCGCCTCGCACGGTCGATCTCTCGCCTGAAGACGAGGCGCGTTATGTGCGCGAACGCGACCACCTGACCACCGTGATGGCCACGCTGACCGACCTGCGGCCCGATGCCTCGCTGCAGATGCGCGTGCCCGTGCCGGGCCGCCGCTCAAGCTCGTTCGGCCTGCGCCGTGTGTTCAACGGGCAGTCACGCAATCCGCACAGCGGGATGGACATCGCGGCCGGCACGGGAACACCGGTGCTGGCGCCGCTGCCGGGCCGCGTGATCGACACGGGCGACTATTTCTTCAACGGCGGCACCGTGTGGCTCGACCACGGCGGTGGCCTGCTGACGATGTACTGCCACCTGAGCCGGGTCGATGTGAAGGTGGGTGATGTGCTGAAGACCGGCGAGCCTCTGGCTGCCGTGGGTGCCACCGGCCGCGTGACCGGGCCGCACCTGCACTGGTCCGTGATGCTGAACCGGGCGATGGTGGATCCGGCGTTGTTCATTGCAGCTTGAGTACTCACCCTGAGTCCGAGATTCCACTCGCCTCATAAACTCGCGCTACTCAAACAAGGGGCGGGTGGGGGCAATGGCTAAACAAACAAAATCCGAGCGACGCCGTGGGCGTGCACGGCAGGAACTAGCGGGTAAAGGCTGGACGGCGATCGTGATCGGCATCCTGTTGCTGGTGGTCCTTCCAGGCGTCATGCGGGGCCCCATCATTGGCACGCTCGGCCCGGCGCTTCGCCCGGCGGGCTGGGCAGCACTGGCGCTTGGTGCGGTGCTGCTTGGCCTGCACTATCTCGTTGCTCGCAAGGCTGCACCCCAGGAAACAGAACGCGTCGAACAGCAAGCACCTGTCGTCAAAGCGGCCCGTATCACGCCTCCTGTTGCCGCACGGCGCGAGCCTGCCTTTGCTTCGGCACCCTCCCAGCCAACGCTCTCACCTGCAGGACCAGCACCGCAGCAGGAGCAGCAATGGAGCCCGACCGTGCTCGCAGCCATCGAATGGCGCCGCTTCGAGGCGTTGTGCGAAGCACTCTACGCGCAGGCCGGATTCACCACGCGCAGCCAATCGCACGGCGCAGACGGCGGCATCGACAGCTGGCTTCACTCCAAGCACAGCGACGTGCCGCGCATCGTTCAGTGCAAGCATTGGCAAAGCAAGGTCGTGGGCGTGAAGGAGATGCGTGAGTTCTTCGGCGTCATGGCCTCGCATCAATTGAAGAGCGGCACCTACGTCACGAGCTCGACCTTCTCTGCCGACGCCGCAGCGTTTGCCAAGGCGAACGGCATCCACGCGCAGGATGGCACTGCCCTGCTCAAGGTGATCAGCCAGCGCACGCCCGAGCAACAGGCAGCATTGCTCGCTGTGGCTTACGAAGGCGAATACTGGCGGCCCATCTGTGCAAGCTGCGGCACCAAGATGGTCGAAAGATCCTCGACCAAGAGCGAAGGCAGCTTCTGGGGCTGCGCCAACTATCCCAAGTGCTGGGGCGGGACGATTCCAAAGTCCAAGGCATCTGTAGCAGCGTGACCAGGAGTCGGGCCATGGCCGATCAACCGATGTTCACCGAAGCCTGCCTCGACACCTCGGTACAACACGCCACCCGCCGCGAAACCCTCACCCTCCTCAACACCCGCCTGCACCCCGCCCTGCAGAAAATCGTCGCCGCCGAAGTCGCCTCAGACAACCGCGTCAGCGACGCCGCATCGACCGCCCTCAGAGCGGCTTGGTCAGATAAACCGCCTCGCGCCCCACGATCACCCGCTGCGCGGGCATGAAGATCGTGCAGTCATCGCACGGCGCGCGGATTTCATCCGGGCCGTTGGTGGCAATCAGCTCGCCCTTGGCAAAAGTCTCGAAGCCGATCAGCGGCCGCACGAAGGCAAAGTCCGCGGACTTGATGACATGCGTCTGCAGCAACTCGAAGCGCCGCTGCGGACCCGGCGCCGGCACCGCCGGGTCTTTCTCAATGAGCCCGAAGTGCGCCAGAAAGTCGAGCGAAATGGCAGTAGCCAATTCCGACGCCGAGCGCAGAAAGTGCTGGCCGCACTCGGCCACCAGCGCCACGCCCTTGCCTTCGGTCTGACCATGGAGGCCGTGCTGGATCAGCGGCGTGCCGGAGCCCAGGCCGTCGGGCATCACGAGGTGCACCGACGGGCGACCGATGGCCAGCGCCGCCTCGGCGTTGCGCTCGAAGGCGGGGTACACCCAGAACGGAATCACGGGCTGGCTGGTGGAGTAGATGTCGAGGATGTGGTCGGCCGCGCTCACCACCGGGCGCAGCTCGCGGGCGCGGCGCAGCTCGGGGCTGTCCTCGGTGCCGTCGAGCCACTCGGGCGACCAGATGCGGTTCAGGTTGTGCACCAGCTGGCGGCTGTCGTAGGGCAGTGCCTCGTTGAAGGACTCGTAGGCCGCCACGTTGGCAAAGCTCACGGTGAGCTTGCCGATCTTCGGTCGCACGCCGGTGTCGAGCAGGTGGGTGGCGGCAGTCATGCCGCAGATCTCGTTGCCGTGCGTCAGTGCGTTGATGAGCACGTGCGGGCCGGGCTTGCCGGACTCGAAGCGGTGAACGTAGTCGATGCCGACGTTGCCCTTGCGGTAGGCGGAGAGGTCGCGGGGGAGGACTTCGAGGGCGGGTGGGGATTGGGTCATGGGGCCTTGCGCTTGCGTGGCGCTGTTTGCTTTGCGTTGAACTGAACCGGACCGCGCAAGTTTGCTACAGGCCGGAAATCAGCGCATACCGTGTGCCTCTGCCCTGCCCCGTTCGCGCAAGCACACCCAGTTCGACCATCTCGGTGAGTTCGCGGTAGGCCGTGGCGCGCGACACGCCGGCAATGGCCACGTACTTCTCCGTACTCATGCCGCCCAGAAAGCCATCGGGCCCTGCGTCATAGAGCTTGTTCAGCACCTTTCGCTGGCTCGGCGTGAGTTGCGGATGCGCCGCATCGAGCCCGGCCCAGAAGCCGGCCTTGGCGCCGGCAGCCTGGATCTGCGTCAGTGTGGCGAGGCACGCTTTTTCTACGCAACCGACGAACCAGCACACCCAGGGCGTGACATCCATACCGCCCTGTGCGCTCGCTGCTTGCAGCTGGTTGTAGTACCCCGCGCGGTCGAGCCACAGCTGCTGCGACATGCTGAACAGACGCTGGTTGCTGCGCAGGTCCTGCGCCAGCGCCAGGTCGCTCAGCGCGCGGCCGATGCGGCCGTTGCCGTCTTCGAACGGGTGGATGGTTTCGAACCACAAATGGACGATGGCGCTGCGCACGATGCCATCGATCTTCGGATGCACGCGCCCTTCCTCAAACCATTCGAGCAGCGCTTTCATCTGCGCGGGGACATCGCGTGAGGCCGGCGCTTCGTAGTGCACCGTGTCGGGCTTGCCAAGGCGCGGTGTGACGATCTGCATCGGGTCTTCGTGGACACGGTAGGCACCGGTGATGATGCGCGTGATGCCGCTGCGTCCATTGGGAAAGAGTGCGGCATGCCAATCGAGGAGCCGCTCTTCGGCGAGCGGCTCATGCCACCGCGCGATGGCCGCTTCAACGATGTCGAGCGTGGCTTCTGTACGCGCGTCCCGCGGCACACGGCCCGCGGGCGTGAGCCCCAGCCGCCGGGCCGCCGAGGCACGCACCGAATTGACCTGCAGCGTTTCGCCCTCGATCTGAGCGGTGGCGATGGCTTCCTGCGTCCATTCACCAAGCTGGAGTTCGCCGAGGTCGATGAGTTGAAGGTTGCCGGCCACGCCCAGCATGCGCCCTTGTGCCAGGCGCGCGGCCGACAGCGCGGGCTGCAGCGCCTGCGCATCGACCTCGAAGCGAGGCCATTTCTTGGCTTGCCAGATCCACATGAAGCGCATTTTAGACAAATACGCTTCAAAAATGAAGCGTATTCAGGGCAAATACGCTTTAGAGAGTCAGGCTATCGCACCTGCTGGTAATCCACCGGCACCCACACGTAGCTCTTGCCCTCGGCACGGATGTGCCCCAGCCCCGGGAACGGCAGATGCGCGCTGCCCACGAGGTAGCGCCCCTTGGCCGCATCGGCATACGCCTTCTTGCGCTCCACCGCGGCCGGCTTCGAATCGACGTCGAACGAGATCGTCACCTGTGGCTCCACGAACTGCACGGCGGCCACATGCATCAGGTCGCCCCACAGCACGAGCTTCTGGCCCTTGGACTCGACGACGTACACGTTGTGGCCGGGCGTGTGCCCATGGGCGGGCACGGCCTTGATGCCGGGCAGCAGGTCGGTGTTGCCCTTCAGAGGCTTGAACTTGCCGACCTCGACGTACGGGTTCACCGACGCCATCGCGCCCTGGAAGAAGCCCTTCATCTCAGCGGAGGCCTTGTCGAGGTTGGCCTTGCTGAGCCAGAAGTCGGCGTCTTCCTGGCCGGCGTGGATCGTGGCGTTGGGAAAGGCCAGCTTGCCGTCGGCAATGAGGCCGCCCACGTGGTCGCCGTGCATGTGGGTGATGAGCACGGCGTCGACCTGCTCGGGCTTGTAGCCGGCGGCCTAGAGGTTGGCGCGCAGGTTGCCGAGGGTGGGACCGAAGAGCGCGCCGGCACCGGTGTCGATGAGCACCAGCTTGTCGCCGGTGTTGACGAGGTAGCCGTTCACCGATGTCTGCACCATGTCCTTCTCGAAGGAGCGGTCGAGCAGCTTGCCGACCTGGGCCTGCGTGGTGTTGGTGAGCAGCTTCTTGGGTTCGAGGTCGATGGTGCCGTCGAACAGCGCGGTCACTTCGAAGTCGCCGAGCATCACGCGGTAGAAGCCCGGCGCCTGGGTCTTGACCTGCGGTGCGCCGGCATAGGCTGCAGACGAAAGTAGCAGCATGCTGCCGGCCACTGCGGCAAGGCCGCGACGCAGCCAATGGGTGGGTCGTGTCATGGGTTCTTCTCCGGCTCGTTGTTGTGAGGGGCGCCGAGAATAGCCCAAGCAGGCGCATCGTGCTGCGCCCTGCCCGCCTTACCAGTTGACCTCGCGTTCCGGCGTGGCCGAGATGTGGTGGATCGACAGGTCGGCGCCGTCGTATTCCTCTTCCTGCGACAGGCGCAAGCCCATCGTGGCCTTGAGCGCACCGTACACCGCCGCGCCCGCCAGCGCCGCCCATGCCACGCCGATCAAGGTGCCGATGAACTGCGCCCACACGCTCACGCCGCCGATGCCGCCCAGCGCCTGCGTGCCGAAGATGCCGGCGGCCATGCCGCCCCAGGTGCCGCACAGGCCGTGCAGCGGCCACACGCCGAGCACGTCGTCGATCTTCCATTTGTTCTGCGTGAGCGTGAACATGAAGACGAAGATCGCGCCCGCCACGCCGCCCACCACCAGCGCGCCCAGCGGGTGCATCAGGTCGGAGCCGGCGCACACGGCCACCAGCCCGGCGAGCGGGCCGTTGTAGACGAAGCCGGGGTCGTTCTTGCCCATGGCCAGTGCGACCAGCGTGCCGCCCACCATCGCCATCAGCGAGTTGACGGCCACGAGGCCCGAGATCTTGTCGATGCTCTGCGCGCTCATCACGTTGAAGCCGAACCAGCCCACGCACAGCACCCAGGCGCCGAGCGCGAGAAAGGGAATGTTCGACGGCGGATGCGCGCTCAGCGAGCCGTCGCCGCGGTAGCGGTTGCGGCGCGCGCCGAGCAGGATGACGGCCGGCAGCGCGAGCCAGCCGCCCACCGCGTGCACGACCACCGAGCCCGCGAAGTCATGAAACTCGTGGCCGGTGACCGAGGCGATCCAGGCCTGGATGCCGAAGGCCTTGTTCCAGGCAATGCCCTCGAACAGCGGATACACCACGCCGACGATCACCGCGGTGGCGATCAGCTGCGGCCAGAACTTGGCCCGCTCGGCGATGCCGCCCGAAATGATGGCCGGGATGGTCGCGGCAAAGGTCAGCAAAAAGAAGAACTTAACCAGTTCGTAGCCGCTTTTCGCCGCGAGCTCCGTGGCGCCCACGAAGAAATGGGTGCCGTAGGCCACACCGTAGCCCACGAGGAAGTACACGATGGTCGAGACCGAGAAGTCGACCAGGATCTTCACCAGCGCATTGACCTGGTTCTTCTTGCGCACGGTCCCCAGCTCGAGAAAGGCAAAACTGGCATGCATGGCCAACACCATGATCGCGCCGAGAAGGATGAACAGCGCGTCTGCGCCCTGTTTGAGTGCGTCCATTGAAGCTTCTTGCAGTTTTTGATTTGAATTGGTGCATCGCACCCGAATTGCTCGGAGCGATGTTGCAAGAAAGCCAAAATGGTGCCTGAAAGCTCTTCTATGGTGCAAAACGAGCTATATCGGCGCATGCACCGCACCGGAACAGATCACTCTTCGCGCGATCAGCCGGCGCCGGCGCGCAGCGCATCCCGATACCGCCGGCTGCAGGGCACCGTGGTGCCGTCGTGCATGTGCAGCCGGGCGTCGCCGCCGTCCAGCGGCTCGATCTCCTTGATGCGCCCCAGGTTCACCGCATGGCTGCGGTGCACGCGCACGAACCGGGCGGGGTCGAGCTGGGCCAGGAAGTCGGTCAGCGTGGCGCGCAGCAGGTAGTCGTGGCCGTTGACGTGCAGGCCGACATAGTTGCCCTCGGCCTGGAGCCAGTCGATGTCGGTGGCGGCGATCAGGAATTCGCGGCGCAGCTTGCGGACCAGGAAGCGCTCGGGTCGAGTGGCCGGCGTGCCCGGGCTCTCTGGCTCGGCGGACGGTTGGGCCGCCGCCTCGGGTGCATCGAGCACCCGCGCCTCGCCCTGCAGCCGCAGCATGAACAGCCGGTAGGCCCATAGGCCGAAGACGATCGAGGCGTAGGCGCGCACGTCCTTCAGATATTCATACCCCCATTGGCTGGCCCAGCCGCCGAAGTCGTAGCGCTCGCCGACCATGGCGTAGACCAGTGCGCGCAGCCCGAACATCGCCACCACATGCACCACGCTGAAGGCCACGCTGGCCGCTGCATGCCAGGCGATGTAGCGCATCCAGTGGTTGCGCGCCAGCAGCGAGAGGCGGCGCTCGATGGCCACCAGGGCCGGCACCAGCGCCAGCAGCACCAGGTGGCTCGACCCCTCCCAGGTGACGATTTCCCAAGTGGCGCGCGGCACGGCGCGGGACCGGGCATCGACCACCGCCACCACGGTGCTGAACACCGCCTGCAGCGCCATCAGCACGATCCAGAAGCCCACCTCCACGTAGCGGCGGATCGGCTCGTAGCGTTCGTACAGGTTCCTGCTGCGGGAATCTCTCATGCCCGGGATTCTCGCCATCCGCACTGCGGGCGGGCGAATTTCGTCCCTGGGGGCCACCGCTCGTCACAAAACCGGGGCCATCCGTCCCGGCGCTGCCCCATTGCGCGGCACGACGCAACACCATTGCCGCATCTTCTGCTTCGAGGACCTTGCGATGAACCTGCCCGCCAACACCCTGCCCGGCCCGCACCGGCGCCACGACATCGACGCCCTGCGCGCGCTGGCCTTCCTGTGCGTGATCCTCTATCACGTCCATGTACTACGTGGCCGACTGGCCCTGGCACCTCAAGAGCCCGCATGCGGCCGCATGACTGCAATGGCCGATGCGGGTGCTGAACCTCTGGCGCATGGACCTGGTGTTCCTGATCTCGGGCGTGTCGCTCGGTTTCTTGAGCCGCCGCCAGGGCACCCGGGATTTGCTGCGCAGCCGGGGCCTGCGGCTGATGCTGCCGCTGGTCTTCGGCATGGCGGTGATCGTGTCCTACCAGGCCTATGCGCAGGGCGTGGCCAACGGGCTGGTCGCGCCGGGCTTCGGCGCCTTTCTGCTGCGCTACCTGTCGATGGCCGAGCCGTGGCCGAAGCGGGCCTTCGACGGCGCGGAGTTCGGCATCACCTGGAACCACCTCTGGTACCTGCCCTATCTCTTTGCCTACACGGCGGTGATCGCGCTGACGCTGCCGCTGTGGAAGTCGCGCGCCGGCCAGTGGGTGCGCCGCCGCTTCAACGGGCTGCGCGGCTGGAAGCTGTTGTTGCTGCCGGTGCTGCCGCTGCTGGCCTGGACGGTGCTGCTGGCCCCGCACTTCCCGCCCACGCACAACTTGGTGCGCGACTTCTACCTGCACAGCATCTACTTCACCGTGTTCCTCTACGGCTACTGGATGGGCGTGGACACGGGCATCTGGAAAGCGCTGGAGCGCCTGCGCCGGATGTCGCTGGTGCTGGCGGTGGCGGCGATCGCCGCCTTCATCGCGCTGCGCCTCGGCACCAGAGGGGCAGCCCCGAGTTTGCTCATGGACGTGCTGCACACGCTCTACCTGTGGCTGGCCATCGCCGCCATCCTCGGGCACGGTCACCGTTACCTGAACCGCCCCTGGCCCTGGCTGCGCTGGGCCAACGAGTCGGTGTACCCGTGGTACGTGCTGCACCAGACATGGATCATCGTTGGCGTGACCGTTCTGGCGCCGTTCGCGCTCGGCCCGGTGCTGGAGCCCATGCTGCTGGTCGCGCTGACCATCCTCGGCTGCTGGCTGCTGACCGACGGGTTGATCCGCCGTTTCAACTGGCTGCGGCCGCTGTTCGGACTGAAGCTCAGGCGCGCGAAGCAGCAGCCGGCTTCGGCTGGATCTCTTCCACCGGAACCAGGATGGCGTTCCCCGTCGCCACGAGCTTGAGCGCCTCGTCGCCCTTGCCCTCCGGCTGCGCATAGAGTTCGGCCGCGACGAACACCTGCTTGCGCCCGGCCTTCACGACCCGCCCGCGCGCCACGAAAGCGCGGCCGATGGCGGGCGAGATGCAGTTCACCGAGAAGTGCGAGGCCAGCACGCGGCCCGCCTGCGTGGCGGCCGCGTAGCCGCTCACCGTGTCGAGCAGCGCGGCGATCATGCCGGCGTGGAGAAAGCCGGCGTACTGGCCCATGTCTTCCTCGCGCCAGTTCATGCGCAGCTCGGCCTGGCCGTCGGCGGCCTGGTGCACTTCGCAGCCGGCCCAGCGGTTGAAGGAGGCGGATTGGTTGATGGCCTTGATGGCCTTGATGGCGTCGAGCATGGAGAGCCTCCTTGGAAGGGAAATGCGTTGGCGATGGATGCGGACGAGTCACTCTACGAACCGCAACCGCCGCGCGTCGTCGCGCGCGTGACCGGCAAGGCCGTTGCGGTTGCATTGGCGACAGCACGCATGCCTCGATGAAAATTTTTTGACGCCGCCTTAACCCCGCTGCACGAGCCCGCCCGTATGAGTGGAGACAAACCATCCACTCTCGAAGGCTCTTCATGAAAGCACCGTCCTCCGCCCTCCTTCTCCGTGCCACCGTCGCCGCCGCCGGCTGGCTGGTCCTGAGCGCCAGCGCGCAAGTGCCGGCCACCACCGACGGCTCGCGCATCACCCAGGTCAAGGTCTACCCCGGCAGCGCCACGGTGGAGCGCGTGGCGCGCGTCGCGGCCGGCAGCCGGTCGGTCACCTTTGCCTGCCTGCCCGCGGGGCTGGACGTGCAGAGCCTGCAGGTGTCCGCCGGTGCGGCGGTGCGCGTGGACGAGACCTCGGTGCTCAGCGAGGCGCGCGAACTCTCGGCACGCTGCGCGACCAGCGCGCTCGACGGCCGCATCCGCGAGCTCGAGGACCAGAAGGCCGCGCTGCAGGTCGAGAACGATGCGCTCGGCATGGTCACGGGCTACCTCAAGGGCCTCTCGGGCGGCGGCAGCGACGACACGGCCCGGGGCGCACGCGCGCCGATGGACGCACGCAATCTCGCCGCGATGACCGAAGCGATGCGCCGCACCGGACAGGACTCGCTGCTGAAGCAACACCAGATCCAGCGCAAGCAGACCGACATCGACCGCCAGCTCAACCCGCTGCTCGCCGAGCGCACGCGCTCGCAAGGCAACGGCGGCCAGGTGGTGGCCGTGACCGTGACGCTGGCCGCCAGCGCCGACACCGACACCGACGTCAAGCTCAGCTACCAAGTCAACGGCCCCGGCTGGACGCCCACCTACCGCGCGCTGCTCGACACCACCACGCGCAAGGTGCGCATCGAACGCCAGGCGCTGGTGGCGCAGGCCACGGGCGAAGACTGGCGCGGCGTGAAACTCGTGCTCTCCACCGGCCAGCCGCGCCGCGAGACCACCGGCCGCACGCCGGGCGCGTGGCGCATCGGCATCGAACCGCCGCCGCGCGTGCAGGCCGAGGTGGCCTACGGCGCCCCGATGCCGGCCGCGCCGTGTCACCACCCGGCAATCGCGGTGGCGCTTCTTTGCTTCCTTGAGTGAGGACAGAACTTGCATAGGGTCGATCGGGAAGGTTCGGACCCGCGACTATACGTTATTGAGAATTAGTTCTTAATAATATTCGAAAGCTGACCGCCACCCCACCGGGCCGCGGCCGGGCGCTTCAGTGGGCCTTGTGCCCGCCTGCCTTGCCGCCTGCGCCGACGCAGGACGCGCACAGCCCATGCAGCGTCACCTCATGGCTCTGCACCTGAAAGCCCTGGGGCGCCAGGTCGTCCATCGGCCCCGGGCAGGCGTGCAGCAGGAACACCTGTCCGCAACCCGAGCAATGAAAGTAATGATGGTGGTGATCGGCCTCTTCGCCATCGTGGTGCGAGTGGCCGTGCGCCTCATCAGGCTTGCAGGCCACTTCGTAGCGCGCCGGTTCGCCCGGCAGCTCGACCTTGGCGATCTCGCCATCGGCCAGCAGCGCGGAGACCTGCCGGTACACGGTCGAGAGGCTGATCTCGGGAACGATCTCGCGCGCATGCGCCAATATTTCGGGGGCGGTCAGTACGCGACCGGCGTCGCTGAAGGCGGAAAAAACGGCGTTGCGCTGGCGCGTGAGACGTTGCATGTCTCGATGATAGTGGGCGGACGGATTCCCCTCGGCCGTGGGGCCGTATCGCCCGCACGCACAAGGCGAACAGCGCGAGCGCGAATGCGGCCGCGCTGGCCACGGTGCGCCAGAGATTCGCCGCATTCCAGCGCTCGCGCGTCTGCGCCCAGTCGGGCGGCAACGCCTGCGGACTCCACGATTCGGTGTAGGCATTGAGCGGCAGGTTGACCTGTGCGGTGAACACCACGATGCCCAGGGCATAGAGCACGCCGGCCAACCCCAGGCACCACAGCCAACGCTCGCGCCGCCGCGGCCACGCCGACAGCACAGCCAGCGTGCAGAGCAATGGCGGGCCGAAGAAGAAGCTGAAGAACATCGCATGCCGCACATTGCGATTCAAGCTGGACTGCACCAGTGCATAGGTGCTGCCATCCATCTGCAAGGTCGCGAAGTTGACGTTGGCGCTGTAGGTCCAGAAGAAGCCGGCCATCAGGCCCAGCCAGAAAACAGCCAGCGCGTGCAGGCCGAGCTGCAAGGCGGTCGACAAAAAAAAGCGGAACATGGCGATGGCCTTCTCCGAAGAAAGCCCCCACTGTTCCAGCGCGGCCAGGTCGCCGCCTTAACCGTCGATAAGCCCCATGCTGGCGCGCAGCCGCGACAGCGAGACATCGGTCATTCCCAGATACGACGCGAGGTGCCGCAGCGGAATGCGCCCCATCCACTCGGGCCGCTCGCGCAGCAGGGCCTCGTAGCGCTGGCGCGCCGTGCATTGCAGGAAGGCCTGCTCGCGCCGCATCTTGTCATCGAGCAATCCCGCCAACGCCTGCAGTTGCAGCGCGGTCCATGAAGGAAGCTGCGCGACGGCCGCTTCGAGCGCCGCATGCGGAAGACACCAGACCGTGGCCGGCACCAGCGCCGCGATGAAGAAGGCCGCGGGCTCGCGCCGCAGCGCATCGGTCACCGGCCAGATGAACGCATCCTCGGCGTGGAAGTTCTTGTTCGACTCGCGGCCTTCACTGTCGATGTAGAAGAGCCGCAGCAACCCATGCTCCACCCAGAACGCATGCTGCCAGGGCGCGCCGGCCGCAAGCAGCGTGGTGTGCGCACCCAGCGGTACGCGATGCGCCTGGCCGGCCAATGCGGCCAGCGCAGCGGGCTCCAGTTCGGGGAAGCGCCGCGAGAGCGCTTGCGTCCACGCGTGGCTCGAAGACACGGCCTCCCCTTTGCTTCACGCGTCCGGTTCGGGCGCGGCCTCGGGCTTCGCCTTGCCCTTCTTCCCACGCGCCGCCTTCTTGGCCGCGCGCTCCGCATCGATGCGCTGCCCTTCGGCCAGCCACTGCGCGAACTCCTCGGGCGTTTCGAGCGTGACGCGCCCCAGGTTGCCGGCGCGGAATTCGTGCATCACGATCTCGGCCGCCTTCTGCAGGTTGACGCGGCCCTTGCCCAGCAGCGCGCCGTGCTTGCGGCCGATGGTGTCGAGCACCGCCTTGTCCTTCATCTCGGCAATGCTCGCGGCATCGAGCTCGACCAGCTTGAAGCGCGTGGCAATGCCCGCCGCGTAGTGCGTCTTGAGGTAGTTGAGCAGCTCGAGCGCCACCTCCTCCTCGTCGAAGGCATTGCGCCCCACCGCGCCGCTGGCCGCGAGGTTGTAGCCGCTCTTGGGCACGACGATGCGCGGCCACAGCATGCCGGGCGTGTCCCACAGGTAGAAGTCGTCGGCCAGCGTGATGCGCTGCTCGAGCTTGGTGATGCCGGCCTCGTCGCCGGTCTTGGCCTTGCGGCCACCGGTGAGCGTGTTGATGAGGGTGGACTTGCCCACGTTCGGAATGCCGCAGATCAGCACGCGCATCGGCTTGGCCATGCCGCCGCGGTTGGGCGAAAGCTCGTGGCAGGCCTTGACGATCTGCTGCGCGGGCGTGGTCTGGCTCGCGTCGAGGCCGATGGCGCGCGTGGCGGGCAGCGCGTTGTAGTGCGCGAGCCAGAGCACGGTGCGCTGGGGGTCGGCCAGGTCCTGCTTGTTGAGCACCTTGAGCGTGGGCCGGCCGGCCGTGAGCTCGGCCAGCATCGGATTGGCGCTGGAGCCGGGCAGGCGCGCGTCGAGCAGCTCGATGACCACGTCGATGTCCTTCACCCGCTCGGTGATGGCCTTCTGGGTCGTGTACATGTGCCCGGGGAACCACTGGATCGCCATCGATGGGTGCTCTTTCTTTCGCGCTGTCTGGAAGGGGGCGGCTCGCAGGCCGGGTGGGGATTGTGGCCCGGGAACCTGAACGGCAGCTGGCTGCTATCTTTTCGATAGCTTCCAGCGCCTATTCTGCCTTCCACCCGCAGCTGGATCGCCCCTAAAATCCGCCCGCCGCGCAATGCGGCGATCCAATAAACATCGAGGGAAAATCCATGCTCAAGCGCCTTGCCGCTGCCGCCCTGCTGGCAGCCACCGTCCTTCCTGCGACCGTCGTTCATGCCCAGCGGCCCACGGTCCCGCAGGGTCCGCTGACCAACGGCTACCTGTGCTGCAACATGCGCACCTACGGCAATTCGATCAGCGACATCAACTACGACGAGCAGGGCACGAGCATCGTGGCGGTGGGCACGCCCGCGCGCATCACGGACTACAACATGCGCTGGTTCGACGCCTCGATCGGCGGCAAGCCGCAGAAGATCAAGAACGACTACAGCCGCAACATCCCCATGCCCGCGTTCGCGCAACGCTACGTGGTGACCGAAGACCCGAAGCAGAAGATGGCGGCCTTCCCGCCCGCGGTCCGCGACGCCATCCTGGCGGCGAAGGTGATGCCCGGCATGACGCGCGAGCAAGTGCTGATGGCCATCGGCTACCCCGTGGCCGGCGAGAACCCCAGCCTCGAAGCGACGACGTGGCGCTACTGGCGCGACAGCTGGTCGGAGTACCAGGTGAGCTTCGACGAGAAGGACCTCGTCAAGTCCGTGATCGGCGACCCCGTGGCACTGAGCCGCGTGCTCGCACCGACACCTTAGTTCGTGTGCACGGCATGACACGTGCAATCCCTTAGGGAGTTTTGCATCGCGGGGGCGATTCCGTCCCTATGATTTGACCGAGTGCGGCGCCCGGCGCGTCGGTCGAATCTAAACTTTTCTGATGGAGTTACCGCGATGAAACCCGTCTCCGAACTGCTCAAGCGTCATGATTCCGCGGCCTGGCGCACCTCGCCCGACGCCAGCGTGTTCGATGCGCTGACCATCCTGGCCCGCTTCGAGGTGGGCGCGCTGATGGTGATGGACGGCGAGAAGCTGGTGGGCTTTCTGTCCGAGCGCGACTACACCCGCAAGGTGGCGCTGCAGGGCAAGAACTCCAAGGAGGTGAAGGTCTCGGAGATCATGACGCCCGACGTGATGCCCGTCACCCCGCAAACCCGCACGCGCGCCTGCATGGCGCTGATGAGCCAGCGCAAGTTCCGCCACCTGCCGGTGGTCGATGGCGACAAGGTGGTGGGGATGATCTCGATCCAGGACTTGATGGACGACATCATTTCCGAGCACGAGCAGACGATCACTCAACTCACCAGTTACATCCAGAGTTAGAAAAGCCGCATGCCGGGCCATGCCCGGCCCGAGGGTGAGGAACATGCCTACGCGCAGGGGGACTGTTTGAGCGCACAGTAGGCACTCGTTCATCCATCCAGCAGGGACATTGCATGCAGATTCAGGTCAACACGAGCAACGGCATCACGAACAAGGACGCGCTGGAGCGCTGGGCAGACACCGAGATCAAGCAACACCTGAGCCGTTTCGTCGAGGACGTGACGCGCGTCGAGGTGCATCTGAGCGACGAGAACCACGACAAGGCCGGCGGCGGCGACAAATGCTGCGTGATGGAAGCCCGTCTTGCCCACCACCAGCCGCTGGCGGTGACACAACACGCCACCACCCTGGACGAGGCCTTCCGCGGCGCGGCCGACAAGCTCAAACGGCTGCTCGACAACACGCTGGGGCGCCTCAACAACCATCGCGATCGCGATTCGATACGCAAGGACAGCGGCGGCTTTGTTGCCGAGTAGCTTTCGGTTTTCCACTGCGCTGACGCGTAACGCGTGACGCGTGCGTTCGGGGTGCGTGCACAGGGCACCGGGTGTCCCCCGCAGCGAAATAAAGGAGGAGCGAAGCGGGGGACATTCGCGGAGCAGAGCACACCGTCGGCGTGAGCGCGCCCTGAACAACGAACGTCAAACACGACATCACGACGAACAGAAAAGCAGGATGTCATTTCAACCCAGGAAATCAAGCAGCAGCCGGCTCACTTCGGCGGACTGCTCCTGCTGCACCCAGTGGCCCGCGCCTTCGACCCAGTGCGCGCCAAGAAACCGCGTGCAGACACCGGCCTGCATCGCCTCGAAGTCGCCGGGCTTCTGATGGACACCCCAATCGCTGCGGCCCGCGATGAAACATGCGGGCACATCGATAGTGCGGTCAGACCACGCCTGCATCTCCGAGACATAGCGCCCGCTGGTACCGCAGCGGTACCACTGCAGGCCGCCCTGGAAGCCGGTGCGTGCGTACTCGGCGGCGTAGATGGCGAGTTCGTCGTCGGGCAACCAGGCGCATGAAGCGATCTGCTCGGGCGACGGCATTTCGGCCATGGTCTGGTCGGCCCGCATCACGTAGTAGGTCGGCAGTCAGGCCAGTTCGGCGGCGCTCATCGCCGCGAGTTTGAAGGGCCGGTTCTGCGGCCAGTCGGCGCTCTTGTGGTGGTAGTAGGCGCGCAGGAAGGCGTGCAGGCCCTGTGGCGCGTGCTGCATGTTGGCGTTGGCCTCTGGCCCGGAGTAGTACCACTGGTAGTGCTTGCGCGCGGGCTGCAACGCGGCCAGGCCGTCGAGCAGCTGGCGCATCGCTTCGGCAGCACCTGGCGCCGCAGCGGCCGGCGGGCCGGCGAAAGGCGCGCTCATCAGCACGATCGAGCGAAACACATCGGGCCGCGTCAGCGCCCACCAGGCCGCCACCGGCGAGCCGAAGTCATGCCCGACCACCGCCGCAACCGAGTCGTGGCCGAGCACGGTCAACAGCGCCACCGCATCGTCCACGAGGCTGAGCAGGCGGAACTCGTCGAGCCCCGCGTCGTAGCCCTGCTGCCAGCCGGTGGTGCGGCCGTAGCCGCGCTGGTCCGGCGCAATCACGTGGTAGCCCGCCTCGGCCAGCGGCAGCATCACCTTGCGCCAGCTGTAGGCCAGTTCCGGCAAGCCGTGCAACAGCAGCACGCAGGGCCGCCCCGGTGTCTCGAAACCGGCTTCGAGCAGGTGCACCGACAGGTCGCGGCCGTTGTCGACCTGGCGCGAGCGGATTCCGGCGGGGAGCGGCAGGGGCGCCAGCGTGGGGTCGGTCATCTGGCTTTCCGTTTCGGTGGCGGGATGCGGGGTGTCTCGGCGGGGATGAGCGGCGGGCGATGGCCGCTGGTCATCCACGCGTCGTAGAAGTCGATCTTGCGGTCGACCAGCGACAGCGCCCTCTTCCATTCGGCGATGGTCTCGGTCACGCGCGTGCGGTGACCAGCGAGCATGTCGCGGCGCTGCTGCAGCGTGGCCTTGCCCTGCAGCGCGAGCGCGGTGTATTCGCGCATCTCGGCAATCGACATGCCGGTGCGGCGCAGCCGCTCCATCAGGTCGAGCCAGCCCACGTGCAGTTCGCCATAAAGGCGCCGGCCGCCCTCGTCGCGCGCCACGCCGGGCACGAGGCCCTGCGTCTCGTACCAGCGGATGGCGTGCACCGTGCGGCCGGTGCGGGTGGCCAGCTCGCCGATGTGGAAGGGGGTGCCCTTGTCAGGCATGGGCGGCGACGGGCGGCGCCTCGAGCGCCTCCTGGACCAGTGCGGTGTCGAAGTACTCGGTCAGCTCTTTCACCCTGCCTCCTTCGAGTCGGTAGACGTAGCAGTAGCGATTGTTGTAGCGCTTGCCGGCCTTGGTGAGCACGTCGCCGCTGAACAGCACCACCACCCGGTCGCCCTCGGCAATGATGCGCTCGGTCTTGCTCACGTAGGGCCCCGCGAACTGCGCGAACAGCGGCTTGATCAGCTCTTCGCGAATGACGGCCTTGCCCGCGTAGGTGCGCGACCCGGGCGTGGTGCCCTCCAGCGTCCAGCTGGCATCGTCGGCCAGGCTGTCGATGAAGGCCTGGCCGTTGCCCTGGTCCAGCTCGGCGTGGGTGCGCTGGACCAGGGCCTTGTTTTCGATCGTGTTCATGGCTTGATTTCCTTGGCGTTTGAATGAACCGGACATCCCGGTGAATTCATTGGAAATGCTCGAGTGCACTCTAGGTCAAGCGCCATGATCAGGGTCGTTCGGTCAACCCTTCCTGGCGTGAGCCATCGCCTTGGCGACCTCGTTGCTGCCCTGGGCGGTGCCGGCCTGCGGCACGCTCTCGCCCTCGCGCGAGGTCACTTCGGCCAGCCGCGCGGCCAGTTGCTCGGCCGCATCCGGGCCGCTGCCCAACCAGGCGCCCTGCGTCAGCGTGATGTGGGCCGCCTCGAAGACGCCGGCACCCGCGCAGAGGATGGTCCGGTTGGGTGCGTCCTGCGCGGCCAGCACCAGCATCGCAGGCACCACGGCCTCGGGCTGGAAGGCCTCGAGCATGTCCTTGGGGAACAGGTCCTCGGTCATGCGGGTGGCGGCGGTGGGTGCCAAGCAGTTCACGCGGATGTCGTTCTTCGCGCCTTCGATGCTCAGCGTCTGCATCAGGCCCACGAGCGCGAGCTTGGCGGCGCCGTAGTTGCTCTGGCCGAAGTTGCCGTACAGGCCCGACGACGAGGTGGTCATCACGATGCGGCCGTACTTCTGTTCGTTCATGAGTGCCCAGACGGCCTTGGTGCAGTTCACGGCGCCCATCAGGTGCACGTCGACCACCAGTTGGAAATCGGCGATCTCCATCTTGGCGAAGCTCTTGTCGCGCAGGATGCCGGCGTTGTTGACCAGGATGTCGACGCGGCTCCAGGCATCGATGGCCTGCTGGACCATGGCCTGCACGGCCTCGAAATCGGTCACCGAGGCGCCGTTGGCGATGGCTTCTCCGCCGGCCGCCTTGATCTCGTCGACCACCACCTGCGCGGCGCCGACCGAACCACCGGAGCCGTCGCGCGCGCCGCCCAGGTCGTTGACCACCACCTTGGCACCGCGTGCCGCCAGGGCCAGCGCATGCTGGCGGCCCAGGCCGCCGCCTGCGCCGGTCACGATGGCCACGCGGCCTTTGAAGTCGATGCTGTTGCTGCTGCTCATGAGTCTCTGTTGCTTTCTGTGGGGAGGTGGGCCTTGCCGCTTTGCGGCAGCGTGGCGTTTTACCCCATAAAAGCCCCTTGACACGCCCTCGGGCGCGCCCCCCGAGTCACCCGTGTGACGGGTGGACGGTGGCGCAGTAGGCCACCAGCTGGTCGAGCTCGGCCGATTTGTCGAAGCAGGCGTCGGCGCCCAGCCGACTCGAACGGTCGCGCATGTCGGCCGTGGCGTAGTTGCTGAGCACCACCACCTTCTGGTGCGGCGCGCGGTTGCGGCAGGCGCTGATCACGCCCAGCCCGTTGCCCCGCTTGAGGAACAGGTCGACGATGGTCATGTCCCAGTCGTCGCGATGCAGGCGCAGCCAGGTCACGGCCTCGTCCTCGGTGCTGGCGGAGGCCACGACCTTCGCATCGGCCACGTCCTCCAGGAAACCCGCGAGGTTCTCGCGGCTCACGGGGCTGTCCTCGACCAGGTAGGCCTTCAAAGTCATGGGGACCTCACCGGGTCGGAGCTTGCGCGATGCATGGATGCCATCCTCGCAGCACCAGCGGTGCGTGCGGTGGGCCATGCAGGCCAATGGCTGTAGGCCATCGGCCACCGCCAATGTCGTCCGTGGACGGCGGGTCGCGAAGTCGCGGCACCGCCCTATGGCCGCCTCCCAAGACCAACCCCTGCCGTCGGCAACTGTCGAATGCCTTGCCGGGCGGCGGCCGCGTCCTGCACCGCCATCGCGCGCTCGAAGCCTGCGCGCGAACTCAGACGCTTCCAGTATTGCTGCACCGCCGGGCCAAAGCGCTTGTCATGACCCAGCACCCGGGCCAGCAGCAAGGCGTAGCCGATCGAGATGTCGGCCGCCGTGAACCGGCCGGCGCATGCGAAGTCCTGCGCCTCCAGCAGCGTTTCGAGCGCCCGCAGGCGTCCGACAAAGAACTGGGTGTAGTCCTCCGCGGCCTGCGGCAGGCGGCGATCTTCGGGCTCCAGCAAGGTGTAGCGAAGGACAAGGGTCTGCGGAAAGGTCAGCGAGGCCTCGCCGAAATGAAGCCAGTTCAGGTAGGCCGCATGGCCGGACTCTTCGCGCTCCACATGCAGCGGGGTGGGGGCGTGGAGGCTGGCCAGGTACTGGCAGATGGCCACCGACTCGGTCATGTGTGTTTCGCCGTCGACCAGCAGCGGAACCGTGCCCTGCGGGTTGATCTTCAGGTAGTCGCGGTGCAGCACCCGCGGCGGAAACGGAAGCATCTCCAGCTGGTAGGGAATACCGAGCTCTTCGAGCATCCAGAGAACGCGGAACGAGCGTGCATTCGCGCAGTGGTAGAGCGTGATCATCGGATGAAGGGCTCGACGCCAGGAGTTGCCGCGCCGATCGTCGCACGCACGCCGTCACGGCGCCTTGCGTCGATTGGCTGCGTTGTCCGCAGCCAGTCTGCGCAAGTTTTTTCCCGCACCGGCGAATAGCCTGCGGGCTCACGCGATCGAGGATCGCCATTCCGGAGCACCCATGCCGTCATTGAAGTCGAAAACACTCTTCGTCACCGGCGCCAGCCGCGGCATCGGCAAGGCCATTGCCCTCAGGGCCGCGCGCGACGGCGCCAACATCGTGGTCGCGGCGAAGACGGCGACGGCCGACCCGCGCCTGCCGGGAACGATCCACAGCGCCGCCGAGGAAATCGTCGCCGCCGGCGGGCAGGCGCTCGCGGTGGTGGTCGACGTGCGGGACGAAGCCCAGGTCCGCGCCGCCGTCGATGCAGCGGTGGCGCGCTTCGGCGGCATCGATATGCCTGGTCAACAACGCCAGCGCGATCCACCTGGAGACCGTCGACCGCACGCCGATGAAGCGCTACGACCTGATGTTCGAGATCAACGCAAGGGGCAGCTACCTGTGCGCGCAGGCCTGCCTGCCCCACCTCGAAAAGGCGGCCAACCCGCACATCCTGACCCTGTCGCCGCCGCTCGACATGAACCCCAAGTGGTTCGCGCGCCACGCAGCCTACACCACGTCGAAGTACGCGATGAGCATGATCAGCCGCGGCCTGGCCGAAGAGCTGCGCGAACGCGGCATCGCGAGCAACTCGCTGTGGCCGCGCACCGTCATCGCCACGAGCGCCCTGCGGATCGCGGCACCCGAGGTGGCGGGACAGGCACGCCTGCCGACCATCATGGCCGACGCCGCGTGGCACATCCTGACCCGGCCGAGCCGCGAGCTCACCGGCCAGCTGCTAATCGACGAGCAGGTGCTGCGCGATGCCGGCGTCACCGACTTCGAGCCGTACCTGGTGACGCCGGGTGTCGAGCCGCTGATCGACTTCTTCGTGGAACCGTGACCAGCCCTCGTGCCGCCCCAGGAGACCACTGCATGCAGACAGCCGACGCCGAACGCGCAGACATCGCCCGCATTTCGCTCGCAGACATCGTCCGGCGCAGCGCCAGGTGCCATCCGGACAAGACGGCGGTCATCCAGGGCGACCGACGCATCACGTTCTCGGCGCTCGATGCGGCGAGCGAGCGAGCGCGTTGGCGAGGCGCTGCGCGACCATGGTCTTGCCGATCGCCGCATCGCGACGATGTGCGTCAACTCGATCGAGCACCTCGCGGCCATTCAGGCCATCCACAAGTCCGGCAACGTCTGGGTGCCGGTCAATGTCCAGCTGGACCCGGCCTCGATCGAGCATGTGCTGAGCCACGCCGAAGTGAGCGGGGTCTTCATCGATGCGTCGTTGTTCGATGTGCCGGCGCTGCGCGCATTGGTCGAGCGCCTGGGCCTGCTGACTGTCGTGATCGGCGCACGCCAGGCCGCCGCCGGTACGCTGCAGTTCGACGCGCTGGCATCGCGCGCGCCGGCGCAGCCGCTGGCCGACGCCCGCGGCGACGACGAGCTCGCGCTCATCATGTACACCAGCGGCACGACCGGCAAACAGAAGGGCGTGATGCACTCCCACCGCTCGGTCCATGGCGCGCTACTGACCTGCGCGCAAAGCTTCGAAGCCACCGAGCACGATGTCGTCGGCTCGGTGCTGCCGCTGTTCCACTGTGCCCAGCACGCCATCAGCACGGGCGCATTGATGGTCGGCGCATCGCTCTGGCTGGCCCATGGCTTCGATCCCGCGGCCATGCTGGCGGCGATCGCACGCGAGCGGATCAGCTGGCTGCCCTGCCTGCCGATGATGTTCGACGCGCTCATGAAGCACCCGGAGCGCCCGCGAACCGACTTGTCATCGCTGCGCCTGTGCATGTACGGCCTGGCGCCGATGCCGAAGAACCTGCTCGCGGACATCCGGTGCGACATGTGCGCCGACGTGCGCCTGGACACCGGCCAGACCGAGATGTACCCGCCGACCATGGTCTACCGTGCGAGCGACCACCCGGACAAGGACGGCAACTGCTGGGGCATGTCGGCCGCGCAGGTCGAGACCGCCGTGATGGACGACGACGGCCGGTTGCTCGGGCCGGGCGAGGTCGGCGAGATCGTTCATCGCGGACCCAACGTCTTTCTCGGCTATCTCAAGGACCCGGACGCCACCGCCGCGGCGCGCCGCTTCGGGTGGCATCACACCGGCGACATCGGCATGTTCGATGCCGACGGGCACATGCTGTTCCTCGACCGCAAGAAGGACATGATCAAGTCCGGCGGGGAGAACGTCTCCAGCATCAAGCTGGAGGCGGTGCTGCTCGCCCATCCCGCGGTCGGCGGCGCGGCCGTGGTGGGCCTGCCGCATCCGCACTGGGGCGAGGCGGTCGCCGCGTTCGTGGTCTTGCGCCAGGCCGATGGCGCGTGCGGCGAAGACGAATTGCTGGCGTTCTGCAAGGAGCGCCTCGGCCGGTTCGAGGTGCCCAAGCGGATCCGGTTCGTCGACGGCCTGCCGATGACGCCCACGGGCAAGGTGCAGAAGTTCCAGCTGCGCACCGCCCACCTGGCGCTCTTTGCGTCCGAAGAGGGATAGGGCCGGGGCCGAAGCGCGGCCCCTCGAGTTCTCCGGTCGCCTCCCCACCCATGCCGCCCGGCAGGAAAAAGCCTGCCACCGACTTAACGCAAGACCCGTTTCGAGGCGCCGACGATCGTCAGTTCGACATGGTTCGATCCGTTGTGGTTGCGGTCGGAGAAGCGCACCACGTAGCCGCCGAGGTCGAGTTCGCGAAGCCCTTCGAGACCTCGCACGAGGCTCTCGCGCGTTGGGGACGGACCGGCCTGCTGCAATCCTTCGACGAGCACCTTGGCGGACACGAAACCCTCCATGTGGTTGTAGCCGACTTCCACGCCCTTGCGGCTTGCAAGGGCGGAGAACTCGCGCGCAAGCCTTGTACCGCTGCCCCACGGATAGGGCATCACCTGGGCGATGGCGACTCCCTTGCTGCGATCGCCGAGCGCCTGGATCAGTTGCTGGGAGCTGACCACGGACAAGGCATAGAACTGCGCGCCAGCCCCGGACGATGGATAGGCCGCGATGAAGTCGCTCGTGACCTTGCCTGCCGTGACCAGGATGATCACCGGCGGCCTGGAGCGCGCGAGGTCTTGCGCCGCCTCCCGCAGCCCGCTGCCGTCGATCTTCAACGGCGTTGCCGCCGCAAGTGCCACGCCACGCCTGGCGGCCGCGCTCTTGACGGCATCGAGCCCTCCCGTGCCGAACGAGTTGTTCAGATAGGCCACGCCCACGCGATCGATGCCCAGGACGCTGAGGTGCTGCACCATCTTCTCGATCTCGTCGGCATAGCCTGCGCGCACGTTGAAGACATATCTGTCGAAACTGCTGCGCAGGGCATCGGTTCCGGTGAAGGGCGCGATCAGCGGCACCTTGTGCTCCCGCAATACCGGGAGCGCGGCCAGGGTGGTCGGCGTGCCCGCGAGGTTGAAGAGTGCGAAAACACCATGCTTCTCGATCAGCTGCCGCACGTTTTCTGCCGTGCGTTGGGGGTCGTAGGCGTCGTCGAGCGCGACGACCCTGATCTGCCGCCCGTGCACACCGCCCTTGGCATTGACCTGCTCGAAGTACCACCCCGCGCCTTCCTGGAGCTCGCGCGTCAGCGGGGCGAGCGGGCCGCTCAGCTGGCACGACTGGCCGATCAGGATCTCCGTGTCTGCGTCGGCGCGTTGAGCCGCCGACGCCCATGGCGCCGCAACCAGCGCCGCCGCACCCGCGCCCATGATCCGCAAGGCGCGACGCCGCGTCGCCGTAGCTGCAGCCCTCACGGTGTGCAAGTGAAGCTGGCCGCAGCGTTGACGTCGCCCGTCCCGTTGTAGCGCGGGTACTTCGGAGCCTCGCAGACCGGCATCGCCCGAGCCGTGGCGCCGACCGCGAACTTGTAGGTCAGCTGATCCGGCGCCTTGCTGCTCTCCACCCAGTCGACGATGGCGCTGAGCCAGTCGACCTCGTTCAGGTTGCCCCCCGCCCCGTGGGTCGAAGCGGGAACGATGAACATGCGGGCATTGGTGCGAGGGTCGGCCAACCCGAGCGTCTTGGCGGCATCGGACATGGTGGTGAAGTTGCGAGCGTGATCGTTGACCGAGAGCAGCAGATCCCCGGCGTTGTGCCAGGAAAGCAGCTTGCGGCCCGACGCCACGTAGGCCGCGATGGCGTTCCTGTCGTGGTCGGCGCCCAGACGTTGAAGGCCGCTGCTGAAGATGTAGTAGTGGCGGTTGATGTCGAAGCTTGCCAGGTTGGGGGCCGGCGCCGTGCCCGGAGGGGGCGCACCGAACCACAGAGGATCGTTCGTCGCCAGGAACGCGAAACCGCCACCCAGTCCGCCGTAGCTCGTGACGCCCAGGGCCGGCACGCCGGGAATGGCGGACGCAGGAGCGAAGTTGGTCCAGTTGTACTTGCTGTACGCGGTAGCGCCGGTGGCCAGCGTCAGGTCGCTGAGCAGGCCCGCGAGCGTGGGAACCTGCGCAGCCGACAGGCACAGGGCGGGGTCGGCATTCGTGCCGGGTTGGCCGCATTGCAGCGACGCGGCGGGGAGCGTGCACGCACCGGGGTTGGCGAGGTAGCCATCGGTCGCGCCGTCGCTGGCGTCGCAGACTGCCACTGCGGCCGTGTAGGCCGCGGCGTACTGGGCCGGGCTGATTTCGGCCAACGTGGCCACCTTGGCGGCCGTGTTCATCAGGCCGGTGACAGCCCCGCCCATGTCCATGGTTTCACAGCCGGCGACGATGCCGTCGAACTCCTGCGGCCAGCGCTGCGCGGCGATGTAGGCGTTGCGGCCTCCGTTGGAGCAGCCGCTGAAGTAGCTGTGGCTCGGCGCCTTGCCGAAGAAGGTTGGCGACGGCCTTGCCGAAACGCACCGTGGTGCCCCCGGCGGCGTATGCGTAGTCGATGGCCGACTGCTGGCCTTCGGGCGAGCCGCTCGCCCACACGCCCGGCGCGGCTTGCGCGGGGACACTGGCCCGGTTGCCTCCGTTGAATGCCGCGTACACCGCGCCCTTGAGTGCGAGCACGGGGCTGACCGCGGTCACCGCGCCGCCCGCATCCGTCGTCACCACCGAGGCGATGCGTCCGTCGAAGCCGCCGCCGCCCTGCTGCCAGTAGCGGCCGGTCCAGTTGTCGGGCACGTCGATCTCGATGTCGAGGAAAGGCGCGCGCGTGCCGAGCACCTGGCAGAAGCCGGAGGGGTAGATCGGCGCCTTGGCCTCGAAGCGCGCGGTGCCCGTGACGGTGACGCCTGCGATGACCTGTCCCCTGAGCATGTTGCAGGTGCTCTTGAGTTGCTCGGCGGTGGGCCCCGCCGGCGGCGGTGCGGCGGGCGCCGGCGCGGGTGCAGGCGCGGAATGAAGCCACTGCCGCCGTCGCCGCCACCTCCGCAGCCTTGCAGGGCCAGGCCCGCAGCCACCAGAAGGCCCTTTGACAGCAGGGCACGGGTTCCACATTTTTCGTCGCGCATGGTTGTCTCCAATGTTTGAGTTGTGCGCCGGGTGTCCGGCAAATCTCGCTTGGTTGCTTCACCGTTCAAATTACCGACCGACCGGTCGGTTCAAAAACAGCGCGAGACTAACGCAGTTACGCGAGCACGAGCAAGCGGCGAAAGCTCGGGACTAACCCCTAAGATCGGCGACCGCGCGCTTTGCGCAAGGCCCATCATCTCGACCCATGACCGTTGAATCCCTCTCTTCCCGCCCGGGCGACCAGCGCAGCCTGATCGCCAAGAGCGCAGCCGAACTGTTCGCCCGCAAGGGCTACGCGGCGACGTCGATGAACGAGATTGCCGAAGCCAGCCATCTGTCCAAGCCCGGCCTGTATCACCACTTCAAGGACAAGGCCGAGGTGCTGCTCTACATCGCGGACGGCCATGTTTCGCGCCTGGTCGACATCGTGACTGGCGTGGAGGCGCTGGACCTCGCACCTGAGCAGAGACTGCCCGAGCTCATCGAGGCGTTCATGCGCGAGTACGCGGAGGCGCAGAACGAGCACCGCGTGCTCACCGAGGATGTGCGCTTTCTGGCCCCGGAAGCGCAGGCTCGCGTGCTCGACAAGGAGCGCACGGTGGTGCAGGTGTTTGCGGATGCCATCGCCGCGACACGGCCGGGCCTGCACGAGTCGCAGCTTCAGAAGGTGCTGGCGATGTTCCTGTTTGGCAGGCTCAACTGGATGTTCACTTGGTTCAGGCCCGAAGGACGGTTCACCTACGACCAGATGGCGCCAATTGCGACCCAGCTGTTCCTGAACGGCATCTCAGGACTGGAAATCACGCCCAAGCGCAAGGTGCGCAAGGCCTAGGGTGAGCACGAGGCCCGGCGCCACCACTTTCGACAGCTCACTGCCGCCGGCCTGCAACCGGTCAGCCGCATAGTCGGTCACCGGCTTGTGGCAATGTCCAACTCAAAGAAGGCCCGGCCACAGGATGACAGGGCAACACCAGCATTGGCAATTCTCATGTTCATCTATCGGACAAGACCATGGTTTCAAAGGGTGGAGCCGAGAACAATCCGTACTTGTGCAGCAACGGATTGGTTGCCCCGTTTGTTGGAGCGCAGAACGCCAATCCAACCCTTGGAAAACCATGTTCTTCTACTTCCCCGAAAACTACCGCTGGTCTCTCGCCGTGCTGCGCGCCATCGCCGCGGGCGGGCTGTTCGGCGAGATCGACTGGGCCTGCTCCCGCCTGAAAGAGGCGGCGCAGGTGCAGCCCTCCGGCGACGTGGAGGCCTGGCATCGCATGTGGAGCGAACTCGGACGCCAGCTGGAGCAGTCCGCGGCTGACGCCCTGGCACGCGGCCACCGCGTCAGCGCCAGCGACTTCTCCTTGCGCGCCTCGGTCTACCACCAGTGGGCCGAGGGGCTGCTGGACCCGGACGACCCCCGCGCCAGGCTCGCCTACGTCAGGCATCTGTCGTGCTTCGAGACCTTCGCGCAGTACCGCGACCCCGCGATCGAGCTGGTCGACATCCCCTTCGAAGGCAGCGTGATCCCGGCCTACCTGGTACCCGCCGTCGGCCGCAGCGGTCCGGGGCCGGTGGCGCTCCTGTCGGACGGCCTGGACGCGAACAAGGAAGAGATGTTCTACGTGGCGCCGAATCTCGCGCGGCGCGGCATCGCCACCCTCGCCTTCGACGGTCCGGGCCAGGGTTCAGCGTTGCGCGTGCATGGCCTGACCGCACGCCACGATTTCGAGAAACCGGTGACGGCATGCGTGGACTGGCTCGTCCGGCGTAAGGAAGTGGACCCTGCACGCATCGGCCTGGTGGCGGCCAGTTGGGTCGGCTACTACGCACCGCGCGCCGTCGCGTTCGAAAAGCGGATCAAGGCCTGTGCGGTGATGGGGGTCGTCTTCGACACCCATGCGTGCATGGTGCGTCGTGTCGGCTACGTGCCGGGCCAGGGCCCCACCCAGCTGGGCAACAGCGCACCGCTGGGCACCACCGGCAAGCAGATCCTGCGAATCCTCGGCGTGCCGGACTGGGAAAGCGCGTTCCGCAAGCTGGAAGATTTTCGCTTGGAGGGCGTGGCCGGCCGCATCGACTGCGACCTGTTCATCGTGCACGGCGCCAACGACCGGCATGCGCCGCCTTCGGAAGCGCAGCGCCTTCTGGACGCGGTGAGTTCGCGCCACAAGCAGTTGCGCATATTCACCGAGGAAGAAGGCGGTGCCGCCCACGTGAACCTCGACCGGCCGGAGCCCGCGCTGAGCCTGGTCTGCGACTGGATGGCCGAACGCCTGCAGGAGACAACCCATGACCACGCCTGAATCTTCCTGGATCGGTTGCGATGTGCAGGGCGACGTGGCCACCATCCAGCTGCAGCGCCCGCAGGCCGGCAACCGCCTGACCAACACCATGGCGCTGGCGCTGGCCCAAGCGCTGGATACCGCGCGCGACAGCCGGGTGATCGTGCTGCGCGCCGAAGGCACGGACTTCTGCCTGGGCCGCGAGATGGCGCCACCGCCGCCCGGCGCCGGGGTCAACGCGGCCGACGTGCTGCGCGAGGACGCGGGGCCGATCCAGACGCTCTACGAGGCGTTCGGTCGCTGCCGCTCGCCGGTCGTCGGGGTGGTGGCCGGGCGGGCATGGGGCATCGGGCTGGTGCTGGCCGCACGCTGCGACCTCACGCTGTGCGAGGAGGACAGCAGCTTTGCGCTGCGTGAACTCGAGCGCGGCATTCCGCCCTGCATCGCCATGGCGCCGCTGCTGGACCGGATGCCGGCCAAGGCGCTGGCGCATCTGGTCTTCGGCGCGGAGCCCATCGGCGCCCGCGAGGCGCTGGCCGCGGGGATCGTGGGCCGGGTCGTCGAGAACGACCGGCTTCAGGCCGAGAGCGATGCCCTGGTGCAGCGCCTTCTTTCCTTCCCTGCGCCGGCCGTGCAGGCGGTCAAGCAGTTTCTGGCCACCGCACCGCGTCACCACGAACCCAATGCAGTGCTCTACGGGGCGGGCCTGCTGGCCAACGTGCTGGGCTCGCGCTGAACGGCAGCGCCGACGACACGGCGCGGCAATGAAAACAACAAGGAGACATCACCATGCGAGTTTCATTCCTTGCGTCGCTTGCGACGGCCTTCGCGCTGGCGAGCGCATGCGCGCCCGCCGTATCCGCCACCTTCCCGGACAAGCCGATCCGCATCATCGTCGGATTCCCGGCCGGAAGCACCGGCGACCTGATCGTGCGCATCCTCAGTCCGCGCATGGCGCAGGGCCTGGGGCAGCCCGTGATCGTCGAGAACCGCCCAGGCGCAGGCAGCAGCATCGCCGCCGAAGCCGTGGCCCACGCCGCGCCGGATGGCCACACGCTGCTGCTGAGCACCACCGCGAATGTCATCAACCCGAGCCTGTACCCGAATCTCCGCTTCAATTTCGCCAAGGACCTGACGCCGGTGACGCTGCTCGCCGAGGCGCCTGCGCTGCTGATCGCGCGCACCGACCTCCCCTCCCGCACGGTCAAGGAACTGATCGCCGCGGCCTCCGAAGCGCCCGGCAAGTTCAGCTACGGCTCGTCGGGCAACGGTACGTTCACCCACCTCTACGGCGAGCTGCTCAATCAGGTGGCCCAGGTGCGCCTGACCCATGTGCCCTACAAGGGAGGCGCGCAGGCGCTGACCGATGTCATGGCCGGCCGGGTGGACCTGGCCTTCACGCCGGCAGCGCCGGTGCTGGCGCAGGTCAGCGCCGGACGGGTCAAGGCGCTGGCGGTCATCGGCCGGCAGCGCCTTGCCTCGCTGCCGCAGGTGCCGACCTTTGCGGAATCGGGCATTGCCGATTTCGACTCGGCGCTCTGGTTCGGCTTGCATGCGCCGGCGGGCACGCCGGGCATCGTGGTCGAACGACTGTCCTCCGCACTGCAGAAAGTGCTTGCCGACCCGGAAGTCCGCCGACAGTTGACCGACCAGACCGTCGAGGTCGTCGCCAGCACGCCATCCCAGTTCGCGAGCACCATCGCGGGTGAATCGGCGAAGTGGTCCCGCGTGATCAACACCGCAGGCATCAAGATCGACTGACGCAGCCCACGCACGGGCAAAGGAGAACGCACATGATTCTGGGCCACGACATCCGGGGCAGCGGTCCCCGGCGGGTGATGGTCTTGCACGGCTGGTTCGGCGACCACGGCGTGTGGGCACCGACCTATCCGCTGCTGGACGAGGAAGCCTTCACGTACGCCTTCCCCGACTACCGCGGCTACGGCGCTTCGCGCGCTATCCACGGCCAATACACGATCGCGGAGATTGCGGCCGACATCCTGGCGCTGGCCGACCAGCTGGGGTGGGAGCGCTTCTCGCTGCTGGGCCACTCCATGGGCGGCATGGTGGCGCAGCGCATCGCGATCGATGCGCCCGACCGCATACAGGCCGCCGTGTGCGTGACGCCGGTGCCGGCCTCCGGCGTGCCGCTGCCTGCGGAGGTTGCGGCGCTGTTCGCGTCGGCGGCCGGGAACGACCAGGCGGCGCTCGGCGTGATCGAGACCTCGCTGGGATCGCGACTGACGCCGGCATTGGCCCGATGGGTGCTGGCCCATCAACGCACCACGGCCGAGCCCATCGCCTTCGAAAACTACTTTCACGCATTCTCGAAAACCGATTTCTCCGACAGGGCCGCAGCGCTGCGCGCGCCGCTGTTGGTGCTGGTGGGCGAGCACGACGCGGGCGTGTCGTCGGACTTCGTGCAAGCCACCTTCCCTCGCATGTATCCGCACGCACAGATCGAGACGCTGCCGAATGCGGGCCACTACCCGATGCTCGAAACGCCGGCGTACCTTGTGACGCGGGTCGAAGCGTTCCTGCGGCAGCACGGCGGCGACTGACGAAGAAGCCGCCGTCTCAGGCCTTCCGCTTGCGCAGCAAGATCTCCACCGACTGCGTGGCGCTGCGCAGCATGTCCGCCACCAGGGCGATGCGCCGCTGGCTCAGCCGCTGCGACAGCGCGGCGACGCTCAGCGCCCCCACCGCCTGCCCCATCGAATCCCTGAAAGACACACCGACCGCCTTGACGCCCAGGCTCACGCGGTTCTGGATCACCGCAGCGCCCAGGGCGCGCGCCTGCACGCAGGCTTCCGCCAGGTCCTGGGTCGACAGCTTCCCGAAGGCGGACAGGCTGGGCCCGACCCTTTCGATGATGTGGGCCCGCTCTTCATCGTCGATGGCCGACAGGATCGCGAGCCCTCCCGCGCCCACGCCCAGCGGGCGCCGGCTGCCGACCTCGAGCACCAGCGCGCGGACGGGAAACGCGCCCTCGCGGCGGTGCATGCAGACCGCATCGAAACTGCTGCGCACGACCAGGTAGACGGTGTCGCCCGTCTCTCGCGCCAGCGTGTCCATCGCGGGCTCGCACAGGTCGCGGATGTCGTGCATGGTCGAGCCGGCCACGCCCAGTTCGAACGCCAGCGGGCCGAGCTTGTAGCGCCGGAGTTCGTCGTTGAAGACCGCCAGCCGCTCCGCGGCCAGCTGGCCCAGGATGCGGTGCACCGAGGGATGCGGGATCTGCGACTTCTCGGACAGCTCGGTCAGTGCCAGCCCGCGCGGACCGGCAGTGGCCAGCAATTTGAGAATCACCACGCCTCGTTTCAGTGAGCCTGCATCGGAGGGCGTTTTCATGTTCGATTGATGGACAAACGACTGGTTCGAAGCGGTCCATTAGAAAACAATTCCCGTTGGAGCCATAGCGGCGCCCCGTCTATCGGACATCGATGGAACGCAACGATCAAGGACATTGCATGAAGAACAGAGCGCTTCGCGGACGGTTTCGATGAGCACGGCGCCGGACGCTCTCGCGCTGAAAGGCAGGATCGCCGTCGTCACCGGCGGCAGCAGCGGCATCGGCGCCGCCTGCGTGCGCGCGCTGGCGGACGCG
Source organism: Variovorax sp. YR752 (assembly GCA_945860785.1). Lineage (GTDB taxonomy): Bacteria > Pseudomonadota > Gammaproteobacteria > Burkholderiales > Burkholderiaceae_C > Variovorax. Next base: position 11,815 of record CAMATD010000004.1, on the reverse strand, counting down.
GGGGCGACGGTCGTCATCGGCTACAACGAAGGCGCGGAGCGTGCGCGGGCACTGGGCGAAGAATTGCCGGGCCATGGCCACCGCACGCTGCGGATTCCGCTGACCAACAGCGCGGCGCACGCCGCCATGGCGGACATCCTGCATCGCAGCTTCGGTCGCGTCGACGTGCTCGTGAACTCGGCCGGCTTCACCCGGCGCATCGCGCACGGCGATCTGGAGGCGCTTCCACCGGCGCTGTTCGACGAGATACTCGCCGCGAACATTGGCGGCCCCTATGCCATCACGCGTGCGCTCATGCCGCTGCTGAGCGCGTCCACCGATGCGGCCGTGGTCAACGTGTCCTCCGTGTCCGCCTTCACGGGTCTGGGCAGCAACATCGCCTACTGCGCAGCCAAGGCGGCGCTCGACACGATGACCGTGTCGATGGCCAGAGCCTTCGGCCCCGTGCGCTTCGTCAGCGTTTCGCCCGCAGCGGTCGACACCGATTTCGTCCAGGGCCGCAACCGCGACGAGCTGCTGAAGCAGGCGGCCGCCACGCCGCTCGGGCGCCTCGTCACGCCGCAGGACGTGGCGCTCGCCGTGCTGGCGTGCGTGACGCATCTGCGCACGGCCACGGGCACGCGAATCGTCATCGATGGAGGGCACAGCCTGTGACAGCCGAACGCCATGCGACCACCCCCATGCTCGTGGAGCAACGCACCTACACCACCCATCCCGGCCTGTGGCGGGCCTATCTGTCGCTGTACGAGGCCAAGGGCCTGGCCATCCAGCGCCGCATCCTCGGCCGCATGGTGCGGCTACTACCGCACCGAAACCGGCCCGCTCAACCAGGTGATCCACATGTGGGCCTACGTGGACATGAACGAGCGCGCCGAGCGGCGGGGACTTCTGATGGCCGATCCGGAATAGAAGGCCTACGTGGCGGAAATGCTTCCGCTGCTGCAGAGCCAGGAATCGAAGATCCTGCTTCCGGCGGCCTTCTTCGTGCCGCAATGGCAGGACTGACGACCATGACGACACGCACAGGCCAGGCCGATGCAACGCTCGACCACCAGAGCGGGTTCGGCAACCAGTTCGCCAGCGAAGCACTTCCCGGCGCCCTGCCCGTCGGCCGCAACTCGCCGCAGCAGGCGCCGCTGGGCCTGTATGCCGAGCTGCTGTCCGGCACGGCCTTCACGGCGCCGCGCAATCGCAACCTGCGCACTTGGATGTACAGGAGGCGGCCGAGCGCCATGCACGAAGCTTTCGCGCGCATCGACGACGGTGGCTGGCGCAGCGGTCCGTTCACCGAAGCGGAAACGCCGGCCAACCGGCTGCGCTGGAACCCCTGGCCGATGCCGGCCCAAGGCGCGGACTTCATCGACGGAATGCTGACCATCGCCGGCAATGGCGACCCGCACGCGCAGACCGGCTCGGCGGTGCATGTCTATCGCGCGAACCGCTCGATGGACAAGCGCTACTTCGTGAATTCGGACGGCGAGCTGCTGATCGTGCCGCAGTCCGGCGCGCTGCTGCTCCATACCGAGCTGGGACTGCTGCACATCGCCCCCGGCGAGATCGCGCTGGTGCCGCGCGGCATGCGGTTGCGCGTCGCGCTGCCGGAGGGCGAAGCGCGGGGCTATGTCTGCGAGAACCATGGCGCGCCCTTCCGCCTGCCGGAGCTGGGCCCGATCGGATCGAATGGGCTGGCCAACGCGCGCGACTTCCTGGCGCCCGTCGCAGCCTTCGAAGACGACGCCGGCCCCGTGCGCATCGTCAACAAGTTCATGGGCCATCTCTGGGAAGGCGGACAGGCCCACACGCCGCTGGACGTGGTCGCGTGGCACGGCAACCTCGTGCCCTGCAAGTACGACCTCGCGCGGTTCATGGCCATCGGCACGATCAGCTTCGACCATCCCGATCCGTCGATCTACACCGTGCTGACTTCCGGCACCGACACGCCCGGCGTCGCCAACTGCGATTTCGTGATCTTCCCGCCGCGCTGGCTCGTGGCGGAAGACACCTTCCGTCCGCCCTGGTTTCACCGCAACGTGATGAGCGAACTGATGGGGCTGATGCGTGGCGTCTACGACGCGAAGGTGGAAGGCTTCGTGCCCGGCGGCGTGAGCCTGCACAACTGCATGCTGCCGCACGGCCCGGACGCCGCCACCTTCGAGCGGGCCAGCACCGCCGAGCTCAAGCCGCATCGCCTCGACAACACCCTGGCCTTCATGTTCGAGAGCCGCCATGTGTTCCGGCCCACGGCGCAGGCGCTTTCCGCCGCCAACCTGCAGCCCGACTACGACACGGTATGGAATGGGTTCAAGCCCGGCAACGCATAACGACAGGAGACAACGACCATGATGACCTTCACGCGACGCGACTTCGTCGCCACCGCCGCTGCGCTCGCGCTGCTGCCCTCAGCGCGTGCACAGGAGGGCTACCCCAGCCGCCCGGTCCAGCTCAACCACGGGTTCGGCGCGGGTGGCAATGCCGACATCGTTTCGCGCCTGCTCGCCCAGAAGATGCAGGAGAAGCTGAAGCAGCCCGTGGTCGTCGAGATCAAGAGCGGCGCGGGTGGCCTGATCGCCACCGACTTCGTGGCCAAGGCCCGGCCCGACGGCTACAACATCGTCATGCTGACCGGCGCGCACACGGTGTCGGCCGTGCTGCGCAAGACGCTGCCCTACGAGCCGGTGAAGGACTTCGCGTTCATCTCGACCGCGACGAGCTTTCCCTTCGTCATCGCCGTGCGTGCGGACCATCCGGCCAGGACTCTCGCCGAGCTCCTCGCGACCGCGCGCCAGGCGCCGGAGCGCGTCACCTTCACCTCGGTGGGCGTGGGTTCCGACGCAGCACATGGTGGGCGAGCTGCTGGGCGTCAGCGCCGGCGTCAGGCTGCTGCACGTGCCCTATCGCGGCGGCGGCGCACCGGTGCAGGCGGTGATCGCCGGCGACGTCGACATCCTGGCGGACACGCTGACCGTGGCGACACCGCACATCCAGTCGGGCCGGCTGCGCGCGCTGGCGGTCACCAGCGCGCAACCCTGGCCATCGATGCCGGAGGTGCCTGTCGTCGCGAGCGTGCTGAAGGGCTTCGAGATCCGCTCCTGGCTGGGACTCGCTGCGCCCGGCGGCACGCTGGCGCACGTGATCGATGCTCTCAACGCCAGCGTGCGCGCAGCGCTCGACGACCCTGGCGTCAAGGCGACGCTGGCACCACATGGCAGCGAACCCGCACCCTCCTCTCCCGCCCGAATGAAGTCGATGGTCGAGCAGGAAATCAAACGCTGGAGCGAGGTCGTCGCCCAGGCCCGGATTCCCCAGCAGTGAGCGCCGGTGCCATGGTGTTGCGTCGAGGCACCCAGCGACGCGATGCCGATCGGGCAACCGCTACAGGATGTCGCCCTCCCGCCGAACGCCATCCAGCAGCGTCATGCGGAATATCTCGACCAGCGGTTTCAGATTGACGTTGTGCCAGGCCGCCCATAACGGCGTCCTGTAGGTGAACCATGGCAGCTCGCGCAGCACCACGTCGGCAGGCGCATGGCGCCGCAGGCTGCTCTGCACCATGGCCACGCCAAGGCCTGCGGCCACCAGCCCCAGCGCAGTCAGCGGCTCGGCGGCCTCCATCGAGATGTTCGGCGTGAAGCCCGCCCTCGCGCAGGCGGCGACGAAGCCGTCGTGCGTGAGCGCGCTTTCCTTCTGCTGCACCGCGATCCACTCCAGCTTCCCCAGGACAGCCGGTGTCAGCCTGGTGGCCGATGCGAGCGGATGCGATTCGGGCAATGCCAACAGCATCGGGTCGCTCAGCAGCAGCGCGCCCTTCAGGTCGGGATCGTTCGCCAGCGGCGGCTCGCACACCAGCGCGATGTCCAGGCTGCGCTGTCGCAGCCCCTCCAGCTGGTCCGCCGACTGCTGGTTGTAGAGCGCGATGTGCACCGCCGGCCGCGTGGCGCGCAAGGTCCGCAGGGCATCGGACAGCACGCCGGAGTGCATGGCGTTCTCGATGTAGCCAATGCACAGGCCGCCTTCGTCGCCGCGGCCCAACCGGCGCGCCAGAGATTCCAGGCGGTTGGCGTGCGTCAGCAGCGCGCGCACTTCCGCGAGGAAGGTGCGGCCATCGGCCGTCAGCCGAATGCGCTGCTGGCTGCGCTCGAACAGCGTGAGGCCGAGTCGCTCTTCCAACTGCGCGATCTGGCGGCTCAGCGGGGACTGGGAGATGTGCAGCCGCTCGGCGGCGCGGCCGACGTGCTCGTCTTCCGCGACGGCGACGAAATAGTGAAGTTGGCGAATGTCCAGCATTTAAGACCTGTCGAGACTCAAGTTTTACTAATTATGTCTTGAACAGACTCAACATGGAAATCTACAGTCAAGTTTTTCGACGACCGATCCAAGGACCTGTATGAGCATCAAAGACAAACTGCCCAGCCTGCTGGGCTTCGGAACCGCCCCGCTGGGCAACATGTTCCGCAACATCCCCGAGGCGGAAGCCCTGGCCACGGTCGACGCGGCCTGGGCGCACGGCATCCGCTACTTCGATACGGCGCCGTTCTACGGCGCGGGGCTGGCCGAGATCCGCCTTGGCGCCGCGCTGGCGAAGCACCGGCGCGACGACTATGTGCTGAGCCCCAAGGTCGACCGCCTCGTACTGGACGAAACGGAAGAAACGACCACGCGCGACCTGGGCGACAAGGGTGGGCTCTTCGAGTTCGGCCGGCCTAACAAGCTGGTCAACGACTATTCGGCAGACGCAACGCTGCGCTCGATCGAGGACAGCCTCAAGCGGCTGAAGACCGATAGTCTGGACATCGTCTGGGTGCACGACATCGCCCAGGACTTCTACGGCGACGAATGGCTCGCGCAGTTCGAGATCGCCCGCAAAGGGGCCTTTCGCGTCCTGACCCGCCTGCGCGAAGAGGGCGTGATCAAGGCCTGGGGCTTCGGGGTCAATCGCGTGGAGCCGTGTGAACTGACGCTGGACCTGAGCGAGGCCAAGCCGGACGGCTTCCTGCTGGCTGGCCGCTACACCCTGCTGGACCACGAGCGGGCGCTGCAGCGTCTGATGCCCGCCGCAGCGAAGCAGAACGTGGACATCGTCGTGGGCGGCCCGTACAGCTCCGGCATCCTGGCCGGCGGCACGCACTTCGAATATCAGAAGGCGTCGCCGGAGATCATTGCCAAGGTCGAACGCATCAAGGCCGTGGCGCAGCGCCATCAGGTCAGCATCAAGGCGGCCGCGCTGCAGTTCTCGCTGGCCAATCCGGCGGTGGCTGCCGTGATTCCAGGTGCGAGCCGCCCTGAACGCATCGCGGAAGATCAGGCTGCGCTGGCTGCGGTGCTTCCTGCTGCGTTCTGGGATGAGATGCGCGAGCAGAAGCTCGTCGCAGCCGATGCGCCGGTTCCGATGGGTCGCAAGGAGAAATAAGACGGGGCGATTCGGGGCGCGTGCACAGGACACCGGGTGTCCCCCTCCGCGAATGTCCCCCGCTTCGCTCCTCCTTTATTTCGCTGCGCAGAGCACACCGCCGGCGTGATCGCGCCCCGAACAGCAGCGCCCCCAACGTGGCCCCAGATAGTTCGCAGACAGGCCCTCAGGCAGCAACCGCCATGCGCCCGCGAGCCATGCCCAGACGCGCCGGCGACACGTACTGCTCGCGGTAGATCTCGAACGGCATGGTGTCGGCCGCCTCGATGCGCTTCTGCTCCTGGATCGACTCGGCGGTCATGCGCTCGAACTCGGCCTGCTGCGCGTCCGAGAAAGGCAGTCCCAGCAATGCTGCGCGGGTCTGTTCGGACTGGGCGCGCACGAAGCCGCTGAAGGAGTTGCCGTGCTCCTTCTCGATGGCCGCCAGCACGCGGGCCGAGGGCAGGCTGTCGGGGTTCTGCAGCGCGGCCTGGGCGGCGTGCACTGCGTCGGCATGTTGGGTGCCGCCCTGCGCCGCATCGAGCGCGGCGGCAATGGGCAGGCACTGCTCGACCAGTTCGAGACCCCAGTCGGCCAGCGCCACTTCGCTGTCATTGCGCGACAGGCACAGGCCCGGCTCGCGGCCGCGGGCGGCGGTGAGGTGCTGGTTGTGGGCCAGGTCGGCAATTTCCTGCGGCGTGTCGTCGGGGCTGTCGCTCAACAGGCAGTGCAGCAGGAACACGTCGATGAAGCGCATCGTCTGTGCGTTGATGCCCACCGTTTCGAACGGGTCGAGATCCATCAGCCGCACCTCGACGTACTCGACGCCGCGCTCGCGCAACGCATGCAGCGGACGCTCGCCGGGGTTGATCACGCGCTTGGGGCGGATGGTGCCGTAGAACTCGTTCTCGATCTGCAGCAGGCTGGTGCCGAGCTGGTTGTAGTCGCCGCCGAGGTTGCGGATGCCGATGGCCTCGTAGGCCGGCCATGGGCGCGTGAGCGCGTCCTGCAGCGAAGCGCCATAGCCGTCGAGGCTGTTGTAGCTCACGGCCAGCGAGGCCTGCGCGTCGCTCTGGTAGCCGAGGCGCCTCATGCGCAGCGACGTGCCGTGCGGCATGAACATGCTGCCGTCGCCCAGCGGCTGCAGCTCGTGCGGTCGGCCCGCGACAAAGCTCAAACACAAGGCCGGCGACGCGCCGAACAGGTACAGCAGCAGAAAGGCGTGGCGGCGGAAGTTGCGGATCAGCGCGAAGTACTGTTCGCTCGACACATCCGGCAGCGACCAGTTGTAGTGAATGCCCGAGATGGTCTGCATGCGGCGGCCATAGCGATGGCTCAGGCCCATGCGGTAGACGCTCTTGGCGCGGCCCACGTTTGAGGAGCCATAACGCCCGATCGGAATGGTCTCGTCGGTCGGCAGGCCGCAGGGCATGCTCGACACCCAGAGGCGCTCGTCGCCGAGCTTGTCGAGCACGCGGTAGGTGAACTGATGAACCCGGGTCAACTCCTCGAGCGCCGATTCGACGCCCGCGTGCACACCCGTGATGAGTTCGAGCTGCGATTCGCTGAAGTCGGTCGTGATGTGCGGATGCGTGAGCGCGGAGCCCAGCGCCACCGGATGCGGCGTCAGCGCGAGCTTGCCGTCGGGCAACGCGCGCAGGCTTTCCTTCTCGATGCCGCGTCGCATGCCCTGGAGGCGTGCGGCTGAAAGTGCACCCAACCTCTCCTGCAATCTGTTGCTCATATTGTTATGACCCATCAATCTTCTGAGGGGCTGGAAGGTAGCACGGGCGCGCGGGCGCTGCTTGCGCAGGGAATCCCGTTGCGCGCCATGCTGCCGTCCGCTATTGTTTTGATAGCTATCTGCATAGGCACCATGCCCGCCAAAGGCCGGTTTCTTCCGGGAGAACCGCGCTAGGCGCGGCCCGCCCGCAGGTCGATCTCATCCGACTGGTAGGCGTGGATCTCCGGCGTGCCGTCGGCCATGGCCGCGAGCGCCTTGGCAAAGGCGCGCGAGGCATCGACGCGAAAGTGCGCCTGCAGCAAGGCCATGTCGCTCCAGCGCTCCACGAAAGTGAGCCGCAGCGGGTCCTGCACGTCGGTCGTGACTTCGTGCGAGATGCAGCCGGGCTCGGCGCGCGAGCGCAGCACGTGCTCCACGCTGATGGCCAGCATCGCCTGCAGGGTGTCGGGTTTCGCCAGGGCGTGTCCGATGACGAGGATCATGGTCTGGTCTCCTTCTTCTCTCGTGGGTTGCTGCAGCGGCCCGTTCAGCCCAGCACGCGCAGCAGGAAGTCGTTCAGGTCGGCAATTTCCTCCCTGTAGACCGAATGCGCCATCGTGTATTCGTGCCACCCGACAGTGTAGCCCAAAGCGATGAGCGCGTCGCGCGAGTGCGTGGCTCTTGCAATGGGCACCATCGGGTCTTGCCGGCCGTGGCCGAGAAACACCGGCGTGTCGTGGTTGGCCGCATGGCGTTCGGCCGCGGTGCTGGCCGCGAGCGGCAACCAGCCCGAGAGCCCGACGATGCCGGCCAGGCGCTCGGTGTGGCGCAGGCCGGTCAGCAGCGCCATCGCGCAGCCCTGGGAAAAGCCGGCCACCACGATGCGGCTGGCGGCGATGCCACGGGCCTTTTCACTGGCGATCACGGCCTCGATGGTGGCCTGCGAGCTGCGGAGGCCGGCCGCGTCTTCCTGCACGTTGAAATCGGGGCCGGCGATGTCGAACCAGGCCGGCATCTGGTAGCCATTGTTGAGGGTGACCGGAATCACCGGCGCATTGGGAAACACGAAGCGCACCGGCCCCACGGCCGACAGGTCGAGTTCGCCGGCAATCGGCACGAAGTCATTGCCGTCGGCGCCGAGGCCATGCATCAGGACCACCGTGGCGGAGGGGTTCGGGGCGGTTTCGATTTCGATGGGAGGACGGGACATGGTCGGGCAAAGGTATTCAAGAACGCGAATGACCAGACCTTAGCGCATTCGGGCGGTCGGCTGACTTGCGCACCGCCCCTTCGCGCCCAAGATGGCTTGAAACAAAAGGAAAAACCGCGTGAGCCATTCCCCTCCCATGGTCGAAACCAAGCTGTCCGGCGTGGTGCTGGTCTGCGGCGATTGCGAAGAGCGCAGCGACGGCCCCACGAAACTCAAGGCCCGGCAGGTCCGCAAGGAACTCAAGCGCGACCTCGTGCATTTGCCGGGGCGCCTGCGTGTCGTGCAGTCGAGCTGCCTCGGCCTGTGCCCGAAAAAGGCCATGGCCCTCGTCGCCGTGGCAAGCGGCCACGCGCCGCTGGCCGCCGAAGTGTGCCGCGACGACGATGTCGCGGACTTCGCCAAGGCACTGGCCAGGTCCGTCCGCTAGCAGCGGGCAGCTATTCCGCCTTGATACCGACCGCCTTCACGATCTGCGCATAGCGCTCGTACTCGGCCGACACCTGGCGCTGGAACTGGCGCTGCGGAAACCCCGTGGCCTCGATGCCCTGCGCCGCGAGTTCGGCGCGGGCCGTGGGCGCCTGCACGATGCGCCCGGCTTCGGCCGCGATCGCATCGAGCACCGGCTGCGGCGTGCGGGCCGGCGCGAACAGGCCGAACCAGGTGCCCGAGCGGTAACCCGCATAGGTCTCGGCCACAGTCGGCACTTCGGGCAGCAGCGCATGGCGCTTCTCGCCACTGGCGCCCAGCGCCACGAGCCGGCCGCTGCGGATGTGCGGCAGCGCAGGCCCCACTGCGATGAACATCACATCGACCTGCCCCGCGATCACGTCCTGCATGCCGAGCGGACCGTCACGGTAAGGGATGTGGGTGACGTAGATGCCAGCCTTCTGCTTCAGCAGTTCCATGCTGAGCTGCTGCGGGCTGCCGTTGCCGGCCGAGGCGTAGTTGATGCGCCCCGGACTGGCCTTGGCAGCGCGCACGAAATCGGCCACGGTGCGAAAGCCCGTCTTCGGGTTCGCCACTAGCACGAAGTCGATCTGGCCGAGCGATACCACGGGCACCAGGTCGCGGCGCGCGTCATAGGGCAGTCTGGCCTGGATGTTGGGGAGGATGGTGATCGGCCCATCGGCGCCCACCAGCAGCGAGTAGCCATCGGCCGGCGCCTTGGCCAGGCCATCGGCCGCCAGGATGCCAGCGGCCCCGGCGCGGTTGTCGACCACCACGGGCTGCTTCCACTGCTCGGACAGGCGCTGCGCGAGGTAGCGCGCGAGCACGTCGGGCGAACTGCCGGGTGTGTTGGCGACCGTGATGTGCACGGGCTTCGACGGATAGGTCGCTGGCTGCTGCGCATGCACGGTCAGCGCGAACAGAGCTCCGGTCCACAGCGCGAGCACGGTTTTCAACAGGGGATGGGCGCGCATGGTGGAACTTTCGGTTGCAGGCGACAAAGCGCGCGATTCTGTCGCGCCCTCGCCGCTGCACGAACGACCCATTTGTCAGATGCTTAGCTGCATCCGGGCATATGCGGCCTCGCTAGGCGGGCACCGCGCGCTGCCGGCGATTATCTGGCATGGTGGCCAGGCGCTTTGCCTAGGCTTTACACAGGAAGCCCGAGGATGCAACACAATGGCGTTTCGCATGAAGTCCACGAAATCGCACCCGACGCCCTCCCTTGCCGCCGTCGTGTTCGACAGCGAATCCCTGCTGCACGAAAGCGGCCTGCGCGCAACGCGCGCCGCCCAGACGGTGCTCGAGCTGCTCGAACACACCTCGCAGCCCCTGACGCACGAGGAGGTGGCCGCGGCCTACACCACCGCCACCGGCGAACTGCCCGACCGCGTGACGATCTACCGCGTGTTCGACCGGCTGGTCGAGGCGGGCCTGTGCGACCGCCGCGTGGGCGCCGATCGCGTCAACCGCTTCTCGCGCCATGTGGAAGCCGCTTCGGGCAACACCTTCGAATGCGACCAGTGCCACAAGGTGCTGGCGCTGCCCTCGGACCCTGAATTGCCCAAGGTGATGGGCCGGCTGGGCCGGGCCCTGCGCAAGCAGGGGATCGACACGCGACATACGGCGCTGACCCTCCACGGCACCTGCGGCGACTGCGCCCGCTAGACCGTCAGCGCCGTCGCGCTACTTGCTGCACTGGAAGCTGGCCGCCTGCGACGCATCGCCGCTCGTGTAGCGCGGCCACAGCGGCCACTCGCACAGCGGACGCGCACGGGTGGTCTTGAACGGCGACTGCACTTCCTGCTCGACCAACTGCAGACCGACCGGCGCGCGACCGCGTTCGACCCAGTCGGCCAGCGCGCCGAGCATGTCGACATTGGCCGGTGCGCCACTGCCCACGTGATCCACGCCGGGCGCGGTGTAGAGGCGCATGAAGCGGTCCACGTTGTCGCGCCCCAGGCGTGCAACCACCGATTCGTAATAGCGGATGCCGGCGAACGGGCTCTGCGCGTAGTCGGCCATGTGTTCCAGCATCAGCAGCTTGCCGCCGCGGGCGTTGAAAGCGCTCAGGTCGGGATTGGTCGAATCCATCAGCTGCGACACGGCGGTGACGCGTGCGGCGAAATCTTCCGCACGGTAGTTACGCACGTCGAGCGATGGATTGCGCGCATAGAAGTACTGCAGCGCCCCGCTGCCGTAGAACCACGCGATGCCGTTGCTCGGCTGCGGCGGCACGGTCGGTGCGGCAGTGCCCGTCCACCACGCGTTCCAGCCACCCATCGATGCGAAGGCCGGCGTCGCCTCGCCGCCGATGCTCCAGCCTGGGTACTCGGGACGCCGTTGGCCAGCGGTGCGGGTGAGCGCCACGGCGAACGCAGCGTGCGCACCGCCTGCACCTGTGCATCATTGAGGCAGTTGTCGCCGCTCGTGCCGGCAGCGCAACGCAGGCTGGCCGGATCGAAACGCTGCAGGCAGGCTACCGGGTTCGACACGATGCAGTCCGCCACGCCGTCGGCAGCATCGCACGATGCGAGCACCGCGTCGTGCACCAGCTGCACCTGCGCTGGCCGCAGCCAGCCCTCACCCATCGTGGCGATGCCGTTGCGCGTGCCGGCATGCTGCAGCCCCGTCCAATTGATCACCGGCACGCGGCTGAAGATGCCATCGAAGTCCTGCGGATAGCGCTGCGCCATGGTGAGCGCCTCGCGCCCGCCTTCGGAGCTGCCCATGAAGTAGAGCTTTTGCGGTGCCTGCCCGTAGGCGCGCTGCATCAGCGCTACCTCCACGTCCCGCACCTTCTTGTACGAGGCATGGGCGAAATTCACGAGCGCTTCGTCGTTGAGCGCGAAGGCCTGCGGCGGCTGGCCCGCCACGTTCTGGTGGCCGGAGTCGGTACCGTAGGTCACGTAGCCCTGCGCCAGCGGCGTGGGCTGGTCGAAGCGCCCGGCCGGCACCAGCGCGAGGCCGGTGATCAGCGTGCCGTTGAAGCCGCCACCGCCGTACTGCACGCTGCGCCCGTTCCATGCGAGCGGCAGGTTGACCTGGA
>CAMATD010000003.1 GCA_945860785.1 Variovorax sp. YR752 | reverse complement strand
CGGCGCTCAAGGGCTACCAGTACGTCAGCGAGGCCTGGTATAAGCTGCTGTCGACCGATGGCGCGGCCGCGCCGGGCACTGACTTCCGCCTGAACCAGCTCGACGCCTACTACATCGCCAACGGCAAGATCCCGTTGTCCGCCGAGGGCGTGGTGGGCATGGAGTCGCCGATGTTCTGGCACCCGTTCTATTCGTTCGGGCCCAAGAGCGACCGCAGCATCGAGCTGCAATGGGACCCGGCGTGGAGCACCAACATCGGCACCAACGTGCTCGAGAAGCCGGGCGACGCGCTCACCAACATCTTCGCCTTCGTGCGCAACAACAGCACCGAGTGGGCTTCGCAGCTGACGGCCCGCGGCATCGACGCGCTGGCCGACAAGGTGGGCGACGGCAACTCCTTCTGCCCGGCCATCTGGGACGGCGCGGTCAAGGGCCAGCTCGACAAGGTACCCAACCCGGGCAACGGCTCCTGATGCGCAGGGCGACGGATGGCGCGGGCGCGCTGGCACTTTGCGCATCGACCATCTTCGTCTCTGCCTTCCTGCTGTTCCTGGTGCAGCCGCTGATCGCACGGCAGATCCTGCCGTGGTTCGGCGGCTCGGCCGCGGTGTGGACGCTGTGCCTGGTGTTCTTCCAGGTCGTGCTGCTGCTCGGGTACTTCTATGCCGACTGGCTCTCGCGCCGGCCGCTGCGCACGCAGGCCATCGTGCATGCATTGCTGCTGCTCGCGGCCTGCGCGATGCTGCCGGTGATTCCCGATGCAGCATGGAAGCCGACCGGGCAGGGCGATCCGGCGACGGGCGTGCTCGCCGTGCTGGCCGCCACGATCGGGCTGCCGTACCTCGCGGTCTGCACCACGGGGCCGCTGGTGCAGAGCTGGGTCGCGCGCCTGCATGCGGGCGATGCGCCACGGCAGGCGCGGGTGTACCGGCTCTTTGCGCTGTCGAACCTCGCGGCGCTGTTTGCGCTCGTGGTCTATCCCTTCGTGCTGGAGCCGGTGTTCGCGCTGCGCGCGCAGGCCGTGGCGTGGTCGGTGGGCTTCGGGTTGTTCGCGGTGCTGGCGATCGTGTCGGTGGTCGCGGTGGCGAGAGCGAAGCCGGCACCGGCAGCGGTCACCACCGAAGCGCCCGCGGCGCCGGCAACGCCGCTCTCATGGGCGGACCAGATCCTGTGGCTCGTGCTGTCCGCGCTCGGCACGGTCGCGCTGCTCGCAGTGTCGGCCTTCATCACGCAGGACATCGCCTCGGTGCCGATGCTGTGGATCGTGCCGCTCGCGCTGTACCTGCTGAGCTTCGTGCTGTGCTTCGACAGCGACTTCTGGTACCGGCGCTGGCTCTTCTGGCCTGCCGTGCTGGTGCTGGCGCCGGTGATGGCTGGTACCTGAACACGCCGCAGCGCTCGCTGTCGATTCCCGCCGCGATCGGGCTCTTCTGCGCCGGGCGGTTCGCGATCTGCATGTTCTCGAACGGCGAACTCGCGCGGGCGCGGCCCGGCCCCGAGCGGCTCACGCGCTTCTACCTGCTGCTCGCGCTCGGCGGCGCGCTGGGCGGCATCTTCGCGGGCGTGATTGCGCCGCACTTCTTCAACGGCTACTGGGAGCTGCCGGCGAGCCTCGCGGTGCCGGGGTTGATCCTGCTGTGGCTCACGCGCGCGCGCCAGCAATGGATGTGGCTGGTGTTCGCGTTCGTGATCGTGGTGGCCTACGGGGTGTTCATCCGGCTCGCATCGGTCGCGGTGTCGCTGCCGGTGTTCTACGCGATGGTGACGGCGCTGGCGGTCTTCGCGGCGGGCTACACCGCATGGCGTGCGCGTTCATGGGCCGCGGGCGCCGGGCTGTTCGGCGCGCTGGTGTCGGTGGCGGTGGCGTGGCTCACGATTTCCAACGTGCTCGAAGCCGACAACCGCACGATGCTGCGCGTGCGCAACTTCTACGGTGCGCTGCGCGTGGAGCAGTTCGGCGTTCCGGGCGCGCTGACCGCGTCGCGCCGCCTGATGCACGGCGTGATCTCGCACGGCGAGCAGTTGCAGGGCGCGGTGCAGCGGCGTCTTGCGAGCACCTACTACGGACCGTAGTCGGGCGCGGGGCTGACGCTGCTCACGAACCGCGGCGATGCGCCGCAGCGCGTGGGCGTGATCGGCCTGGGTGTCGGCACCCTCGCGGCCTACGGGCGCAGCGGCGACACGGTTCGCTTCTACGAGATCAACCCGCGCGTGACGGCGGCGGCGCACTCGTATTTCAGCTACCTCGCCGATTCGCCCGCGACGATCGAGATCGCGCAGGGCGACGCGCGGCTGCTGATGCAGCAGGAACTCGATGCGCATGGCTCGCAGCGCTTCGACGCGATCATGGTCGACGCCTTCTCGGGCGATGCGATCCCGATGCACCTGATGACGCGCGAGGCGCTCGCGCTCTACCGCCAGCACCTGCTGCCCACGGGCGTGATCGCCTTCCACATCAGCAACCGGTACCTCAACCTCGCGCCGGTGGTGAAGCGGCTGGCCGACGATGCGGGCATGCAGGCGGTGCGCGTTCGCTTCGAACCGGTGACCGGCAATCTCAAGCTCGAACATGACTCGGAGTACGTGCTGCTGACGCGCAACGAGCGCTTCCTGCAGGACCCGGTCGTCCGCGAACGCGGCGAGATCATCGACGCCGGCGGCGTCACGACCTGGACCGACGACCACAGCAACCTGCTGGCCGCGCTGCGGTGGACGGCGCGGCCCTGAGCTGAGGGCCGGCCACTCTCAGGCGGCCGCGTCGTGCCAGCGTCCGAGTAGCCGCGCCACCGCGCGCACGCGCTGCGTGTCGCGCCCCCAGCGGCGGCTGGCCGGCAGCTTGCGCGCCCACTTCATGCGCCGCGCCGCATTCGCGATGCGCTCGCGCACCTCTTCATTCACCCCGGCCAGCGCGGCATGCCAGTGCTGGCCCGCGGCCTGCGGCGCGGCGGCCTCCAGCATCATCGCCGTCGAGTGCAGGTAGCTGAGCCAGTCGCGCGCCTGGCATTCGGCGAGCGTCATGACTTCGGCGGGGTCGTCCTCGAAGTCGATGTAGCCGATCACGCCATCGGGGCACTGCATGAGGTTGCGGTCGAAGGCCTGGCTCAGGTGCTGGCCGCGCACATGCACGGCCGCGATGGCCGACAGCCCCTCGCGCCACACGGCGAGCAGCGCGGCGGGGCCGGCGGCGGCGACCTGGTCGAGCCGCTCCTGCAGCACCACGGTGGCGCGGCCGCTCTCGCCCAGGTCCGAGATCAACAGGCCATCGGCCTGCTGCGCCAGCACGGTCGGCACGCGCAGGCCCGCGGCCGCCAGCTGCTTCAGGCGCCGGGCCTCGGTGGCAATGGCGGCCTCGCCGCCGGGATTGGGCACCGGCTTGATGATGTCCAGCCGCGCCATGCGCGCGACCGCCGCCATCACGCGGTAGCCCCATTTGCCGTGGCGCGGGCCGGCCTTCTTGAGCCAGACGCGCTCGCTGCCCAGGCGGTGGCTGGCCACGTTTTTTTCCTGCTTCGGCAGGGTGGTGCGCAGGAACTCGGCGTAGTTGTCGGGCGCCAGCGCGGAAGGCAGCGCGTCAAGGGGCGCGGGCGCCGAAGCCACGCCCTTGGCGCTGTGCAGGCGCGTCGAAGCGCCTCGTCTCAGTGGATTCATGCGGCCATTGCGAAGCCCGGAACCAGCCCATAAGGGCCTTGCGTCACGGGCTGGAAACTCTCGGCACTGGCCAGCGGCCAGTAGGTGCGGAAGACATTGTGCTGCGCGTCGAGCGGGCCGAGCAACGCGCCCGGCTGCACCTGCATCACCAGGTTGCTCAACAGGCGCACCTCGGTGTCGGAGATGCGGCGCACGATGTGGTGCGCGGTGATCTGCTGCGGATGGTCGAGGCCGGCGGCCTGCACCAGCTCCTGCAATGCATGCATTGCGTGCTGCGGTGGAAGTTGCGCACGCGGTCGGCCTTGGTCGGCACCACCAGCGCCTGCTGGCGCAGCGGGTCCTGCGTGGTCACGCCGGTGGGGCAGCTCTGCGCCTGGATGCAGCCCAGCGCCATCATGCGGGCCACGTCGAAGGCGGTGATCACCTTGGCGGCGCAGCCGATCTTGATGCGGTGGCGCAGGTTCACGCCGATCAGCGTGTTGTGCACCAGCAGCAGGCCCTTCTGCAGCGGCGCGCCGACGTGGTCGCTGAACTCGACCGGCGCCGCGCCCGTGCCGCCCGCGGCGCCGTCGACCACGATGAAGTCGGGCGTGATGCCGGTGGCCTGCATCGCCTTGACGATGCCGAACCATTCCCACGGATGGCCGAGGCAGAACTTGAAGCCGGTCGGCTTGCCGCCCGAGAGCTCGCGCAGCTTCGCGACGAAATGCATCATCTCGGTCGGCGTGGAGAACGCGCTGTGCGACGAGGGCGAGATGCAGTCCACGCCCACCGGCACGCCGCGCGCAGCCGCGATCTCGGCCGTGACCTTGGGCGCCGGCAGCACGCCGCCGTGTCCGGGCTTGGCGCCCTGGCTCAGCTTGACCTC
Source organism: Variovorax sp. YR752 (assembly GCA_945860785.1). Lineage (GTDB taxonomy): Bacteria > Pseudomonadota > Gammaproteobacteria > Burkholderiales > Burkholderiaceae_C > Variovorax. The sequence goes on along the minus strand of CAMATD010000003.1, from coordinate 66,386 downwards.
GATCATCTTCACCTGCGGGTCGCGCGCGTTGGCGCTGAAGCGCTCGGCGTTGAAGCTGCCGTCGTCGTTGCGGCAGCCGAAATAACCGGAACCGATTTCCCAGATCAGGTCGCCGCCGTGCACCCGGTGGTGCTGCGAGATCGAGCCCTCTCCGGTGTCGTGCGCAAAGCCGCCCAGCTTGGCGCCCTGGTTGAGCGCAAGGATGGCGTTGGCCGACAGCGCGCCGAAGCTCATGGCCGAGATGTTGAACACGCTGGCGCTGTACGGCTGCGTGCAGACCTGGGCCGGGTTCGCATCGGCGGGCTGCGGCGTGCCGCCGATCACGATGCGGAAATCGTGGTTCGCGAGCTTGGTCGGCTGCATCGAATGGTTGATCCACTCGTAGCCCGCGATGGTCACGTTGAGCTGCGTGCCGAAGGGTCGGTTGTCGGGGTCGCCCTTGGCACGCTGGTAGACCAGCGAGCGCTGCGCGCGCGAGAAGGGCGCGGCCTCGGAGTCGCTCTCGATGAAGTACTGCCGCATTTCGGGGCGGATGTACTCCAGCAAAAAGCGGATGTGGCCGATGACCGGGTAGTTGCGCAGGATGGCGTGGCGGGTCTGGCGCAGGTCGTGCACACCGGTACCACTGAGTACCGCAAATACGGCCACGCCGACCCAGGCCAGCCACAGGTGCGGCGACACCAGCACGGCGGCCAGGCAGGCGACCAGACCGACCACGCACAGGGCGAACGCGCTGTAGCGCGTCGGAAACGGAATAATCGTGGGCATAGAAATAGATGACTCCGGGAGCCTGCTGCAGCATAGAGGGCTGCTCCGAACTTGCCATGACGACATCCCCCGATACCTCCCAGACCCCTCCGCCCGCCCAGGAACCCCTCGGCCCCGACGATTTCGACGCCCCCGTCGAGACGCTCGACGACGAGCGCAGCTGGCAGCCCGAGGTGCTCGACACCCGCGGCGCCATCGCCTCGCTGCCCGAGGAAGAGCGCGCCGAAGTGGCCGGCGAGGAGATTCCCTCGTTCGCCCAGGTCTGGGCGCTGGGCTTCATGTACGCGGTCGAGAACTGGCCCGAAGACTGGGCCACCCCGCGCGACAAGGACGCCGCGCAGATGCTCGACGATGCGCTCGACAACATCGTCGCGCTGACCGAGGACGACACCGCCAAGCCCACGCTCTCGATGTACAGCGACGACGCCCCGCCCAGCGTGAGCCAGCAGCGGCTGGACGATTTCGGTGCTGCCATCTGGGCGGTGTACGACCTGCGCCAGCTCTGGAAGAGCCTGGGGCCGAAGGTCGAGACCATCCGCAAGGAAGCCACGCCGGGGCGCAACGATCCGTGCCCCTGCGGCAGCGGGACGAAGTACAAGAAGTGCCACGGTGAATAGCTGGGGGACTTTTTGGGGGCTTTGTTCGGGGCGCCGCTGTTCGCTGCGCAGAGCACACCGTCGGCGTGATCGCTCGGCGCAGCGGTTGATCGGCCGGCACGACAGCCGCGCCTCTCGTGCACAGGGCACCGGGTGCTCCCCGCAGCGAAATAAAGGAGGAGGCGCAGCCGGGGGACATTCGCGGAGGGGAGCACCCGGTGTCCTGTGCACGCACCCCGAACAAGAGCGCCCCGCATGAGCTCCATCCCTGCACAGCACTCGGCCGCAGAACCGCTGACGCTACGCGCCGCCTGGGTGATGGTCCTGGCCCTGTGCGCCGGGGTCGCGCTGAGCCAGGCCTTCCGCACGGTCGGCGCCATCATGGCGAGCCCGCTGCAGGCCGATTTCAAGTTGTCGGCGCAAGCGCTCGGCATCTTCTCGGGCGCTTTCCACTTTGCCTTCGGCGCGATGCAGCTCTTCATGGGCATCGGCATCGACCTGCACGGCGTGCGGCGCACGGTGCTGGTGGCCTTTCCCATCGCCATTGCCGGCGCGCTGCTGTCCGCGGTGTCGTCCAGCTACCTGGTGCTGGTGGCGGGGCAGGCGCTGATCGGCGTCGGCTGCGCGCCGGCATTCCTCGTGTGCACCGTGTTCATCGCGCGGCCCTTTCCGGCGACTCGCTTCGCCACCGTCTCGGGCATGGTGCTCGCCATCGGTGGCATCGGCATGCTCGCGACCGGCACGCCGCTGGCGTGGCTGGTGCAGGCGTACTCGTGGCACGCGGGCTTCCTGGTGTTGGCATTGGCCGCGGCGCTGGCCTGGCTGGCGATCTGGCACTGGGTGCACGAGCCCGCATCGGCCGTGCCGCAGAAGAAAGAGTCGATTCCCGAGGCCATCCGCCAGTTCGGCGCGCTGTTCGCGATGCCGCACACGCTTGGCATCATGGTGCTCGGCGCCGTGACGTACGCCGCCTTCATCTCGCTGCGCGGGCTTTGGCTCGGGCCGCTGATGATGGAGCGCCACGGCTACTCACTGGTGCAGAGCGGCAACGTCGCGCTGGTGGTGTCGGTGATCTCGCTCGTCGGCGCGCCGCTGTTCGGGCGCTTCGACCGCGACGGTGCCGCGCGCCGCCGCTGGATCGTGATCTGCGGGCTGGTCTACGCCGCGCTCTTCGCGCTCATCGCCGTGCTGCACTCGGCCTGGCTCGACATCTTCGGCATGGTGCTGATCGGCGTGCTCTCGGGCTTCATCGTCTGGCAGTACGCCGACGTGCGGGTGGCCTACCCCGTCACGCTCACCGGGCGCGCGATGGCTGTCTTCACGATGGCGATGTTCCTCGGCGTCGCACTGATGCAGTGGGGCACGAGTGTCGCGGCTTCCATCGCCGCGGCGCATGGCGGCGATCCGCTGACGGCCGTGCTGGCCACCATCGCCACGCTGCTGGTGCTGGGCATTGTGGCCTTCGCGTGGCTGCCCGCGCCGAAGGCCGCAGCGCCTTGATCGGGAAACACCGAGGAACCGGCTTTGCCGGGCCTCAGGTGTTGCCCCCGGTAGGAGGTAGGAGAAGCGACACGCAGTGCGCGCAGCCTGGGGGTGAGCCCTTGTTTTCAGATCTTGAAGGCGCGCTGAATATCCGGCCGCACGAGGTCGGCGTATTCGCGGTGCGTGCGGATGTAGCCCGCAATGAACTGGCACACCGGAATCACATGCAGCCCCTTCGTGCGCGCCTCGTTGAGCACGTGCTTCGCGATGCCTGAGCCCACGCCCTTGCCCTCGTGTTCGGGCAGCACCTCGGTGTGCGTGAACATGATCGCGTCGGTCAGCAGGTTGTACTCGGCGTAGCCCGCAAGCTGACCGTCGATGGATGCTTCGTAGCGGTGGGCCGCTTCGTTGGTGGTGTAGACGATGTCGGTCATGGTTGGCTCGAAAGGAATTTGGCGAGATTGCCGGCGGCGGTGGCGCGCACCTTGTTGCGCAGCATCGGCGTCCAGCCCAGCAGCAGGCCCGGCGTGCCGAGCGCCTGGCGCGACCAGGTCCAGAACGGAAAGCTGTCGCGGTGCGTGGCGATCAGCCCCTCGGGCGTGAAGGTGAAGCGCGCGTCGATGCTGTTGTCGACCAGCCGGCCCGTGGCGCTGAAGCGGTAGTGCGCGTCCCAATGGGCGCTGCCCGTGGTGTCGTCGGCCTTCACGTCGCGCTATTTCAGGCGCCACACGTCCGCGCCCTTGGCCTTCGTGGCCGTGGCCAGCATGCGCCACATGCCCCCGACCTCGCGCCGGCCGCGCAGGGAGAAGGCCTCGTCGTCGAACACCGCATCGGGGGCATAGCAGGCCTCCATGGTGGCGGCATCGAGATTCGAGAAAGCGCTGTAGAAGAGCTCGATGGTCTGGGCATTGGTGGCTGCTGTCATGAGGCCTCTTGGGGTTGGGACTGGGATCAGATCGACGCCGGGATGTTGCGCGCCAGGAAATCATAGACCGCGCGGATGCGGCGGTCGGTGCGGATCTCGCGGTGCACCGCGAGCCACACCGGAAGCGACTGGATCTTGAGCTGGGGCAGCACGCGCACCACGTTGCTGTCGGTGCGTGCGAGCGATTCGCTCACGAAGCCGATGCCCATGCCCTGGCGCAAGGCTTCCCAGTAGGCGCCCATGTCGTCGGTGCGAAAGCAGAAATCCTCGCGCTGCAGCGGCGTGCCCAGCTGCGCGGACATGCGGATGATGGTGTCGATGCGGTCGTAGCCCAGCACGTCGTGCCGGAGCAGGTCGGACGTCTGGCGAGGAGGACCGCGGCGGCGCAGGTAGTCGGTGTGGGCGAAGGCGCCCAGCGCGAAGCGGCCGACGCGCCGTGCGACCACCGTGGCCGTGGTGGGCTGCGACATGCGGATCGCGATGTCGGCTTCGCGCCGCAGCAGGTTGCTGACCTCGTTGGTCGACACCAGCTCGACCTGGATCTCCGGCAGCTCCTGCCGCATGCGCACCAGCAAGGCCGGCAGCAGCTGCCGTGCCGTGGCCTGGCTCGCCGAGATGCGCACCGAGCCCGCGGTGGTCGTGTTGGCGCCCGACACGCTGCGCGAGAGCGCCAGCACACCGCTCTCCATGGAGCGCGCCGATTCGGCCAGGCGCGCCGCGGCCATGGCCGTCGGCCGCAGGCCCCGCCCGGTGCGCTCGAACAGCACCACGCCGAGTTGCGCCTCGAGTTCGGCGATGTGCCGGCCCAGCGTCGGCTGGCTCGAACCCAGCGCGCGCGCCGCGGCCAGCAGGCTGCCATGGTCGAGTGCGGCGAGGAAGGCGTGAACCAGCCGCCAGTCGAAGTCGAGATCCTTGTCGAGGCTCATGGTATTCAGTTATGCATAGCTGTTATCACAACTTGGCCCATTGTGAAGTGCAAAGCGGCTTTCGATAATGCCGGCGATGGATGAACGAAGAAATTTTGTCCGGCTGCTGGGAGGCGGTGTTGTCGTAGCGGCAGGTGCGGCCGCACTGGCGACCTGGTGGCTGCACTCCGACATCCCGGCGGCCGCGCTCGAGATATGGAACGGGCCCGGCAACGAGCCCGACGTGCGCAAGCGCGCCGTGGCCTATGCGGTCACCGCGCCCACCGCGTACAACTGCCAGCCACTGGCTGGTGGACCTGCGCGAGCCCGATGCCATCGTTCTCTCTATTGCGCGATCGCGAGCGGCTGCAGCCCGAGAGCGACCCCTACGGCCGGCAGGTCGTCATCGGCCACGGTGCGTTCATCGAGCTGCTCGTGATGGCGCTGGCGCAACAGGGCGTCCTGGCCAGCGTGCAGCTCTGGCCGCAGGGCGAACTGGCGAGCGAGCCGCGGCATTGGCAGCATGTGCCGGTGGCGCGGCTGCGGCTTTCGGGTGGCGGCGCGCCCGATCCGCTGTTCGCCCAGGTGCTGCGGCGGCGCACGCCGAAACAGCGTTTCGATATCGGACGTCCGGTGTCGGCCGACATGCTGCAGGGGCTCACGGCCGTCGCGCCCACGGGGGGCGCGGTGCAGTCCGGCGGCACGGTCGACATGGCCCGCGTGCGGGTGCTGCGAAAGCTCTGCGCGGCCGCCGCGCGCGTGGAGATGGCAACGCCCGGCACCGCGCTCGAAAACCTGCGGCTGCTGCGGGTCGGGCCGCAGGAGATCCTCGAGCACCGCGACGGCTTCTCGATCAACGACCCGGCGCTGCGCATCGCCATCGCCCTCGGGCAGTTCGACCGCAGCGTGCCCGCCGCCGAGGACAGCCCACCCTTCAGGCAGGCCTGCCAGATGTTCGAAGACCAGGCCAACACCGCCATGGGCTTTGTCTGGCTCAGCACGCGCGGCAACAGCCGCACCGACCAGATCGCGGCGGGCCGCGCCTTCGTGCGCCAGCAGCTGCGCGCCACCGACTTGGGCGTGGGCATGCATCCGATGAGCCAGCCACTCGAGGAGTTCGCGGAAATGGCGCCGCATCACGCGGCGGCGCACGACCTGCTGCTGGGCACCGCGCCCCCGCGTGACGCGCGCAGCCCGACGGTGCAGATGATGTGCCGCCTCGGCCATCCGATGGCGCCGGTGCCGGCAGCGCCGCGTCGGGCGCTGGGCGATTTCGTGATGGCCTGAGGGCCTACCGCGCGAGCAGGTCCGCCAGCGTCTGCAGCGCGTAGTGCACGGTGGCCGCGCGCACCGTGGCGCGGTCGCCGTCGAAGCGCCGGCGCTCGGTGCGCAGCTGTCCGTCGACCGACCAGCCGAACCACACGGTGCCCACCGGCTTCTCGGGCGTGCCGCCCGTGGGGCCCGCGATGCCGGTGACCGCGATGGCCGCGCGCGACGGCGCCGAGCGTGCAATGGCGCCGACGGCCATGGCGCGCGCCACCGGTTCGCTGACGGCGCCGTGGGCGTCGATCAGCGCCGCGTCCACGCCCAGCACCTCGGTCTTCGCCGCGTTGGAATACGTGATGAAGCCGCGCTCGAACCACGCGCTCGAGCCCGCGAGCTCGGTGCAGGCCGCGGCGATCAGCCCGCCGGTGCAGCTTTCGGCGGTGGACAGCAGCCAGCCTTTTTTGAGGAGCAGTTCGGCCACGACCGCCACGCGCGCGGGCGTGTCCTGGTCCGGAAGCGGCAACAAGGTCGAAGAAGAATCCATGGGGTTCACCACGCGCGCCAGAGCGCAATGACCAGCAGCGTGCAGAAAGCCGCCACGAGGTCGTCGAGGATGATGCCGAAGCCCGCGCGCCACCAGCGCACCTGGGTGGCATCGCGCTGCTTGAACAGCCCGTCGGCCCAGGCCACCGGGCCGGGCTTGGCGGCATCGAAGAAGCGGAACAGGCCGAACGCGATCGCCTGCGCGAACAGGCCGGCCGGGGTGACGAGCCAGAGCACGATCCAGAACGCGACCACCTCGTCCCACACGATGGCGCCGGGGTCGGCGAGGTTCATGTCGCGCGCTGTCACCGTGCAGGCCCACCAGCCGATGGGGAGCGACGCCAGGATGATCCAGCCGATGGTGGCGGGCGTGAACCACAGCTGCATCACCGCGAAGGCGACCCAGGCCCAGAGCGTGCCCACGGTGCCGGGCGCGAAGCGCGGCAGCCCCGAGCCGAAGCCCAGCGCGATGGCGTGTGCCGGGTGCCCGAACAGAAAGCGCAGGGTGGGGCAGCGGATCGTGGGTTGCGGCATGGCGCCGGTCGGGGTGGCGTTGGAAGAAGCGGCTTGCATCAGGGCAGAAGTGTCGCGCATCTGCGCATCGGCCGATCCGGCGAAGTTTTATTTATCAAAGCAATAGCTTGTTTAATTGGGCGGCGGCACCTAGTATTCGGGCTTCTTTCCAGTCCTTCGGGTTCGCCATGCCGCCTGCCGCATCTTCTTCCTCCGCCGATCCCGCCAGCCTGATTTCGCCGCCGCCCACGGCCGCCTGGGGCGAGCTCTTCACCGGCCGCAACGGCTGGCGCGCCCTTGCACTGACCGGCGGCGTTGCGCTGCATGCGGTCAACGTCCACATCGTGACCACGGTGCTGCCCTCGGTGGTGCGCGAGATCGGGGGGCTCGACTGGTATGCATGGAGCACCACGCTGTTCGTGGTGGGGTCGATCCTCGGCGCCACGCTGTCGGTGCGGCTGCTCGCGGTGCTCGGGCCGCGCGGGGCCTGCCTCGCGGCATTGGCGGTGTTCACTGCCGGCTCGATGGGGTGCGCCCTCGCACCGGCGATGCACTGGATGCTCGCCGGCCGCACGGTGCAGGGGCTGGGCGGCGGCCTGCTCAGCCGCGCTGAGCTATGCGCTGATCCAGCTGGTGTTCGCGCAGCGGCTGTGGCCGCGTGCGGTGGCGCTGGTGTCGGGCATGTGGGGCGTTGCCACGCTCTGCGGTCCGGCGGTGGGCGGGCTGTTCGCGCAGGCCGGGCACTGGCGCTGGGCTTTCTGGTTCCTGCTGCCGGTGGCGGCGGCACAGGCGCTGCTGGTCATGGTGCAGCTGCGGCCCGCGGCCGGTGTGCGGCACGAGCGCCCGGCCATCCTGCCGCGCATCCCGGCGCCGCAGATCGGCTTGCTGGCGGCCTCGGTGCTGGTGATCGCGGCGAGCGGCTTCCTGTCCGACCTGGCCTGGCAGGCGACCGGCGTGGTGCTCGGCCTTGCCATCGGCGTTGCCGCCACGCGCATCGACCGCAAGGCCGCCGTGCGGCTGCTGCCGACCGGCGCCTATGCGTTGGGCACGCCTTTGGGCGCCATCTACGCGAGCGTGGCGCTGCTGCTGATCGGCACCACCACCGAGATCTTCGTGCCGTACTTCCTGCAGTTGCTGCACGGCCATTCGCCGCTGGCGGCGGGCTATCTCACGGCCGCGATGGCCGGTGGCTGGAGCGCGGGTTCGCTGCTGTCGTCGGGCCGCAGCGGCACGCAGGCCGACCGCATGCTGCGCGCCGGACCGGTGATCTGCACGTTGGGGCTCGCCGCGCTCGCGCTGCTGCCGGCACCGGGGCGCTTCGGCGCGGGCTTCGAGGTATTGCTCGTCGCGGTGGCGCTGGCGGCCGTAGGTTTGGGCGTCGGCATCGGCTGGCCGCATCTGGTGACGCGCGTGATGTCGCTGGCACCCAAGGGCGAAGAGGGCCTGGCTTCCGCTTCGATCACGACGATCCAGCTCTACGGCATGGCCGTGGGCGCTGCGGTGGCAGGGCTGGTGGCCAATGCGGCGGGCCTCACCGTGCCGGGTGGTGTGGAGGGCGCGCGGTCGACCGCGGCCTGGCTGTTCGCGAGCTTCGCGCTCGCACCCGCGCTCGCGGTGTGGCTGGCCTGGCGCGCTGTCGTCGCTTCGCGGCGCTGGTGAGCGCAGCGCGCAGGCTTCAGGCGACGACGCCTTCCCAGGCCAGCGCCCGCTTGCGCTCGCGCACCTTCTTGGCGTCGCCGCGCAGCATCGCCACCAGGTCGTAACCTCGGCCGGCAGATGGGCGCCGCGCTAGGCCACATGCTGGTCGGCGCGGCACAGCACCAGCCGGTGCGTGTACGCCTTGGGCACGTCCTCGGTCTCGATGTCCAGCACCGTGAGCGGCATGCTGTAGGCCTGCGCGGCACGTTCGAGCGGCCGCACGTCCACGCTGCGGTCGAAGCGCAGCATCGTGTAGCCCGGGCCGAAGGCGTCGTAGAGCGAGCGGCCGTCGGCCAGCCAGAAGTGGGGCGCGCGGCAGCCGGGCACGGTGGAGGGCGTGAAGTCGCCCATCGCGTAGGGCGGCGCCCGGTGCTCGCCGTCCGCGATGATGATCGGCGAGCCGCTGTAGAAGTAGCCGAAGTTCAGCCCGCCGCAGCAGAACTGCTGCACGTTGAGTTCGTAGGCCGCGGCCCCGATGTCGGCGCGCAGCGCGGCGCCCTCGGGGCCGGGCGCCTCGATGTTCAGCGGCACGGCGCGGCGCGCGCGGATCATCTTCTGCGCATGGTCTATCGCGAAGTTCGACACCTGCTCGGTGATCGGCTGGCGCTCGGCCTCGTAGGCGTCGAGGATGGCCTCGTCGCCCCAGCCCTGCACGCAGGCGCCCAGCAGCCACGAGAGATTGAGCGCATCGGCGATGCCCGCGTTCATGCCGTAGCCCGCGTACGGCACCCACAGGTGCGCCGCATCGCCCGCAAGGAACACGCGGCCTTCGCGGAAGCGGTTGGCTACCAGGCGGCGGCCGATCCAGTCTTCCTTGCTGATGATCTCGTAAGAGAAGTCGGGGCCCACGCCCAGGATGTCGCGCAGCGCCTGGTCGCGGTCGACCGAATCGAACTCGGGCTCCTCGGCGTTCAGGTGGTTGTGCACCAGCCAGGTCTCGTGCCTATCGATGGCGAACATCGTGCCGCAGCGGCGCGGGTTCATCGCGTAGTACGACCACGCGGGCTTGCCGGGGATCATCGCGCGCAGCTGCGGCGCGCGGATGTAGGTGGACTGCACGCGCTGGATCACGGCCGTGCCCTCGAGCTTGGCGCCGATCTGCTTGCGCACCGCGGAGCTGCCGCCGTCGCAGCCGACCATGTAGCGGCAGCGGATGCTGCGCGTGACGCCGCCGTCCATCTCGGTCGCGATGGCGGTCACGCCGTCCTTGTCCTGCGTGAAGCCCGCGAACTGCGTGCGGTTGAGCAGCTGCACGCCCGGCAGCGCCGCCGTGTGCTTCAGCAGGATGGGCTCCAGGTAGATCTGGTTGAGGCGGTGCGGCGGCTCGGGCGTGGGCCACCAGGCGTCGGGGCCTTCGGTCTCGGTGTAGCGGTCGCGCCGGCAGGGGATGGGAATGCGCGTGAGCTCGGCGCCCGTCACGGTGGTGCGGAATACCACGTCGTTGGGGTAGTCCGCGGGCAGCCCCGCATCGCGCAGCTTCTGCGCCACGCCGAGGCGGCGGAACTGCTCCATGGTGCGCGAGGCCACGTGGTTGCACTTCACGTTCGGCGGCTCCGCGAAGCGGCGGGTCTCGCAGATGATCACCGAGACGCCGCGCGAGGCCAAGTCCATGGCCAGCGTGAGCCCCACGGGGCCTGCGCCAATGATGAGAACGTCGGCCTTCAATGTGGTGTCGTTCATTTGTTCGTGCCTGCCTGTCAGTCGAGCTTGATGTTGGCGACCTGGATCACCTTGGCCCACTTCTTCGTTTCGCTCCGGATGTAGGCCTCGAAGGCCTCGGTCGAGGTCGGTGCGGGCTCCGCGCCGAGGTTGCGCATCGAGGTCTTGATCTGTTCGTCGCCGAGCGCGCCGTTGATCTCGGCGTTGAGCCGCGCCACGATGGGCGCGGGCGTGCCGGCTGGCGCCACCACGCCGAACCAGCCGGTCGAGTCGTAGCCCGGCAGGCCCGCTTCGGCCACGGTCGGCACCTCGGGCAGCATCGGCACGCGCTGCGCGCTGGTCACCGCAAAGGCGATCAGCTTGCCGGCCTTGATCTGCTGCAGCGAGGCGGGCAGGTCGACCAGCGCGAGCTGCACCTGTCCCGCGAGCGCATCGAGCGCGGCCGGGCCCGAGCCGCGGTAGGGCACCTCGATCAGCTTCACGTCGGCCATCTGGGCGAAGAGGGCGGTCGACAGGTGCATGGCGGTGCCGTTGCCGCCGTGGCCGATCGAGAGGGTGCCCGGCTGCGCCTTGGCCAGCGCGATCAGCTCGCGCAGCGTGCGTGCCCCGACCGAGGGATGGCCCACGATCACGAACGGCGTGGCCGCGACCATGCCCACCGGCTTGAAGTCCTTCACCGGGTCGAAAGGCATCTGCGGGTACAGGCTCACGTTGGCCGTCAGCGCACCGGCCGCGCCCAGCCCCAGCGTGTAGCCGTCGGCCGGCGCCTTCGCCACCAGCGAGAGGCCCACGTTGCCGCCGGCGCCGGGCCGGTTGTCCACCACCACCTGCTGGCCCAGCTTTTCGTTGAGCCGCGGCACCAGCATGCGCATCACCGCGTCCGCGCTGCCGCCGGGCGGAAAGGTCACGACCATGCGGACGGGGTGGTTCGGAAAGTCGCCGGTCGGCGCTTGCGCGAGGGCCGCGGCGCCGAAGAATGTGCAGGCTGCGGCCAGCAGCCATCGCCTGCGAAGCGTGCGCGCCTTGCGGGCGATCGCTGCTGTCATCGAAACTCCTTGAGTGTGTTTATGTTCTTTGGAGTGATGGAACGCTGCGGAAATTCATTCGTAAATCGAGAAATTTCGTATCAAATATCAGATTGCCTTATGAATGAAAACTTCAGTCCTACGTTCAGTCCCACGATCCGCCAGCTGCGCGCGTTCCTTGCCGTGCACCAGCTGCGCAAGCTCAGCGCGGCGGCGCAAAGGCTCTTCGTCACCCAGTCGGCGGTGAGCATGCTGATCCGCCAGCTCGAGGACGGGTTGGGCACGCGCCTGTTCGATCGCACCACGCGTTCGCTCAAGCCGACCGCGGCTGCGAACGAAATGCTGTCCACGGCCGAGCGCATCCTGCGCGACGTCGACTCGCTCTCGACCGGCTTTCGCGAACTGGCCACGCTCGAGCGCGGGCGCGTGTCGATGGCCATCACGCCCACGCTCGCAACCTTTCTGCTGCCCGATGCGATCCGCAGCTTCAGCGAAGAGCATCCGAAAGTTCGCGTGATGGTCAACGACTGCGCGCCCGACCAGTTCATCTCGCGCATCCTCGGCGAGCATGTGGACTTCGGTATCGGCACGCCCGAGCGGCCCGGCGCCGAGGTCGAGGTGCAGCGGCTCATGCGCGACCACCTCGCGCTGGTGTGCAGGAACGACCATCCCCTGGCCAAGGCGCGCGTGGTGCGTTGGACCGACCTGGGCGGCTACCCCATCATCACCGTGCGGCCCGGCTACGGCGTGCGGCCGCTGATCGACGGCACCGCAGCCGATGCCGGCGTGTCGCTCGACGTGGTGAACGAAGTGTCCTTTCTGTCTACCGCGATCTGGATGACCGCCAGCGGCATGGGCGCATCGATCATGCCCGGCGCCTTCGCGCGGGCCGCGAACGATCCGTCGCTGGTGATCAAGGTGCTGAGCGCGCCGCGCGTCTCGCGCGACATCTCGGTGGTCACCAAGCGCGGGCACTCGCTGTCGGTCGCGGCGCGCGCGTTCATCGACGCGCTGAAGCGATCCTTGTAGGCACTCCCCCTCGCCGGGGGCAACGCCAGCGGCCCGGCGGAGCCGGTTCCGCGGCGTTCCTGGACGGGATATGTCGGACGTATGCTTGACGGTCACCCCTAGAGCGAAAACACTCCCATCATGATGAAGACCCTTGTTCGTTTCAGTGCGTTCGGTTTGTGCCTCGCCTTCAGCTTCATGCTCGCGGCCTGCGGCAACAAGGAGGCCGAGCAGCGCACCGCCTTCATCGAGTTCCTGCAGACCCGCCTGCTCGACAAGCCCGGCCTGCGCGTGCCCACGCCGAGCGAGGAGCAGAAGGTGTCGTTCGGCGACTATGCCAAGCACTACGCCGTGATCACCGATTTCAATGAGGGCATGAACAAGTCCGTGAGCCAGCCGATGGGCGAGGTCATGGCCAAGGGTGCGCTGCGCTCCATCGGCGACCTGGCCTCGCGCCGCGACGACCTCAAGGCCGCGAAGGATGGCCTGACCGGTTTGCGCAGTGCGCTCGACCAGCAGCTTGCCAAGGCCGATGCCGCGCGCGCCCAGCTCAAGCAGCCTGACGACCTGAAGCAGGTCTACGACAAGGCCTATGAGAAAACCGTCTCGGCGCCGGCCGCCACCTTCAAGGAAGTGTTCCCCGCGCTCGACACCGTGTTCGACGGTGCGCTGGCCGTGGGCGACTACCTGCAGAAGGACAAGTCGAAGATCCAGATCTCCGGCGCGTCGGTCACCGTGACCGACCCGGCCGTGCAGGCGGAACTCAACAAGATGCTGCAGAACCTCAATGGCCAGTCGGCCGCCATCAACGCCGCCCAGCGCAAGATGCAGGCGATGGTCAGAGGGTCCTGATCAGACGAAGTGGTCGAAGGAGCCGAAGCGCTGGGCAACCGGCGCGCCGGTCGCGTCCACGATGCGCAGGCCGGCTTCGGCGTCGATGCGACCGATGCGCGTCACGCGCGTCGCACTGTCCTTGCCGGCCTGTTCGACCGCAGCGCGTGCCGAGGGCGGCGCGGTGAACACCAGCTCGTAGTCGTCGCCGCCTGACAGCGCGCAGGTGCGCAGAATTTCCTGGCTCAGGCCGGGTGCCTCGACGGAAATCAGCGCGGTCGCCGCGTCGGCATCGAGCGTCGCTCCCACGCCGCTCGATCCGAGGACGTGACTCAGATCGCCGATCAGCCCGTCGCTCACATCCACCGCCGACGTGGCCGTGCCGCGCAGCGCCTGCCCCAGCGCGACGCGCGGCGTCGGTTGTTCCATGCGCATGCGCGCCGACTCGAACGCATCGGCCGACAGCGCGACCGTGCCGCGAAACACCTCGAGCGCCAGCCGCGCATCGCCCAGCGTGCCGCTGACCCAGATGTCGTCGCCGGCGCGCGCGCCCGAGCGCAACAGCGCCGCGCCGGCGGGCACTTCGCCGAAGACCGTGATGCAGATGTTGAGCGAGCCGCGCGTGGTGTCGCCGCCCACCAGTTCGCAGCCGTGTTTGTCGGCGAGCGCGAAGAGGCCGCGCGAGAAGCCTTCGAGCCAGTGCTCGTCCACCCCCGGCAATGCCAGCGCGAGCGTGAAGGCCAGCGGTTTGGCGCCGCAGGCCGCGAGGTCGCTGAGGTTCACCGCCAGCGCCTTGTGGCCGAGCCGGGCCGGCTCGACGGTCGAGAGAAAGTGCCGCCCCTCGACCAGCATGTCGGAGGACACGGCGAGCTGCATGCCCGGCGCGGGCGCGAGCAAGGCGCAGTCGTCGCCCCCGCCCAGCGGCGAGCGCTTGGCGGGGCGCTTGAAATAGCGTGTGATCAGGTCGAATTCACCCATGGGGGGAGCATAAGGGCTGTTCATCAGGAGTTCACGGGGGCTTCACAGCGAAAGCGCGGGTGCTGGGCAAAGTCGCCGATCCGAAACCTTGTGAGCCGCCAATGAAAAACCCAACGCTCGCATATGCGACAGCTCTCTGTATGGCCGTGGTCGTGGGAGGCGCTTCCGTGGTGCTCTTCATGTTTTCTCTTTTCGCGGAAGTCGTGGCAACGAGCTTGCCGACACGGCTGCTTTATGTGGTGTTGCCCACCGTCCTGCTGCTCGGCTTCTCGATCGTCTTCGCTCAATGGCATGGGGGCGCTGCGCGGGCGTTCATCTGGTTGTCGGTGCCGATGTTCTACGTACCGATCGTGTGTGTCTTCCTGGTCGTGGCAGAGCAACAGGCCACGACCTTCGCCGCAACGGGGGTTGTGTCCTTGCTGATGCTTCTCCAGGTCGTATCACGGACGTGCAGGCGGTGATGAGGAGGGCGGCATGTCTGTTCCTCGCGTGGCTCGCCTTGTTGCTTGCCCTTCCATTCGCGACCATCTCCTGGTTCGAGGCCACGCACCGTGCGGCTGTGCTCGATCCCATCGAGCGAGACCACATCCATGCAGCATCGAAGTTCGTCCATGCATTCGCCGCCGAGCACGCGCGATTTCCAGATGGTGAAGCATTCGGCGCATGGGCCCGAAGCATGGACAAGCGCGGCTACAGGTATGACGGAAACGGCTTCTACCTCGGCACAGAGTGCGCGCAAACCGAGTCAGATTTCTGCCTCGGTTTCTGGAACGGGGAGCTGTGTGTGACCTACAGCTCCGGTCAGTCCGACAAGAGTGTCGCGAGCATCGACGGCCGGGCTTTCGACACCCTCGTCAATGCAACCGTGCCGCTTTTCCTGTTGGCAACGTCGGTCTGCTTCTTCGTTCTGGCTCGACGGGCGAACCTCAGGCCGCGCCCCTGAACCTCAACGCCGCCTGCCGCACCACCTCCGCCAGCAGCCGCTCCTTCCCCTGTTTCTCCCGCAGCCACCGCGCATCGTTGCGGTTGGCCTCCACGCTGGTGCGCAGTTCGCCCAGCGCCTGCGTGGCGTTGAGCGCCTCGCTGTGCCATTCGAGCTGCGTCATCGTCATCAGGATGTGGTCGCGCAGCGGCATGTGCTGGCTGCTGGCCGGGTCCACGTACACCGCGTCGAGTCCGAAGCGGCAGGCCTGGAAGCGGTTGTAGGTGTAGACGAGGTAGTCGTCTTCCGTCGGTTCGAAGGGCTGCTCCTGCAGGAACCAGGCGGCGAGAGATTGCACGTAGCCTGCGAGCGCCGCCGCGCGCTCGACGGTCAGCGGCGTGTCGAACACGCGAATCTCGATGGTGCCGAACTCGGGCTTGGGGTGGATGTCCCAATAAAAGTCCTTCATGCTGCGCACGACGCCGGTGCGGGTCATGCGCTCGAAATACGCCTCGAACTCCTTCCAGCTCAGCGTGAACGGCGCGCGGCCCGACAGCGGGAACGCGAACACCGAGTTGAGCCTCGCCGAGTCGAACTGCGTGTCCTGCCCCTGCACGAACGGCGACGAGGCCGACAGCGCAATGAAGTGCGGGATGTAGCGCGACATGCGGTGCAACATCAACAGTGCCGAGTCGGCATCGGGGCAGCCGATGTGCACGTGCTGGCCGAAGATGGTGAACTGCTTCGACAGATAGCCGTACAGCTCCGACAGCTCGCGAAAGCGCGGCTTGTCGTAGATGCGCCGCTCGTGCCATTGCTGGAAGGCATGCGTGCCGCCGCCGACCACCGCGATGTTGAGCTTGTCTGCATTCTTGATCAGCGCCTCGCGGATCGGCGAGAGCTGCTTGATCACGTCATCCGCCGAATGGCAGATGTCGGTCGAGATCTCGATCATGCTCGAGGTCATCTCGGGCACCACGCTGCCGGGCAGCGGGGTCTGCGCCATCAGCCGCAGCATGTCTTCGGCGTACGGCGCGAGGTCGTAGTCGTGCGTGTTGACGAGCTGCAGCTCCAGCTCCACGCCCAGCGACAGCGCTTCGGACTTGTTGAAGGGCTCGAGCTTGACTGTGCGGCTTTCGGGGTCGATCGGCAGTGGCGCCGAGCGCACGTCGTCGCCGTCGGGGGCCATGGTCGGGAGGGCGGTGCTCATCGCTGGGTGTCCTCGGTGGTGCTGAAGGCCTCGGGCGCCCAGGGCACCGAACTCTCGCCCACGGCATGGATGGCCACCGTTGCGAGCACGGCGCCCACCACCTCCATCAGGAGGATCGAGGGCAGGGCCACCTGCGTGATCATGGTGCCGAGCAGGGGCGAGGCGGTGGCGAAATTCGATGCGATCAAGAGGGCGATCGACGAGAGCGGCGACATCGCGCAGCCGACCCAGAAGGCCTGCTTCCAGCTGGCGCCGCTGCCCGGGTTGGCAATGGCCACGCCGGAAATCTTGGCGACCATGCGCACGCCGATCACGGCCAGCACCACGCTGGCCACCGGCAGTGTCCAGTCGGCCTGCGCCGCCACGATGGACACCAGCACGAACATCAGCATGGTGAGCAGCGAGGCCGCGGTGCCGAGCTGCCGCTGCCAGGCCCAGGACTTGGGGTTGAGCGTCTTGAGCAGCACGCCGCCGATCAGCGCCGCCAGCGGTGCCGAACCGCCGATGTGCGCGGTGAGCGCCGCGCCGGCCGCGATGATCGCGAGCAGCAGGATCGAGGTGTTCTCGCTGGTCGGGCTCATCACGCGCAGCGCCGAGCGCAGGGCCAGCGCCATGACCCCGCCCACCACGAAGGACAGGCCGAGCACCACCGCCACCGGATACAGCTTCTGCAGCATGGACTGCGGTGCACGCTCGATCAGCCCGGCCTGCGCATAGCCAAGCGCGAGGGCATAGAAGGTGTTGAGCGTGGCCAGCGTCATCGCGCGTTCCGTCACCGGGCCGGCGGCGCGCGTGTCGATGATCACGCGGCTCAGCACGGCCGGCGAGGCGACGATGGCCATCAGCGCGATCGGGTTGGCCACCGGCTCGGGCAGGCCCAGCAGCATCAGCACCCAGAACACGCCGAAGTAGGTGAGCGTGGCTTCCAGCAGGCTTTGCACCAGCACCATCGGGTTGTGGCGGAACCAGCGCAGCGGCAGACGGCCGCCGGCCTCGAACAGCACCACGGCCACGCCCAGTTCGAGCAGGAACAGGCCGATGCCGCGCAGTGGCCAGACCGCGCCCTCGAAGCCGGCAAAACCCACCACCGCCCCGACGAGCGAATAGCCGATCACCTTGGGAAGCCCCAGGTAGCGGCGTACCAGGTGGCCGGAAGCGGCAGCCGCCGCCAGCAGCAGCGACCACAGCACGGTAGGCAGGCCGGCCGAGGGGCGTACCCATTCGGACCAGAAGCCCAATAGATCGTTGATGAAGCTCGTCAAATTCATGCGGGTAGAAAAAAGCTCATAGGCCGGCTGCGCCAGCGCGCCCAGATGGCGCTGCGGATGCGCGCGCGATCATCGAGGCTCACGCTGTGCGCGCGCAGCGCGAGGCGAAAAGCGAAATAGAAACTCACGCTCACATTGAGCGCGCCGATCACCGGGATCGCCGCCACCGCCCACCAGAGGGCGGGCTGCTGCAGCGCCGACAGGCCCGTGGACGCCGCGGCCGCGGCAATCTGCCCGGCCGAGAGTGTCACGTGGCGCACATCCAGCCCGAGCCCGAAGAAACCCGCGAACGCGGGCAAGAGGCCCAGCATGAGTCCCAGCGAGATGTTGGAGGCGAAGCCTGAGATGTGTGTGCGCATGAAGGTGGCCCAGCGGTGGGCCCGGGCGGCGCCCAGAAAGGCATCGATGCGTGGGTTGTAACGCATGGCGGAGTCCATGCGATGCAGGACAAAGGCGTTTTCTGTCCATCCGGCGACGATGCTGGCCGAAAACAGCAGGATGCCGGTGAATGCCGCGAAAAGCGCGGTCGGTCCGAGCAGCGAGAGCGAATTCAGCGTGGCCGCGGCATGCGCGGCGTCGAGCAGCGGCTGCCCGAGCGCGTACTGCACCAGCAGCGCGAGCCCGACCATCGTCGGCACCACCACCAGGACATTGCCCAGCACGGCGGCCACCTGCGAGCGCACGAGGTTGGCCACCTCGTCGACGAAATCGTCCACCGCCGCATCGGACTTGATGTCGCGCAGCCGCGCCGCCAGCGCCGGCGCCGTCATCGCGGGCTGCTTGGTGGCGAGCGTCAGGTGCAGCAGCTGGATCGCGACGAAGCTGGCCGCATACATCAGGCCCGAGGCCAGGCCGCTCCAGAAGGCCGACAGCGCCAGCGCGTAGATGCCGAACTTGAGCAGCACCGTCACGGCCGTGAGCGCGCCGCCGCCCGCGGCCTTCTTCACCATCTGCACATAGCTGCCGCGGTCGCGGGTGATGTAGTGCTCGCCGGTCTCGGCGCTGCGCTCCGTCACCTTGGCCGCGAGCATTGACGAGTTGGAGGCGATCAGCGCGCGGATGCTGTTGCGTTCGCCGCCCGCCAGCACCAGCTTGCCGACCAGCCGCGCCACGCTGGGGGCGGGCACGGGCGACATCAGGCAGTCGAGCAGCTCGCGGATGCGCAGCACCCGCTCGCGCAGCTGGCGCAGCCGGAAAACGAGACCGACCGAGATGCCGTTGTCTTCCAGGTGCGTGTAGACCGAGGAGGCGCTGGCGCGGCAGGCGTCGAGCCGGTCGCGGAAGGCCACGAAGGCGGCCTGCAAGGTCTCTTCGCTTTCTTCGCCCGGAGGCTGCTCGAACATCTGCTCGCGCAGCTCGTCGAGGTCGGCCATCAGCCCGTGGAAGGGCCGCGTTTCATGGTGCTCCGCGCTGATGCGCAGGCGCAGCTCGGGCGAGAAGCCGGCCGCCACCACCTGGCTGCTGCAATAAGTGACCGCGTCCATCACGGTGTGGCGCCAACGCGGCGCGCCATCGGTGTCCACCGTTGCATCGGCCAGCAGCGCGCCGATGCGTGCGAGCTGGGTTTCGTCGAGCAGCGCGATCCAGCCCGCATCGAACACCCCGGGCAGCACCATGCGGAACAGGTCCGACGCATCGGTGGTCTCGGGCGTGCCGGGCAGGATCTTGCGGCGCAGGCGCTCGCTGAGCTCGCTCACGAAGGCCGTGCGCGGCGCGAAGCCGTAGTCGGCCAGCAGCGTGGTCAGGTCGACCGTCTGCGTGAAGACGCGCCACCAGGCGCGCAGGCGCTCGCGCAGCTCCGGCCGCGCCTCGATGGCGTCGAGCAGCAGCGACACGCGGCCCATGGCCGCCTGGGGCGAGGCGCGGTCGCCGCGCAGCCAGTCGAAGAGATTGATGAGCCAGATGTGGCGCTGGGCCACATCGGCCGTGGGGTCGAGGCCGGCAAGCAGCCCCTGCAAGTCGCGCGATGCGGCAGCCATGGGGGAGCGGGGGAGAGGAGGGAGGGGCCGTGCGCTCAGTGCAGCACGCGGGACACCGGCGCTCCGCCAATGTCGGCTTCTAGCACGAACATCGGCACCGGCACGTCGAAACGCTCGCCTTCCTCGGTCACCACGAAAAAGCTGCCATGCATCGTGCCGCTCGCGGCCTGGAGCCGGCAGCCGCTGGTGTAGCGGAACGATTCGCCGGGTGCCAGCAACGGCTGCTGACCGATCACGCCGAGGCCCTTGACCTCCTGCGGATGGCCCGAGGCGTCGTTGATGAGCCAGTGGCGCGCGATCAATTGCGCGCCCACCGTGCCCACATTGGTGATGGTGATCGTGTAGGAGAAGGTGTAGATGTTGTCCTTCGGGGAGGACTGGTCGGCCAGGTAGCGCGGCTCGACCTGGACGCTGAAGGGGCTGTGTGACATGGGGCGGATGGTAACGGAGGCCTTTCCTCGGACTTCCGCTCGCTGCGAGAATCCGGGGTTATGACCCCGTTCCGCATCGCGCCCTCCATCCTGTCCGCCGACTTCGCGCACCTCGGCCAAGAACTGACCGACGTGATCGCGGCCGGCGCCGACTGGATCCATTTCGACGTGATGGACAACCATTACGTGCCGAACCTGACCTTCGGCCCCATGATCTGCCAAGCGCTCAAGCCCTACGCCAAGAAGGCGGATGGCACCCCGGTGCCGGTCGACGTGCACCTGATGATCCAGCCGGTCGACGCCCTGGCGGCCTCTTTCGCGCAAGCGGGCGCCGACTACATCAGCTTCCACCCCGACGCATCGCCCCATGTGCACCGCAGCATCCAGGCCATCAAGGCCGCGGGCTGCAAGGCCGGGCTGGTGTTCAACCCGGGGCTGGGGCTCGAGTCGCTCGATTGGGCCATCGACGACATCGACCTGATCCTGATCATGAGCGTGAACCCCGGCTTCGGCGGCCAGAGCTTCATCGATTCAGCCCTGCGCAAGATCGAACTCGCGCGCAAGCGCATCGAGCAGAGCGGGCGCGACATCCGCCTCGAAGTCGACGGCGGCATCAAGGCCGACAACATCGCGCGTGTGGCCTCGGCCGGTGCCGACACCTTCGTTGCCGGCAGCGCGATCTTCAATGCCAAGGACTATGGCGCGGTGATCGCCGACATGCGCAAGCAGCTGGCCGGCGTCAGCGCTTGACCTTGTCCTTGTAGACGCGGTTGGCCTCCAGCCCGCGGTCGGTATCGACCAGGCCGCGCTCCACGTCTTCATGGGCCTGGCGGCCCACTTCGGTCGGCCGGCCGTCCGCGGTCTGCTGGCTGTCCGACGACTGATCGCGCTCATGCGGCAGGCGCGGCACCGATTCGCCGCCCTGTTCGACCTTGATCTTGCCGCCGCCCGCGTCCTTCACGGGATCGCCCGGTTCGTTCGGTGGGGTGTTGCTGTCGGGCTTGGGCTTGCTCATGCGGTGGCTCCTTCGGTCATTTCCACCCAGCGTGCCGCGCGGTGGGCGAGCCGGCGGTAGGACATGCAATGCAGGCCCTGTAGGCGACCGCTCGGCCGCTATGAAACACATAGCGCTTTTGCGCACAGGGAAAGCCCTCCGCAATAATCCCCGCATGTCTTCCGATCCTTTTGCCGGCGTGGCGACCGACAGCCTGCGCATCCACACCTTCGCTTCGCTCCACCCCGGCCCCCGTCTGCTCGTGATCGGCGGCGTGCATGGCGACGAGACCTGCGGCACCGCGGGCATCGAGCGCATCCTGGCCGAGTTCGATGCCGGCACGCTGCAGCTGCAACGCGGCGAATTGACGATGGTGCCCGTCGCCAACCCGCTGGCCCGTCGCCGCCTCCAGCGCGAGGGCGAGCGCAACCTCAATCGCCTGTTCCGCCCGACCGAAGAACCCGCGGACTACGAAGCCCGCATCACCAACCGGCTGGCCCCCGTGATCGCGCGCCACGAGGTGCTGCTCGACCTGCATTCCTTCCAGAGCGAGGGCGAGGCCTTCGCGATGATCGGCCCGCGCGACAACGCCGGCACGCTGGAGCCCTTTGCCCGAGCGTATGAAGAGGGCCAGCTCGCACTGCACATCGGCACGCCCATCGTGGTCGAGGGCTGGCTCGACATCTACGCCGCCGGGCTGGCGCAGCGCGCGGGTGGCGCACCGGCCGACGAGGCCGCGCTCGACTTCGGCCGCGGCACCAACGAATACATCCGCAGTTGCGGCGGCTACGGCGTTACGCTCGAATGCGGCCAGCACCAGGATCCGCAGGCGCCCGAGGTGGCGTGGCGCGCCATCCGCCGCACGCTGGCGCTGCTCGGCATGGCGGCCTTGCCGCAGGGCCTGTCGGGCGCGCCGGAGCAGCCGCCAAAACTGCTGCGCCTGGCCAGCGTGACCGACCGCCTTCATGAAGAAGACAGCTTCGTGCGCGACTGGGCCACCTTCGACGAAGTGCAGCGCGGCGAACCCATCGGCATGCGCCACGACGGCACGCTGGTGAGCGCACCGGACGACGGCTTCATCGTGTTCCCCAACGCGCTGGCGCTGCCCGGCGCCGAGTGGTTCTACTTCGCGCACCCGAGCGAACGCGTGCTCGGGCCGGTGGCCGGCAGCGCCTGACGCCGCATTCCTACATCGCGCCTCGCCACGGGCGACGCACATTCCAAGTCTGAAGGAGTGTGCCCATGCCCGTCTCGAAAAAAGCCCCCGCGCCGCGCGTCCTGTGGAAGGGCGCGATCAGCTTCGGCCTTGTCCACATCCCGGTGGCGCTCTACTCGGCCACCACCGACCACGGCATCGACTTCGACTGGCTCGACAAGCGGACCATGGACCCGGTCGGCTACAAGCGCATCAACAAGAAGACCGGCAGGGAAATCCCGCGCGAGCAGATCGTCAAGGGCGTCGAGTACGAAGACGGCGAGTACGTGGTGCTCAGCGACAAGGAGATTGCGGCCGCCTACCCCAAGACCACGCAGACCATCGAGATCGAGACCTTCGTGCCGGCGAACGGCATTCCGTTCGTCTACCTCGAGCGGCCCTATTACGTGGCGCCGATCAACCGCGGTGCCAAGGTCTATGCGCTGCTGCGCGAAACCTTGCAGCGCAGCGGGCGCGTGGGCGTCGCCCGCGTCGTGATCCAGACCAAGCAGCATTTGGCGGTGCTGGTGCCCGTCGGGCCCGGCCTGGTGCTGAACCTGCTGCGCTGGGGTGCCGACATCCGGCCCTGGAAAGACCTGCCGCTGCCTTCCGAAGACGCGAAGAAGGCAGGCCTGACCGAGCGTGAGCTCAAGATGGCCAAGCAGCTCGTCGAGGACATGAGCGGCGACTGGGACCCGATGGAATTCAAGGACGAGTTCAAGGACGAGATCCTGCGCCTGGTCGACCGCACGGCGAAGGCAGGCCAGACCGAGACGGTGACGCAGCCCGAGCCTGAAGAGGGCCAGTCTACCGAAGGCAAGGGCGCCAAGATCATCGACCTCACCGAGTTGCTGCAGCGCAGCCTGCGCAACAAGGGCGGCGGGAAGGCGAAGGCAGCCGAGGACGAAGAAGACGAGGAGGCGCCTGCACCTCGCGCCAGGTCGGCGGCGAAGAAACGCAAGCCCGCAGCGAAGACCACCGCAAGGGCCGCTTCCAGGACCACCGCCCGCCATCGCCGCGCGGCCTGAGGCACCTTCGTCGTGGGTACCATCGCATCGACCGCGCGCAAGGCGCTCGCCCACTACCACGGCAAGCGCGATTTCTCGCGCACGCCGGAGCCCCGGATCGGCGGCCGCGGTGGCAAGGGCGTGCTGTCCTTCGTCATCCAGAAGCACCACGCGAGCCACCTGCACTACGACTTCAGGCTCGAACTCGACGGCACATTGAAGAGCTGGGCCGTGCCCAAGGGCCCGTGCCTCGACCCGACAGTGAAGCGCATGGCGGTGCATGTCGAAGACCATCCGATCTCGTACGCGGACTTCGAGGGCACCATCCCGCCGAAGCAGTACGGTGCGGGCACCGTCATCGTCTGGGATCGCGGCGACTGGCTGCCCGACGGCGATGCGCGCAAGGCGCTCGCGGCCGGCAAGCTCAAGTTCGAATTGCGCGGCGAGAAGCTGAACGGCCATTGGACATTGGTGCGCATGCACGGCAAGGGCGATGAAAAGCACGAGCCCTGGTTGCTCATCAAGGAGCGCGACGACCAGGCGCGCGACCTCGCCGACTACGACGTGCTCGAAGAACAACCCACGAGTGTGCTGACAGGGCGGGGCGTGGACGAAGTGGACAGTCCGCCGAAGAAAATGGCGTCCAAGGCGCCCGCCAAGAAGGCAGCGGCAAAGAAGCCAGCGAAGAAGCCGGCCAAAAAGGCCGCACTGCCCGCCACCTTCCAGCCCCAGCTCGCGACCCTTTCCGCGTCCCCGCCTTCTTCACCCGACGACTGGCTCTACGAGCTCAAGTTCGACGGCTACCGGCTGCTCACCCGCATCGACAAGGGCAAGGTGCGCTGCTTCACCCGCAACGGCCACGACTGGACGGACAAGCTGCCCGCACTCGCCAAGGCCCTCGCGAAGCTGTCCACCAACTCGGCATGGCTCGACGGTGAGATCACGGTCGAAGGCGACAACGGCGCGCCCGACTTCCAGGCGCTGCAGAACGCCTTCGACAGAGGCACCACCTCGTCCATCGTCTACTGGCTGTTCGATGCACCCTTCCTCGACGGGCAGGACCTGCGCGACACACCGGTCGAAGAACGGCGCGCGCAGCTCGCCCGCCTGCTCGGCAAGAAGCCGCCCGCGCCGCTGCGGCTGAGCGAGGCCTTCGATGCGTCGCCGCGCGACCTGCTAGCCTCGTCGGCGCGCATCGGCTTCGAGGGCATCGTCGGCAAGCTCAAGGGCTCGCCCTACGTGTCGCGCCGCTCGCCCGACTGGATCAAACTCAAGAACCAGCAGCGCCAGGAGTTCGTGATCGGCGGCTTCACCGCGCCCAAGGGCGCGCGCGCCGGTTTCGGCGCGCTGCTGCTGGGCGTGCATGACGAGGCCTCGGGGCAGTTGCGCTATTGCGGCAACGTCGGCACCGGCTTCGATGCAGATCGCCTCGCGGACATCAAGACGCGGCTCGACAAGCTGGCCGTCGATGACTGCCCCTTCAAGCCCGCACCGCGCGGCGTGAAGGCGCAGTGGGTCAAGCCCACGCTGGTGGCCGAAGTCTCGTTCGGTGAGTGGACGCGCGAAGACCGCGTGCGCCAGGCGGTGTTCCTGGGGCTGCGCGCCGACAAGCCGGCACGCGAGATCCGGCGCGAGCAGGCGCAGCAACCCAAGGCATCGCCAACCAAGAAAAAGGGAGCGACGACATCCATGGCCCAGAAGATCACCCACGCCGACCGTGTGATCGACGCGCAGAGCGGCATCACCAAGGGCGAGCTGGCGGCCTACTACGACAGCGTCGCCACGCTCATGCTGCCGCACCTGCGCGGGCGTCCCGTATCGCTGGTGCGTGCGCCCGATGGCGTCGGCGGCGAGCTGTTCTTCCAGAAGCATCTGCAGAACCGCGAAATACCTGGCGTGAACCTGCTCGACCCCGCGCTCGATCCGGGCCACGAGCCGCTGCTGCAGATCGACAGCAAGACCGGCCTCATTGGCGCCGCGCAGATGAACGTCATCGAGCTGCACACCTGGAACGCCACCTCGCGCGCCATCGACCGGCCCGATCGCATGACCTTCGACCTCGACCCCGGCGAAGGCGTGGCCTGGCCGCAGATCCAGGAAGCCACGCTGCTGGTGCGCACGCTGCTCGACGAACTGGGCCTGCCTTCTTTCCTGAAGACCAGCGGCGGCAAGGGCCTGCATGTGGTGGTGCCGATCCGCCGCCAGTACGGCTGGGACGAGGTCAAGGGTTTCTCGCAGGCGGTGGTGGCGCACCTGGCGCAGACCATTCCGGACCGCTTCGTCGCCAAGAGCGGCCCGCGCAATCGCGTGGGGAAAGTGTTCGTCGATTACCTGCGCAACGGCTTTGGCGCCACCACTGTCAGCGCGTGGTCGGCGCGATCGCGTCCGGGGCTGGGCGTGTCGGTGCCCGTGGCGTGGGACGAACTGCCTGCATTGACCGGCGCCGCGCAATGGACCATCGCCAACGTCGCCGACCGCTTCGCCACCGGCAACAAGCCCTGGGCTGCGATGGAACGCAGCCGCAAAGGGCTCGCCGCCGCGATGAAGACGCTGGGCTACAAATAGCGGTCCCGGGTCTTGCTCCCTCCCCTCCCGGGGGAGGGTTGGGGCGGGGGCACGACGGCCTCCCAAAAACGCGCGGCGCCTCATCGAAGGCCTGCCCCCATCCCGGCCTTCCCCCGGAAGGGGAAGGAGTAACTCCCAGGCTACTGCAGCACTTCCTTGGTCGTCACCTCGAAGCGCTGCAAGGTGTTCGCACCGAACACCATCGTGATCGGCACGTCCGCCGCGTCGCGCCCGCGTGCCATCACCACGCGGCCGATGCGCGGCTTGTTGTGGCACGCATCGAAGGTGTGCCAGCGGTCGCCCAGGTACACCTCGAACCAGGCGCTGAAATCCATCGGGTAGGGCACCGGCGCAATGCCGATGTCGCCCAGGTAGCCGGTCACGTAGCGCGCCGGAATGTTCATGCAGCGGCACAGCGTGATCGCCAGGTGCGCGAAGTCGCGGCACACGCCCGTGCCCTCGCGGAAGCCTTCGAGCGCGGTGCGCGTGGCGCGTGCGTTTTGGTAATCGAAGCGCAGGTGCTGGTGCACGAAGTTGCAGATGGCCTGCACGCGGCTCCAGCCCGGCGCCACGTTCGTGAAGTTGGCCCAGGCGAACTGCAGCAGTTCGCTGTCGACCTCGCAGTAGCGGCTCGGCAGCACGAAAGGCAGCGTGGGCACCGGCAGGTCGGACGCCGCGTGTTCGATGGCGCCCAGGTCGATCGGGTCGGCGGCGCCGGTGTCGTACACGGTGGCCTGGTTGCGCAGCCGCACGCTGCTCACGCCCAGGGGCACATGCACGCGCGCGCACTGGTTGTCGAAGCTGTCCTTGTAGTGGTCGGTGACCAGCGGCGGGCTGATCGTGATGTTCTCGCTGCCCTGAAGGGCGATGGCGCGCGACGGATGAACCTGCAGCAGTAGATCAATGCCGTGGGGGCGGTGACGCCGATTTGGATGTCGTAACCGATCCTGATCTGCATGGAGTGTTCCCTGAGGTGAGCCGGGCGGTGCGCCCGGTGTGCGAGACAGAAGAAGACGACAAGCACGTTTGATGCCGTCCTTGACCCATGCTATGCGAGAAGCCCCGCCAGGCCACGCGGCCACAAGACGCAATGCGCTGTAGTTGTGCTCCTACCGCGGGGGCGCCTGCTCTCCCACATGCGAGGGAGGGCGGCCACTACGGGTAACAGTCACCGCAAAACATAACCTTGGACATCGCTTCTCAATCCCGATCTCCTTGGAGGGAAATCATGGAATTTTCATCGCTGTTCAACTCGTTCGCAGGCTCTTGGGGTGACGAAATCCTGGTCTGGGCGGTTGCCGCCGTGGCCGGCTGCATCTGCATCGTCGCCTTGGTGAATGTCCTCGACATGTTCATCGACAACAACGAACCGGGCTGAACACCCCGTCCATGAAAGATTCCAGGTCCCCGATGACGCCACAGAACAAGGCCGCCGCAGGTCGCCGCGCCAGCACCACCAAGACAGGTGACGGCAGCAACGCCAAGCAGCTGCAGCTCGAAGGCTTCACCACCGAGCATCCGCCGCACCTGACGACCAACCAGGGGCTGCAGATACCGGACAACCACAACTCGCTCAAGGCGGGTGTGCGCGGACCCACGCTGCTCGAAGACTTCATCCTGCGCGAGAAGATCACGCACTTCGACCACGAGCGCATTCCCGAGCGTGCGGTGCATGCGCGCGGCTCGGCCGCGCATGGCTATTTCCAGGTCTACAAGTCGATGTCGCAGTTCACCTGTGCCGACTTCCTGCAGGACCCAGACGTGAAGACGCCCGTTTTCGTGCGCTTCTCGACCGTCGCGGGCTCGCGCGGATCCGCCGATACGGTGCGCGACGTGCGCGGCTTCGCCGTCAAGTTCTACACCCTCTACACCCGCGAGGGCAACTACGACCTCGTGGGCAACAACATTCCGGTGTTCTTCATCCAGGACGCGATGAAGTTCCCCGACCTGATCCACGCCGTGAAGCCCGAGCCGCACCACGAGATGCCGCAGGCCGCGAGCGCGCACGACACCTTCTGGGACTTCGCCTCGCTCATGCCCGAGAGCACCCACATGCTGATGTGGGCGATGAGCGACCGTGCCCTCCCGCGCAGCCTGCGCATGATGGAAGGCTTTGGCATCCACACCTTCCGCTTCGTCAACAGCCATGGCGAGAGCCACTTCGTGAAGTTCCACTGGAAGCCCAAGCTCGGCATCCACGGCCTGGTGTGGGACGAGGCACAGAAGATCGCCGGCAAGGACGCCGACTTCCACCGCCGCGACCTCTGGGAAGCCATCGAGAACGGCGACTTCCCCGAATGGGAGCTCGGCGTGCAGGTCATTCCGCAGGACAAGGAGCACTCGCTCGGCTTCGACCTGCTCGACCCGACCAAGCTGATTCCCGAAGAAATGGTGCCGGTGCAGAAGATCGGCAAGCTGGTGCTCAACCGCAACCCCGACAACTTCTTCGCCGAGACCGAGCAGGTGGCCTTCCACCCCGGCCACGTGGTGCCCGGCATCGACTTCAGCAACGACCCGCTGCTGCAGGGGCGCCTGTTCTCGTACACCGACACGCAGATCTCGCGCCTGGGCGGCGCCAACTTCCACGAGCTGCCGATCAACAAGGCCGTGTGCCCGTTCCACAACTTCCAGCGCGATGGCATGCACCGCCAGACCATCTCGCGCGGCCAGGTGGCCTATGAGCCCAACACGCTGGGCAGCGGCACCGAGTTCCGCGTCGATGGCGGCAGCAACGGCTTCCAGTCCTTCCCCGAAGAGATCGAGCCGCCCAAGGTGCGGCGCTGCAGTCCGTCGTTCGACGATCACTTCACGCAGGCGCGCCTGTTCTTCAACAGCCAGAGCGCGGCCGAGAAGGAGCACATCGTCGCGGCCTTCCGCTTCGAACTCTCGAAGCTCGAAGTGCCCGCCATTCGCCAGCGCATGGTCGACAACCTTGCGCATGTGGACGAGAAGCTCGCGCGCCGCATCGCGGAGCCGCTTGGCATCGGCGAGCCCGATGCCAAGGCCGCTGCAGGCCGCGCGGGCTTTCGCGACTACCGCATCCAGCTGCCCATCGACGAATCGCCGGCGCTCAGCATGGCCGACACGGGCGACGGTTCGATCCGCACGCGCAAGATCGCGATCCTCGTGGCCGATGGCGTCGATTCGGCTTCGCTGAAGCCGATCCGCGATGCGCTCGAACAGGCCGGTGCGCAATGCAAGATCGTCGGTCCGCGCCTGGGCACCGTGGCCAGCGCGTCGAAGCGGCAGATCGATGTCGACATGACGTTCTCGAACACGCCCTCGGTGATGTTCGATGCGGTGCTGGTGCCGGCCGGCGCCGACAGCGCGACCGCGCTCACCGGGCTCGGCGATGCGGTGCACTTCGTGCTCGAGGCCTACAAGCACTGCAAGGCGATCTGCACGGTGGGCGAGGGCGTGCAGCTACTGTCGACGTTGGGCATCGCTGCAGACACCGATGCGCCCGCAGGTGTCGTCGTCGCGGCCACGCCGGTCACCAACCTGGGCGACAGCACGGCTGCAACGCAGATCGCGCAGGACTTCATCGCGGCGATCGCGAAGCATCGCCACTGGGACCGCGCGAACATCGACGCGGTGCCGGCCTAGCAGGCTGTCCAAGCCGATCCGGCCGATCCGCCGGGCGCTCTCGCGCCCGGCGAGCGTGAGCCGCGCCTCGCGCACTCTCATCCGATCCTCGCTTGCACTTCACGCCGTCGCGCGCTGACGGCGTCGCACTGCGCCTTGCGCGGGCTGCCCACGACAGGGCCGCGCCCGCGCAGTCACCCAAGTGAAATCGGGGTTACTCGGGGATGACACACAAGGAACATAGAAACAGCCGCTGCTCGCCCGCTGTTCTCTATTCATTCAAAAAGTTCCCACATGACGCATCCAGCATCGAGGTCGTTCTGGCAGTTCAAGACTCTGGCGTTGACCCTGGCCCTCGTGCTGACCGCCTGCGGTGGCGGTGGCAACGGGGGCGCATCCTTTCCGCTGATCCCCGCGCCTCCGGCAGGCAGCGCGCCGCCGGACACGACGCCACCCACGACACCGCCGGAAACGCCGCCGGAGACACCACCGGTCACGCCGATCTCATCCGTGCAGGGAACAGGCGACACGAGCCCCCTCGCGACGCAGGCGGTGACCGTGCGCGGCGTGGTGGTGGGTGACTTCCAGAACACCGGCACGACCACCGTGCAGCTCAACGGCTTCTTCGTGCAGCAGATCGACCCCGATGCCGATCCGCTGACCTCGGAAGGCGTCTTCGTCTACGCACCCGGCAACGCCACCCGCGTGGCGGTCGGCGACTTCGTGCAGGTCTCCGGCGTGGTGACCGAGTTCGGCCAGACCGCGGGCGCCGACGCCAAGCCCGACAGCCTCACGCAGATCGCCGGCACGACCGCGACACCGCTGGCTTTGAGCATCTGCGGCAGCGGCGTCGTCGTCGCACCGACGCAGATCACGCTTCCGGTGGCGAACGAGTCCACGCTGGAGCGCTACGAAGGCATGCTGGTCGAGATCGCGCAGCCGCTGGCCGTGACGGAGCTGTTCGAACTGGGCCACTATGGCCAGATGGTGCTGTCGCTCAATGGGCGTCAGTTCAATACCACCAACGGCAACGCGGCGGCCACGCATGCGCAGAACCTGCTCTCGCGCATCGTGCTGGACGATGGCTCCTCGCGCCAGAACCCCAACCCCATTCCCTACCTGAGCGCAGCCGGCACCGACGGCACCCGGCGCATGGGCGACACGACGCAGAAGGTCACCGGCATCCTGAGCCACAACTTCGCGGCCTACCGCATCCAGCCGACGGTGGCGCCCGTGTTCGCGCAGACCAATGCGCGCCAACCCGCCGCACCGGTGGTCAGCGGCACGCTCAAGGTCGCGAGCTTCAACGTGCTGAACTACTTCACCACGTTCCTGAACGGAGAAACCGCCTCGGGCCAGACCGGCCAGGGCTGTTCGTTCGGCACCGGCCCCGCCGCCGCCGCGAACTGCCGCGGCGCCAACAACCTCAATGAGTTCCAGCGGCAGCAGGCCAAGATCGTGGCCGCCATCGCGGGGCTCGACGCCGACGTGGTGGGGCTGATGGAAATCCAGAACACCGACGTGGCCACGAACGACCTGCTGGCCGCCCTCAACGCCAAGGTCGGCGCGGGCACCTACGCCGCCGTCAACAGCGGCGTGTTCGGCACCGATGCCATCAAGGTGGACATCCTCTACAAGCCCGAGAAGGTGCAGCGCGTCGGCAACGTCGTGCTGCCGACGGGCGCCGACCTGGCGAACTACACCGCCGCGAGCGGACGGCCGCCGCTCGCGCAGCGCTTCAGCACGGTGGGCAACAACGGCGGCTTCTGGTTCGTGGTCAACCACTTCAAGAGCAAGGGCAGCTGCCCCACCACGGGCGACATCGACCTGGGCCAAGGCTGCTTCAACCTGGCGCGCATCGAGCAGGCGAAGGCGCTCAACAGCTTCGTCGCCAAGCTCAAGCTCATGGGCACGCCCGAGAACGATGTGCTGATGATGGGCGACTTCAACAGCTACCTGCTCGAAGATCCGACCCAGCAGCTCGAAGCCGCCGGCAACGAAAGCCTGCTCAAGCGCATGCCCGCCAACGACCGCTACACCTACGTCTTCGGCGGCGAGACCGGCGCGCTGGATCACTCCTATGCCTCGGCGTCGCTGAAATCGCAGGTCACCGGCGTGAGCGTCTGGCACATCAATTCCGACGAGCCCACGGCGCTGGACTACAACACCGATTTCACCACCGACGACCGCTTTGCGCCCACGCCCTTCCGCGCGTCGGACCACGACCCCGTGCTGGTCGGCCTCACGCTCGCGGCCGATGCGGCGGTGACGCAACCCATCGTCACCGCGTCGATACCGGCGGCCGTGAAGGTCGGCGAGACCTACAGCGTGAACATCTCGGAAGCCGCGCCCGGCGGCACGGCTACGCTGGTTTCGCTGTCGGTCGACTGGGGCGACGGCACCGCCGCCACGACGGCACCGGGCACGGGCGTGGTCACGCACACCTATGCGGCCGCGGGCACCTTCAGCGTCGTGGTCACGCTGACCAATTCCGCGGGCCAGACGGCCACGCAAACGGGCAGCGTGAACGTCAGCACCGTGGTCGTGATCACGCCGCCGGGCGATCCGGACCTGTTCTTCAGCGAATACGTGGAAGGCTCGGCGACCAACAAGGCGCTCGAGATCTACAACCCGACCGCAGCGGCCGTGGACCTGAGCCTGTACACCGTCAATCTGTATTCCAACGGCGCGGCCGTGCCGAGCAACGCCGCGCCGCTGACCGGCTCCCTGCCGGCCGGTGGCGTGCTGGTGCTGGCGAACAACGGCGCCGCAGCGGCCTTCAAACCCCCGGGCACGGTCATCAACAACACCGTCATCAACTTCAATGGCGACGATGCGCTGACGCTGGAAAAATCCGGCGTGGTCATCGACCGTTTCGGCCAAGTCGGCACGGACCCTGGAACCGAATGGACCGGTGTCGGCGGCATCAGCACAGTGAACCAGACCCTGCGCCGCAAGCCCACCATCAAGGCAGGGGACCGCAACCCGGGCGTCGCTTTCGATCCGTCGGTGCAATGGGACAGCCTCCCCATCGACACCTCCGCCGGCCTGGGCGCGCACACGGTGCAGTGAGCACGCCGCGAAACCGGCCCCCGCTCCGGTTTCGCCTTCGTGACTTAGTCCTTTTGCGCTAGACCGTATTGCGAATAGGCGCGGAGGGTACCCCCTCCTAGACTTTCCCCACGAGGCCTGAACGGCGCGCACTTCCGCGGCGTCGAGCATTTGCAGCAGCAGATGCACCGGCCGCGTGCGGGGGTCCAATGGCGTGGTTTTCAAGATGGGGATGGGAGCGCCCTGCACGTCGTCGTGCGGGATTCGCAGGTGTTCTCGGTCTGGCTGGCATTCTTCTCCTGGGCTACGGCTCTTCGGTATCGGCGCAACAACAAGCACCGAACGCCGAAGCCGCGGCCAGCAAGGCGGAGCAGGCGCGTCTGGCCGACACCGACACCTTGCTGGCACTGACCAGCGAAGGTGCTGTTCTCTACGGGCAGGACGCGGTCAAGCTCTCGGGCTACCAGTACTGCAGCCAGGCCGTAGCGCTGGCCGAGGCCGGCGAGTTTCGCTAGAGCATTCGCGCCGTGAGCAAGGCTCTGCACCTGGCCAACGCCACGCGCGATCCGAACCTGATGGCCATGGCCAATCGCGATCTGGCCATCGTCTACAGCTACTCGGGCCAGCTCGAGAAGGCCGAAGAGTTCGCACGCGAAGCACTCAAGCACCCGGCGCGCGATCCCAAGCTGGTGGTCGGCCCGGTGCAGAAGGTGATCGGCGACGTGCGCACGCGACGCGGCGATTTCGCAGGCGCCGTGCTCAGTTATGACGAGGCGCTCGCCAACAGCTCGCCGCGCTACGCACCGCTGGTGCAGGCCTCGCTCGTCAATGCACTGATCGAATCGGGCGATGCCGTGCGGGCGCGCGAAGTGCTCGGCACCATGGCGCCGCCCAAGGACGCGCCGCTCACCGCGCAGCTCGATCGCACCCGCGCACGGCTGCTGCTGGCCGAGAACAAGCCGGCCGAAGCGCGCGACATGTACCGCGCGCTCACCGCGCGCCAGGTCGGCGTCGATACCGAGTACTACCGCCTGTGGGCCTGGGACGGCGTGGCGCGCAGCGAGACGGCACTGGGCCGGAAGCAGGCCGCGGCCGAGGCCGTGGGCCAGGCGCTCGGCGGCGTGGACAAGGTGCGCGCCAAGTTCCGCAGCGAAGAATTCAAGATGGGGCTGTTCTCGGACCTGCAGTCGGTGTTCGAACGTGGCGTGTCGATCTACAGCGATGCGGGCGATGCACGCCAGGCCTTCGAGGTCAGCGAGCACAGCCGCTCGCGCGCGCTGCTCGACGCGGTGCGCAGCCGCGCGAAGATCAGCGATCAGGCCGCCAACACCGTCGACCTCGCCACGCTGCAGCGCACGCTGGCGGCCGACGAGCGCGTGGTGCAGTTCCACTCGCTGCCCGACCGTCTCGTGGTCTGGGTCGTGAGCCCTAGCGCCATCCAGGAGAAGACGGTGGCGGTCAAGCGCGAAGAGCTCAACGAGCTGGTCGAGACCTTCCGCAATTCCATCGTGCGCGGACGCCGCACCGCCATCACCAATGCCGACAAGCTCGGCGCCGCGCTGCTCGGGCCGCTCGGCCTCGCGCCGGGCCAGCGCCTCATCATCGTGCCCCACGGCCCGCTGCATTACCTGCCGTTCCAGGCGCTGCGCCTCGACGGCCGCTATGTGATCGAGACGCACCCGGTGTCGGTGGCGCCGTCGATCAGCATCGCCGTGCAGCTGGCGCAGCGCACGCCGCGCGTGAGCGCATCGCGGGTCGCCTTCGGCAATCCGCGCATCGAGGACAAGTACGACCTGCCGGGCGCCGAGACCGAGGTCAAGCAGCTCGCGCAGCTGTTCCCGCGCAACACCGTGTACATGGGCGCGGCCGCCACCAAGACGCAGTTCCGCGACGTGGCCGCGCGCTCGCCGCTGATGCACGTGGCGGCGCATGCCGAGGCCGATGCGGTCGACCCGCTGTACTCGCGCATCCTCCTGGCCAATGAAGGCGGCAAGCAGAATTTCCTGGAGGCGCACGAAATCCTCGAGCTGCCGATGGACGGCACCGCGCTGGTCACGCTCTCGGCCTGCGAATCGGGGCTCGGGCGCATCGCGCAGGGCGACGAGGTGCTGGGCTTCACGCGTTCGTTCCTCTCGGCCGGCAGCTCCAGCCTGATCGCATCGTTGTGGCCGGTGTCGGACGACGCGACCGCGGTGCTCATGAGCACGCTCTACGGAGAGCTCTCGAAGGGCCGCGACATCCAGAAGGCCATGCAGGCCGGACAACTGGCCGTGCTGAAGGATCCCAAGATGTCCCATCCCTTCTTCTGGGCGCCGTTCAATTTGATCGGCAACTGGCGCCTCACGGTCGGGAGCTGAGCCATGCGCAACGCCATGAACAGCAACCGCTCCCTTGTTGCCCTCGCTCCGCGCAGCGCGCTGCGTCCCGTTGCGTGGGCCACCGGCGCGCTGGTATCGGCCATGCTCTTCATGGCTGCCGAGCGCGCGCATGCCCAAGAGCAGGCACAGGCCGAGCCGCAAGCCGCTTCGGCCAACGATGCCGGCGACAACACCGAACTGCTGCCCACCAAGGATCCGTGCGGCACCTGCGACCGCCCGCTCGCCCAGGCCACCGGCACCGTCGCACCGCAGAGCCTGCCGGCGCCGCCGCGCCCCGCATCGGCGGCCGGTACCTTCAAGCTCAACGACCTGCGGCTCAACGGCGTCAAGGCGCTGACCAACGAAGAGCTGCAGTCGATCACCACGCCCTACATCGGCCGCGACGTCACGCTGGCCGATCTCGAAGAACTCGCCAAGGCGATCACCGCGCGCTACAAGGAGCGCGGCTACTTTCTCGCGCAGGCCGTGGTGCCCGTGCAGACCGTGCGCGACGGCATCGTCGAGATCAGCGTGATCGAAGGGCGCCTGGGCAAGGTCGACGTGGTGGTCGCGCCCGATGCGCCGATCAGCGAAGCGCGCGTGCGCGGTTTTTTTCTCGCACCGCTGCAACCCGGTGAAGCGGTCAACGCGCCGGCCTACGAACGCTCGATGCTGCTGCTGTCGGACCAGCCCGGCGTCAAGGTGTCGTCGGGCCTGCAGGAAGGCACGCAGTCCGGCACCACCGACCTCTCGGTCGAGGTGGCGGCCGCGCCGCGCTGGGCCTTCACGGCCGAGGGCGACAACCACGGCACCAAGGAATCGGGGCGCTACCGCGCGGGCGGCACCGCACGCTGGCTCAGCCCCTTCGGCATCGGCGACAACCTCGACATGCGCGTGATGGTGTCCAACAGCAATGCGCTGCAGTTCGGCCGCATCGCCTACGAGGCGCCCATCGGCACCAGCGGCCTGCGTGCCGGCCTGGGCCTGTCGCGCGTGAGCTACGAGCTGGGCGGCCAATTCGCCGACCTCGAAGCGCAGGGGCGCGCCAACGTGCTCGACTTCTCGCTCAGCTACCCGTGGATCCGCCAGCGCCAGCAGAACCTGTTCCTGCGTTTCGGCGCCGACATCAAGGACCTGACGGACGAAATGCGCGCGGCGGATTTCGTCTCGAAGAAACGGGTGCACGGCCTGAGCGTGGGCTGGACCTGGGAGCGCCGCGACGAACTGCTGGGCGGCGGCTACTGGGCCAGCTCGGGCACGCTGTACCATGGCGACCTCTCGATCCGCGATGCGCAGAGCCGCGAGTTCGACCAGGGCAGCACGGGCCACCACACCGAGGGCGGCTTCACCAAGCTGAGCTTCCAGCTCTCGCGCCTGCAGTCCATCATGCCGCGCCATTCGCTGTACCTCTCGGTCGGCGGCCAATGGGCCAGCAAGAACCTCGATGCGTCGGAAAAGCTGGCGCTCGGCGGCGCGCGTGCGGTGCGCGCGTATCCCTCGGGCGAGCTGCTGGTCGACCAGGGCGTGATCGGCACGGCCGAGTGGCGCTGGTCGTACGACGAAGAGCTCACGCCCTTCGTGTTCTACGACGCCGCGCGCGGAAAGATCGTGCGCAACCCCACGCCCTTCGACGGCGCCAACAGCCACAGCCTGCGCGGCTACGGCATCGGCCTGAGCTGGTCGAGGCCGGGCAATTTCTCGATCAATGCCACGCTCGCCTGGCGCGCCGGCGCGCCGCCGGCGCAGACCGATGGCGGTGGGCGCAATCCGCGCCTGTACGTGCAGCTCATCAAGGCGTTCTGACCATGAAGCAACGCAACCTTTCCCGTCAACGGCCGCAGCGCCTTCCACTGCGGCCCATCGTGCTTTCGCTGGCATGCGCGGGCATGGTCCCGGCCATGGCGCAGCTGTCCATGGGCTTCACGCCGCTCGGCGGCAACGTCACGATGACGCAGTCCGGGAGCGTGATGAACATCGTCCAGGGACTGCAGCGAGGCATCGTCAACTGGCAATCGTTCTCGATCGGTCCCAACGGCGTCGTCAACATCGCGCAGCCGAATGCGTCCAGCGTGCTGCTCAACCGCGTGATGGGCACCGAACTCTCGACCATCGCGGGCCAGCTCAACGCCAACGGGCGGGTCTTCCTGATCAACCCCAACGGCGTGCTGTTCAGCCAGGGCGCGACGGTGAACGTGGGTGGACTGATCGCCTCCACGCTGGCCATGAAGACCAGCGACCAGAGCTTCCTCGACGGTGCCACCAACATCACCTTCGAGCGCGCCAACGGCGACACGACCTCGGTGCGCAACCTCGGCAACATCACGGCCACCGGCGGGGGCCCGGTGGTGCTGATGGGCGCCGTGGTGGGCAACGCCGGCAGCATCACCGCCGACGGCGGCACGGTCGCGCTGGCCTCGGGCCGCAAGATCACGCTCGACCTCGTGGGCGACGGGCTCACCAACATCGTCATCAGCTCCGACGCCATGGCCACCAGCGCGTCCGTCGAGAACAGCGGCACGCTGCAGGCCAACGGCGGGCGCGTGGCGCTGATCGGCAGTTCCTCCACGGTGGGCGAACTCGTGGTCAACCAGACCGGCACGGTGCGCGCGCGCACCATGGGCACGCGCAACGGCGAAATCTTCCTCGGTGGCGGGCAGGACAACCGGGTCGAGATGACCGGCGGCACGCTCGACGCCACGGGCGCCGCGGCCGGCGAGCGCGGCGGCAGCATCCGCATCGTGGCGGGGCAGGTGCAGCTGCAGGCCGCGAACGAAGGCCCGCAGGCGGTGGTCGCCGCCAGCGGACAGGCCGGCGGTGGCACGGTCGCCGTGCGCGGCTACGACGTGGCGCTGGCATCGACGTCGGCGCTGCGCGCCAATGCCACCGGCGAAGGCGCGGGCGGCACCGTCGATGTGGGCACGGTGGCGGGCCAGGTCCTGGCGGACGGCACCAGCGCGCCGGTGCGCGAATCGCGCGCGCAGGTGTTCGGCGAACTGAGCGCGCGCGGTGCCGGCAGCGGCAAGGGCGGCACCATCACGACCGTGGCCGACGGCCTGCGGGTCGGCGGTGCGCGCGTCGATGCCGGCGGCGGTGCGGCGGGTGGCGCCAACGGCAGCTGGCGCATCGAAACGCCGACGGGCAACCTCGACGTTGCCAATGCGGCCGACGTCCCCGCTTACCAGGCGGACTACCCCGCCTTTGGCGCTGGCGCGAGCGTCGATGCAGGCAGTGTCGGCAACGCGCTGGGCCGCGGCACCGACGTCACGCTGGCCAGCGGCGCGATCGGCGACCAGCGCGGCGTGAACTTCGGCGAGAACGTGCAGGTGGTGAAACAGGAAGGCGGCACCGCCACGCTGCGCGTGGATTCCGCCGGCAGCATCGTCATGAACAGCGGTTCCGCCATCGCCTCCAAGCAGGGCGCGTTGAACGTGGACTTCAATGCCGATTCGACGGGCGCCATCGCGGCCCGCGCGGCGGACGCCAGCAAGATCCACTCGGGCAACAGCGCGCAGAACAACTCGACCGACTATGCGGGTGCCATCCGCATGGAGAGCGCCAGCATCGACGCCAACGGCGGCAACATCCGCTTCTTCGGCCAGGGCGACGCAGTGAACGGCCGCGCGGTGGGCGGTTCGGCCTCGGGTTCCGAAGGTACTCTCGAGCAGTGGCGCGACGGCATCTACCTCAACAGCAGCACGCTCGCCACCAGCTCCGGCGGCAGCATCAGCCTGCGCGGGCAGGGCCGTTCCTGGGTCACGACGCAGGACCGCGGCGACCCGCTCTTCATCGCCAGCGAGGGCGTTGCGCTCTGGTTCACTACGCTGACGACCAGCGGCAACGGCACGGTCAGCGTCGATGGCATCGGCGGTGTCGGTGCCACCGGTGTCAACGTGGCCTTCGGGTCTTCCATTGCGACCGGGGGCGACGTGGCGCTGACGGGGCGCAGCACCGACTGGACCACCGACCTGCCGGTCGGCAACATCCGCGGGCATTCCGGCGTCTTCGTCAGCAGCGACGTTCCGATCGACGCCGGCGGCGATGTGCTTATCTCGGGCACCGCCGGCAACTTGGACACGGCGCGGCAGAGCACGGCGTTCGCCGCGGTCGGGCGCACGGCGGAGGGATCGAACGGCGTGTCCCTCTCGGGCACCATCAAGGCCGGCAACGGCCGGCGCATCGACATCACCGGCCGATCGGGCGGCGAGGGCTTCAGTGCCGCGCTCGACGGTGGCGGCAACATCGTGCTGACGCCCGACGGCTTCCCGGTCTATGGCGTGGAGGTGAACGCCCAGGGGCAGTCCAACGCGCTGCGAACGTCCGGCGGCACCATCGCCATCGATGGCCAGGGTACCGATGTCGCGCTGCGCCTGATCAACTTCTCCGATTTCGCGGCGCTCGACGCCGGCGTTGCGCCCACCGACACCGGCGCCTTCATCTCGGTCGCGAGCGACACCGGCAAGGGCGGCGACATCTCGATCAAAGGCCGCAACGTGCTGATCTCCGGGTTGTCCGGCGACGAGCCATTGATCGCGCGCCTGGACGCCAGCGGCGCGACGGGCGGCGGCAGCATCGACATCTCGGCCACCAACGCGATCGCGCTCGGCAGCACCACCAGCCTGGAAGCCAACGCCGGCGCGGGTGTCGGCAACGGCGGCAGCGTGAAGGTCGTGGCGGGCGACACGCTGCGCGCTTTCGGAAGCCTGTCGGCACGTGGCGGCGCGGCGGGCGGCAATGGCGGCTTCATCGAAACCTCGGCCCCGCACTTCAACCTGACGGGCGTGCGGGCCGACGCCTCGGCGCCCGTGGGCAGCGCGGGATCCTGGCTGATCGACCCCTTCAACGTCACCATCGCGCACGGCACCGCCACGGGCAGCCTCACCGGCAACCCCTTCAATCCGCTGGTCGATTCGACCATCCAGGACAGCGACATCAACGCTGCGCTCGACAAGGGCAACAGCGTGACCATCACGACCGGCACCGGCGGGACGGGCCAGGGCAACATCAACTTCGACAGCGGTGTCGTGATCGAGCGCACCGCCGGGGCGACGCCGCTCACCTTCCAGCTCGATGCCGCGAACGCCATCGGCCAGAACGCCGTATCGGCCTGCCCCGTCTTTCCCTGTACCTATGTGCCGACGATCATCCGGTCCACGACCGGGCCGCTCGACGTCGTCTTCAACACCAAGGGCGCGGGGGGCGGCTTCCCCGCCGGTATCGTGTACTCGGGACAGATACTCACCAACGGCGGCAATGTCACGATGAATGCCGACAACGGCACCTCGAGCAACCAGGCCATCCAGCTGAGCAACACCAGCATCGACACGCGGACCACCGCGCTGGGCGATGCGGGGCCCGGCGGCTTCGTGCAGATCACCGGCAAGCGCGCCGCGCCGACGTTCCCGGGCCTCAGCGCGGCGGTCGAGTTCAATGGCGTCGTCATCCAGAGCAGCACCGGCGACGTGTCGATCTCTGGCACCGCCCCGGGCGGCGGGGGCGTTCGCATGAGTTCGGGCGGGCCGGCCAACCTGATTCTCACCACCGGCGGCGACATCTCGATCGTCGGCATCGGCAGCGGCGTGACGGATCCCAGCACGGGGCCGATCGCGGTGCAGGCCGTCGATCTCGCCAACACGCAGGTGCGCAGCGTCGACGGCAACATCAGCATCCGCGGCCTCGTGACGCCCGGTGCCGCGAGCGACAAGTCGGGCGGCGTGCTGCTGGCCAGCAACGCGCTCGTCACCACACTGGGCGTGGGCAACATCGACATCGCGGGCGAATCGCAGGCCAACGGCACGGGCCTCGTCATCGCCACGGGCGCCCGTGTCGACGGCAACCGAAACGTGGTGCTGCGCGCCAGCAACGACGGCTCGGTCGACGCGCTGGTGATCGACGGCACCGTGCGCGCAGGCAATGTGTTGAACCTGCGGCCCGGCGGCGTGGACGCGGCGGGCAATGCGGTCGACCGCACGGCCAACGCCATCACGCTGGGCGGCACGGCGGCCATGGGCTTTGCGGTGTCGGCGGCCGAATTCACGCGGCTCGACGCGCCCACCATCGTGACCGGCAGCAACGCACACGCCGCGGACATCAACGTCGTCGGTCCGCTGAACCTGCCTTCGGCGCTCACGCTGCAGAACGGTGGCGGCGGCAACATCACGCAGGCCGCGGGTGCGCCCATTACCGCCGGCACGCTGATGGCGCGTTCCACCGGCGGCAGCGTGCTGCTCGACACGGCGCCCAACAACGTCAGCGCGGCCACCGTCGGCGGCGGTGCGGCCGGGGCCTTCCGCTATGTCGATGTCGACACCGTGCAGCTGGGGTCGGTCTCCGTCACCGGCTACGACGCCGCTGGCAATGCGCCGCAGGTCGAGTCGGCCACTTCGATGGCGGCCGACACGGTGTACGTGCGCACGCTGGCCGGCGACCTGCTGCTGGGCACCAACGTGAGCAGCACGAGCGGCACCGACCTCGTGGCGGCCTCGCGCTTCCAGAACCTCGGCACCTACACGATCACCGGCGCGCCATGGCGCGTGTGGGCCGACACCTGGGTCGGCGAAAACCGCGGCGGCCTGCACGGCTCGGGCCTGTTGCCCAATCTTTATCACTGCGCGTATCTCGGCCTGTGCACGGTGACCGTGTCGCCGGGCGACAACCACTTCATCTATGCGCAGCAACCGGTGGCCACGGTGGTGGTCGGCAATGCGAGCCGCTTTTTCGGCTTTCCGAATCCGTTGTTCAGCTACGGGATCGGTGGGTTGATCCTGGGCGACACGGGGGCGGGCTTCATGGGCTTCCTCAGTTCGCCGGCCTTGCCGTCGAGCCCGCCGGGGACGTATCCGATCAATGGCAGCTTCACTTCCGCCGAGGGCTATGCGGTCAACGTGGTGCCGGGCAATCTCTCCGTCAGGGTGATGCCCGACCTGCCCCGGCCCGACGTGCTGCGCGACCTGCCGGCCACCTGGGTGTACGACCGCAACATCGGCCCGCCGCCGATCTGCTTTGCGACGGGGCCGCTCGAAGGCGACCGCGCATCGCAGGGCGGCGACGTCCTGGCGCGCGAATGGTCGCGCGTGCGTTCTCGGCCGAACCTCTCGAGCTGCGTGGACACCGAGAAGCGCAACGGCTGCGCGGACTTCTGAGGCTGTCCGCGCCTGTTCAGGGCGCGTGCACAGGGCACCGGGTGCTCCCCTCCGCGAATGTCCCCGGCTTCGCTCCTCCTTTATTTCGCTGCGGGGAGCATCCGGTGCCCTGTGCACGAGAGGCGCGGCTGTCGTGCTGGCCGATCAACCAGTGCGCTGAGCGATCACACCGTCAGCGTGATCGAGCCCCCACTTTCACCCAGCCTCTCAGACCCCGCGTGCGCGGCGATTGGACATCACCACGTTGTCCTTCGCGATGACTTGGCCTTCCTGCATCGCCGCGATCCACGCAGCGGTC
Organism: Variovorax sp. YR752; assembly: GCA_945860785.1. Taxonomy (GTDB): domain Bacteria; phylum Pseudomonadota; class Gammaproteobacteria; order Burkholderiales; family Burkholderiaceae_C; genus Variovorax. The sequence goes on along the minus strand of CAMATD010000003.1, from coordinate 24,188 downwards.
GTGGTCACGGCCGCGAAGTTGCTGTGGAAGACGACGCTGAAGACGCGGTGGATTTCCTCTGCGGTGACCTTGCCCGCCGCGTTCTCGTAGGGCAGGGCGCCGCTCGCATCCGCCAGGAACTCCACGTTCAGGCCACGGTGCATGGCTTCGAAAATGGTGGACGCATCGCAGTTCTGCGTCATGTAGCCGGCCACGCTCAGCGTGTCGATCTCGTTGCGGGCGAGCCAGTCGGCGAAGTCGGTGCCGGTGAAGACGCTCGGGAAGGTCTTGGTGATCAGGTGGTCGTGCGGCCGCTTCGCGATCTCGGGGTGCAATTGCCCGTTGTGGGTGTCGGCCTGGAACACCGGCGCGCCCTTGGGCGCGTGGTGGCGCACCACGACGACGGGCGTGCCGGCCGCGCGGGCCGCATCCATGGCCCGGGTCACGTTGGGCAGCGTGTCTTCGATGGGCGGGTATTCGATCGGCAGCCCGCCGCCTTCGAAGTATGCGTTCTGCACGTCGATCACGACGAGGGCGCGGCGCGGTGTGGGAGTGCTGCTCATGGTCTGGGTCCTTCGGTGGTGTTGTAGGAATGGCTCGATTCTTCGCTTTCGACCGCTTCTGCGAAAGTGGCCCGATAGCCATTCATCGATAAGATCGGGCCATGGCCCCTCCATCCGCCGAAACCATCGCCGTCGTTGCCTTCGACGGCATCAGCCCCTTTCACCTCTCCGTGCCCTGCATGGTCTTCGGCGAGGATCGTACGGAAGCGGGTGCGCCGCGCTTTCGCATGCGGGTGTGTGCGCCGGAGCCGGGGCCGCTGCAGACCAATGCAGGCTTCGAGCTCGTGGTGCCACACGGACTGGAGGCGATCCGCCGCGCGCAGATCGTGGTGGTGCCCTCATGGCGCGACGACGGCCGGCCCGCGCCGCCTGCGCTCATCCGCGCACTGCAGGCCGCGCACCGGCGGGGGGCGACGGTGGTCGGCCTGTGCCTCGGCGCCTTCGTGCTGGCCGAGGCCGGGCTGCTCGACGGCCGACCGGCCACCACGCACTGGAACCTGGCCGCCGCGTTCGCAAAGCAGTACCCGAAAGTGAAGTTGCAACCCGAGGTGCTGTACGTCGACGACGGCGACGTACTCACCTCCGCCGGCACGGCCGCGGGCATCGACTGCTGCCTGCACCTGCTGCGCGTGCGCTACGGCGCCGAGACCGCGAACCGCGCCGCGCGGCGCATGGTAGTGGCGCCGCACCGGCAGGGCGGACAGGCGCAGTACATCCAGCAACCCGTGCCGGCCACCGCCGAGCGCGACCGCCTCGCGCCGCTGCTGGAGTGGCTCGGCCGGCACCTCGACATTCCCCATGAGCTCGACCACCTCGCCGGGCGTGCATTGATGAGCCGTCGCACCTTCACGCGGCGCTTCCGCGAATCCACGGGCACCACGGTGGGCCAGTGGATCCAGAACCAGCGCCTGGCCCTGGCCCAGCGGCTGCTCGAAACCACGGACCATCCGGTCGAGCGCGTCGCGACCGGCGCGGGTTTCGGCTCCGCGGTGTCGCTGCGAAAGCACTTCCTCTCGGCGTTCAAGGTGTCGCCCACGGTGTACCGCAAGCAGTTCTCCCGCACCGCGGAAGCGGCCTGAGCCGCAGCAGCGAATCTCAGGTCACGTGCGCGTGCCGCCGGGTGGTGAGCAGCGCGCGCAGCTTGGCCGGTGCGACCGGCTTGGTCAGCAGCATCACGCCGCCATGGCGCAGCCGCTGCAGCACTTCGGGTCCGGTGGCGCCCGACACCAGCACCGCCAGCGCATCGGGCTGCAGGCGCTTGGCGGCATCGATCACATCCACGCCGTCGCCCTCGCCGGCCAGTTGCAGGTCGCACAGCACCGCGTCGAAGTGGATGTCGCCGGTGCCCAGCCGCGCGATGGCTTCGGCGCCGGTGGTCACGCACTCGACGTCGCAGCCCCATTGCTCCAGCAGCGCGCGGCTGCCGTCGAGGATGGCGGGGTCGTCGTCGACCACCAGGCAGTGCAGGCCGGCCAGCGGGGTCGGCGCCACGGGCGCGGGCTCGGGCGGCACGACGTCGGCCGCGCGGGTCATGGGCAGCGTGAACGCAAAGGTGCTTCCCGCCTGCAGGGCCGAGCGCACGGTGATGCGGGTGCCGAGCAGCGCGGCGATGCGCGCGCAGATCGCCAGGCCCAGCCCGAAGCCCCGGCGCCGGTCGCGCTCGGTGTTCGCCACCTGGTAGAACTCCTCGAAGATGCGGCCCTGGTGGATCGGCGCGATGCCCACGCCGTTGTCGCGCACCTCGATGCGCACGCCGGCCGCGCTGCGCTGCGCGGCGACCAGCACGGTGCCGCCCTCCGGCGCATGGCGCAGCGCATTGGTCACGAGGTTGCCGACGATGCGCTGCAGCATCGCCGCGTCGGTGCGCACCGCCAGGCCGCGGTCGCTCCAGCGCAGCCGCACGCGCGCTTCGATGGCGTTGGCCGTGTGCTGCGCATCGAGCTGGTCGAACAGCGCGGCCAGCGAGACCTTGGTGATGGCCGGTGTCAGCACCTGCGCATCGAGCCGCGAGATCTCGAGCAGGTCGTCGAGCAGCACGCCCATGAATTCGGTGCTCTCCTGCAGCCGCAGCACGGCCGGGCGCTGGGTGGCGGTGGCGGTCGGCAGCAGGCCGTCGATGAAGAGGCCCATGGCATGCAGCGGCTGGCGCAGGTCGTGGCTCGCGGCCGCCAGGAAGCGCGCGCGTGAAAGCGCCGCCTGCTCGGCCTCGGCCATGCGCTGCAGCGCGACGGCGGTGGCCTCGCGCACCCGCTCCTCGCTGACCTGGCGGTTGTGCTGCAGGCGTTCGGCCAGCCGGTCGATGTCGTGCGCGAGCACGGCCAGCTCGTGGGTGCCGCGCGTGCCGCCCTCGACCACCTCGCAGCGCATGTCGAAGTGGCCGGCTTCGAGCGCGGCGACGGTGCGCGACACGCGCCGCAGCGGCCGCGCCACCGTGCGCGCCATGTGGCGCACCGAGGCCCAGGCGGCCAGCAGCGCCACCAGTGCGATGCCGATGCCCGCGATGAGCGAGCGGGTGCGCTCGCGCACGTAGGCCGTGGTGTCGCGAAAGGTCTGCACCAGGCCGATGGGCGTCTCGCCCGCCGCGGTGGAGCCCGCGGGCGCGAAGGCGCTGGCGCGCGAAGCCTCGCGCAAGGTGACCGGCGAAGTGAACATGCGCAGCTGCGCGAGCGATTCGGTCTTGGGGCCGGCCGTGACGTAGACGCCGGCGCTGTTGCTGATTTCGACGCGAATCACCTGCCCGCCGCGCAGCGCGGCGTTGGCCACGTTCTGCAGCGCCGGCAGGTCGCCGGCGTAGAGGCTCAGGTCGGACATGGCCGCCACCTGGCGCGCCACGGCTTCGCCCTCGGCGTCGAAGGCGGCTTCGAGGGTTTGCAGTCGGTTGTGCGTGAACCAGCCGGTGAGCGCCAGCGCGACCGCCGCGCACGACCAGCGCGTGCGGGGCGGGTGACGGCGAGGTGGTGTCGGCCGGCGTGTTCGCGCTCCCCGCTTCGGCGGGCACCGAGCTTTCGGGGGGGCGGGCGGTGCTCATCGCGTGGCCGCGAGTCGTTCGGTCAGTTCCCGTTCCTCCGGCAGGCGCAGTCCGAGTCCGCGTGCCACGGTGGCGTTGACGCGCACGGTGGCAGGCGTTGCCGCTTCCACCAGTGGGCCGCTGTTGTTGTTCCCCGCGCTGGCCACCTTCTGACCCAGCAGGCGGGCCTGCTGGGCGAGCTGGGCCGGCGTCGATACCGCGCGGCCAGGCCGCCCGAGCGCACCAGCCCCTCGCTGGCGCCGAACACCGGCAGGCCGGCGCCCGCACCGGCGCGCAGCACCGACAGCGTGGCGGCCTGGTTGTCGCCGATCAGGTCGGGCAACACCATCAATGCATCGCTCAGCGGCACCACGGTGCGCAAGGCGGCGGCGAGCGACTTCGCGTCGGGCGCGTATTCCACCCGTACGTCCCAGGCCGGGTTCGCACCCTGCGCCGCGCGCTGCAGCTCGCGCACCAGCGGCTCCGATTCGGGCGTGGCGACCACGCCGATGCGGTGCTTCTGCGGCAGCACCGCGCCGATGAGCGCGAGCTGGTCGGACATGGCCGGGTCGCGCAGCAGCACGCCCACGCGGCGGTCGCCGCGCCTGAAGGCCGGGTTGCCGGCCCGGAGGGTTTCGTAGTCGAGCCGGCTCAGCATCGCGAGCACCAGCGGCTCCTGCCCCGGCCGATCGACGGCGGCGCGCGCAGCGGCCACGCCCACCGCCACGGTGAACCCCGCGTCGGACGACGCCCGCAGGCTGCGCGTGCGCCCGCCCGCGTTGGCGCGCTCGGGATCGGCGCCGGCGGTCTCCGCGCCCTGCGACGCTTCGGCGCCGCCGGGCGAGAGGCGAACCAGCTCGAACTTGCCGCCGGGCTCCTGGTCCGCACGAAGCTGCTGCACGAACTCCGAATGCGCCGCGCTGTCCTCGCCCATCAGCACGGTGAGGTTGACCGCCGCCGAAGCGGCACGGCTGCCGAACACGAGGCTGAGCACCAGGCCGATGGTCATGCCGAAGGCCAGCATGGCGCGGGTAGTGCTGTGCGGTCTTCTTGGGAAGAGTGGGAGGATGTTTTTCGCGACGACGGGCATGGGACTGCTTCTGCAGCAAGGTGCAATGACCCAATGTAAGGACGCACCCTGCTTCGCGCGATAAGGCGGAGGGCTTCTGTCGGGTCCGGACGGGCGTGCCAGCGTGAGGAAATGCACATCACTGCGGCCGCTCGGCCTATCTCCGATGGACTAGGCGTCGACATTGAGCAGCGCGGCCGCGCGCTGCGCCTGGATCGCCTGGCGCAGCACGCGCGGCGAGACCGGCTTGTAGAGCACCGTGATGCCGGCGCTCGCCACCTCGCGCAGGCGGTCGGGCTTGGTCTCGCCCGTCACCAGCAGGCGTGCCGTGCCGGGGCCGATGCCGCGCGGATGGCGCTCGAGCGCGGCGATCACGTCGAGCCCGTTGTCGCCGCCTTGCAGCAGCAGGTCGCTCACCACCACGTCGGGCGGTTGATCCCAGGCGTCGGCCAATGCGAGCGCCTCGGCGCGGGTCTGGGCGGCCAGCACCACGGCGCCCCAGTTGGAGAGCACCACGGACAGGCCTTCGAGGATGGTGCGCTCGTCGTCGATCACGAGGATGCGCAGGTTCGCGAGGCTGGCTTCCTCGTCGGTGTCGGCGGCCGCGAGCGACGTCACCGGCGCCGGCAGGGCGGCCGGGGCCGAGCACACCAGCACGCGCACGCAGGTGCCCTTGTGCAGCCTGGAACTGAGCTCGACGCGCGTGTTGAGCAGCTCGGCCAGGCGCTGCACGGTGGCCAGGCCGAGGCCCATGCCGTGCGCGCCGCACGCCGCCTGGCGGCCGGTGGGTTCCACCTGGTAGAACTCCTCGAACACCCGCGCCTAGTGCTGCATCGCGATGCCCACGCCGGTGTCGACCACGTCGATGCGCACGCCCTTGCCGCGGCGCCGCGCGCCGATCAGCACGCCGCCCTCGATGGTGTGGCGCAGCGAGTTCGACACCAGGTTGTTCAGGATGCGCGAGAGCATCACGTAGTCGCAGCGCACCCAGAGCTCGGTCTTGCGCGCCACCAGCCTGAGGCCCTGCTGCTCGGCCACCGGGCGGAAGTTGCGGCTGATCTCGTCGAACAGGCGGTCGAGCGGAAAGTCGGTCCACTGCGGCTGCAGCACGCCGGCATCGAGCTGCGACAGGTTGAGCAGCTCCGAGAAGAGGCGATCGAGCGATTCGACGCATTCGCGGATGTGGCCGATGCGCGGCAGCTTCACCGGGTCGGTCTCGCCGTTGGCCAGCCCGTCGGAGAACAGCGTGAGCGCGTGCAGCGGCTGGCGCAGGTCGTGCTGGCGGCGGCCAGCAGGCGGGTCTTGGCCTGGCTCGCGACCTCGAGCTGCTGGTTCTTGCGCGCCAGCTCGGCCGTGGCCTCGTTGATGCGGCTTTGCAGCAGCCGCCGGCTTTCGGCGAGCGCGCGCGCTGCCTGGTTGAAGCCGTGCTGCAGATGCCGCACTTCGGAGGTGCCCTCGATGGCCACGCTCGCGTCCTGGCCCGCGCCCAGGCGGTCGACCGCATCGCCCAGCGCGCGGATCGGCTCGCTGATGCGCCGCGCCGCCCACCAGCCCGCCAACCCGACGCCGAAGAGGCTGATCGCCAGCACCAGCACCACGTTGAGCCAGACCGAGCGCCGGGCGCTCTGCACCGCGCTCAGGCTGATCTCGACCATCACCTTGCCGTTGTGCCGGCCGTCGTCGGCGACGATCGGCACCACCACCTGCAGGCCCTCGCCGCGCATGCGGTCGACGGTTTCGGAGTTGGCGACGATTTCGCCGTCCTCCGTCCAGATCTGCACCTGCTGCACGTGCGGCTGGTAGGTGCCCGACTGGGCCGTGCGCTGCAGGGCCCAGCGGTCCATGCGCGAGAGGGGGGCCTGCGCCACCGTGGCCACCTGAAGCGCCACGGTCTGCGCATTGGCGCGCATCAGTTCGGTAAGATTGCCCAGGTGCTGCCGCGTCAGGACGGCAATGGCCGCCAGCGTCGCCGCGGTGGCCGGCACCAGCGCCAGCAGGATCAATTGCTGGGCGAAAGTGAGGCGCGCAAGCCCACGGAGGAAGCGGAGGTTCCAGTTCATTGATGCATCGGACGCATGAGGGCCGAGCTTATGAGGCTTCCCCGGAACATGGAAGCAGGAAAAACATCACGAAAAATGCCTGTATTTGATATGTAATGGCGTCCGCATCGCCCATGTTAGACTCGCCGAATCGCCGCGGCCCCAAGACTTCCGGTCCCAAAATGCAGGCTTCCTTGCGCCGCTTCGCCGATGTTCTCGCCGCCTTTCGTGCGGCGTCGCTGGCATTGCTCGTGGCCTGCCGCTGCTGGCCGCGGCCCAGACCGCCCCGTCGGACACGGCCCCCGTTCGCTTCGGCATCCTGCCGCTCGGCGGCGCCTTCGAATCGCGCAGCGACTGGGACCCGCTCCTGGCCGAACTGAGCCGCGCCATCAACCGGCCGGTGAGCGTGCTCTCGGTCAATTCGTACGAAGCGCTGGAGCAGGCCATCCAGCGCGACGAGGTCGACAGGGCCTTCCTCTCCGGAAAGATGGCGCTCGACGCCGTGACGCAGCGCCGCATGAAGGTGGTGGCCCAGGTCGTGCGGCACGACGGCCTGCCCGGCTACCGCGCGCTGTTGCTGGCGCGCAAGACGCCGCCCCTGAATTCGCGAAGAACCTGCTGGACCAGCCGGACCGCTGGCGCCTTGCGCGCGGCGAGAAGCAGTTGATGTCGGGCTTCATCGTGCCGCAGCTGCAGCTTTTCCTGCCGAACCACATCGCGATGGAGACGCGCTTCCTGAGCGAGACCGTCGGCACGCACCAGACCAACGCGCTGGCCGTGGCCAACAGCGAGGCCGACGTCGCCACCAACAACTCGGCCGACTTCGAGCGCTTCAAGCAGCGCTTTCCGGCCGAGGCGCAGCGGCTGCAGGTGCTGTGGGAGTCCGACCTCATCCCCCATGCGCAGATCGTGGTGCGGCGCGAGTACTCGCCCGAGTTGCGCAACCGCGTGCAGGCCTTCATGACCGGCTACGGCCGCGCCAAGGGGCCGCGCGGCGATGCCGAGCGCGTGGTGCTCAAGTCGCTGCACGACCTGGCCGGGTTCGTTGCGGCCGACAACAGCTCGCTGGAGCCCGCCGCCAAGCTCGCCTATCAGCTGGCCAAGCAGAACGCCATGACGGCGCAATGGGTGAACGATGCCGCACGTCAGGCGCGGCTGCAGCGCATCGAGAGCGGCTATGCGGAGCAGGTCAGCGTCCTCAAGGATGCGACACCCTGAATATGTTCCTCCGACTCAAGCGACTGCTGACAGTAGCTCTGGCCTTCGTCACCATTGCAACCGCGTCGGCCCTGCCGCAGTCGGTCCTCGCGCAAGGCGTCAACCCCGCCGCGCCCGAGAAGGCCGCGCCGTCCCTCCAGGCGATCCGCTTCGGCGTGCTGCCGCTGGGCGGCACCGTCGAATCGCGCGACCTGTGGAAACCGCTCATGGCCGACATGAGTCGCGCCCTCGGCATTCCGGTCAATGCGTACTCCGTGCCCACTTATGAAGAACTCGACCGCGCCATCGGCCGCGACGAGATCGACATGGCCTTTCTCTCGGCCAAGCTGGCGCTCGATGCGGTCATGCAGCGGCGCATGAAGGTGGTGGCGCAGATCGCGCGCCGCCCCGGCATGCCCGAGCACCGCGCCGTGCTGCTGACCCGCAAGGCCGGCCCGTTCAATACCCTGGAAGGCATGCTCGCCGAGCCCGAGCGCTGGCAGCTCGCGCGCGGCGACAGCCGGTCGGTCACCGGCTTCATCGTGCCGCAGAGCCAGTTGTTCCTGCCCCACAAGATCGAGATGGAGACGCGCTTTCGCAGCGAATTCGTCGGGACCCACCAGGCCACCGCGCTCGCCGTGGCGAACGGCGATGCCGACGTGGCCACCAATAACACCACCGACCTGGAGCGCTTCAGGCAGCAGTTTCCGATCGAGACCGAGCGGCTCCAGGTGATCTGGGAGTCCGAGCCGCCGCCCGGCGCGCCGATGGTCGTGCGGCGCAACTACCCGTCCGAGTTCCAAGCGAAGCTGCAGAATTTCCTGACCACCTACGGGCAGGGCAAGGGCGCGCGTGCCGATGCCGAGCGTGAAGTGCTGAAGAACCTGCGCGCGGCCTACGGCTATGCCGCGGCCGACGACAGCGCGTTGCTGCCCGAGGCGCGGCTCGAATACCAGCTCGGCAGGCAGCGCGCCATGGCCGCCTCGTGGGTCAACGCGGCGGCGCGCGAGCAGCGGCTGCAGCGCATCGAGAAGGCGTACGCGGAGCAGGTCGAAGCCCTGCGCGCCACAGCGCGCTGAATGGAGACTGCCACGGCATTGCGCCGCGCGCCCTAGTCCCTTCGCCGTAGCTCCAAACCCCTCCATCTAGGCCATTAGGCGGATTTGCCCGCCGCCCGCCGCGCCGGAAACTTCGTGTTTCTTTCAGGCAACCCTTGCCGTTGACGGAGTGCGGATGAGTTGGCGAACAAAAGTGGTCTGGAGCGAGGGGATGCTGTTGCAGCCTCAGCACCTGCAGCAGAGCGAGCGTCATGCCGATCATGCGCGGCATGTGCTTTTGCGTTCGACCACCCCCTACGCCTGGGGATTCGCCGAACTCGAAATCGACTAGGCCGCGCTCACGCTGGGCAAGCTCGCGCTGGTGCGCGCGGTCGGCATCTTCGGCGACGGCACGGTGTTCGACATGCCGGCGGTCGATCCGCTGCCCGAGCCCATCGACATTCCTTCGACCATGCGCGACGAGGCGGTCGTGCTCGCGCTGCCCTTGCGCCGCGCCGGCGCGCGCGAGGCCGATGCCGAAGACTATGAAGAGCTGGTGCGCCACCGCGTGCTCGAATCCGAAGTGCCGGATTCCAACACCGCCGGTGAGTGCACCGCCATGCTGCAGCTGGGCCAGCTCCACACGCGCCTGATGCGCGCCAGCGAAGCCACCGACGCCTGGACCACGATGGGCGTGGCCCGCGTGGTCGAGCGCCGTGTCGACAACCAGGTGCAGCTCGAACGCGCGATGCTGCCGCCGCTGCTCGACGTGGCGGGCCATGCGGTGATCCGCGCCTGGCTCGACGAACTGCTGGGCCTCTTGCGCCAGCGCGGCGAGGCGCTCGCCGGCCGCATGACCCAAGGCGGCACCGGCGGCGTGGCCGAGATTGCCGACTTCATGCTGCTGCAGGCCGTGAACCGCAACGAAGCCATCTTTGCGCACCTGGCCAAGAGCGCGATGCTGCACCTGCAGCATTTCTTCGAGCATGCGATCGGGTTGGCGGGCGATCTCTCGAGCTTTCGCGATTCGCGCCGCGTGGCGCGCTTCGGCCCCTACATCCACGACGACCTGGCGCTGAGCTTCCGCCCGGTGATGGACGACCTGCGCCGCAGCCTCTCGATGGTGTTCGAGCAGTCGGCCATCCGCATCGAGCTGCACGACCGCAAGCACAGCGTGCGCGTGGCGATGGTGACGGACGTGGAACTGCAGCGCAAGGCGACCTTCGTGCTCGCGGTGAATGCGAGCATGCCGAGCGAGGCGCTGCGCGCGCGCTTTCCGACGCAGGTCAAGATCGGCCCGGTCGAGCGCATTCGCGACCTGGTCAACCTCGCGCTGCCGAGCGTCACCTTGACGCCGATGCCAGTCGCGCCGCGCCAGATTCCTTTCCATACCGGCGCCAACTACTTCGAACTCGAAACGCGCAACAGCGACCTGTGGCGCCAGCTCGAGCAATCCGGCGGCATCGCGATGCACATCGCCGGCGACTTCCCGGGCCTCGACCTCGCGTTCTGGGCCATTCGTTCCTAGCCACATCCGGCCGACGGAAACGGAACACCATCATGAGCACACCTCCCGACCCCTTCGCCGCCTTCGAGTCGGAACGCACGGTCATCAAGCCCAAGCCGCGCACGCCGGGCGGAACGCCGCCTGCGGCTGCGCCCGCGCCTTTCTTCGGCGGCGCCGATCCGACGCCCGCGGCCGAGGTCGGCGAGATCGGCCTGCTCAACCCGCTGGTGTCGGCCGCCGGCAAGCTGCTGGTGCTGATCGGCAAGCTGCGCAACCTCGCGCAGCCGCCGAACGTGCCGGCCCTGCGCGCTTCCACCGCCGATGCGGTGAACCAGTTCGACGCCACGGCGCGCCGCTCGGGTGTGAGCAACGAATCGGTGCTCGCCGCGCGATACGTACTGTGCACCGCGCTCGACGAGGCCGTGGCCAACACGCCCTGGGGCGTGCAGGCCGGCTGGAACAAGCAGAGCCTGCTGGTGCAGTTCCACAACGAGACCTGGGGCGGCGAGAAGGTGTTCCAGCTGCTCGCCAAGCTCGGCGCAGGACGTGCCCACGCACCGCCAGCTGCTGGAGCTGATCTACAGCGTGCTCGCGCTCGGCTTCGAGGGTCGCTACCGCGTGGTCGACAACGGCCGCACGCAGCTCGACTCGGTGCGCCAGCGCCTCGCCGACCTCATTGCCAAGGATCGCCCGCCGCTCGAAGCCAATCTCTCCCCGCACTGGCGCGGGCAGGGCGCGGGCACGGTGCGGCTGCGCGAATCGCTGCCGCTGTGGGTGTTCGCGGCGGGCTTCGCGCTCCTGCTCGCGCTGGCCTGGGTGGGCCTGCGGCTCACGCTCAACTACCGCTCGGACACCACGTACGCGGCCGTCTCGGGCCTGCGCGTGCCCAACATCCAGATCGCGCCGCCGGCGCCGCCCGCCAAGACGCCACGGCTCGCGCGCTTCCTCGAACCCGAGGTCAAGCAGGGTCTGGTCACCGTGACCGACGAGGCCGACCGCAGCGTGGTGCGGCTGCGCGGCGATTCCTTCTTCAGCTCCGGCAGCGCCGAGCCGATGGCGGCCTCGCTGCCGGTGCTGCGCCGCATCGGCCAGGCGCTGGCCGAGGTGAAGGGCGATGTGCTGATCACCGGCCACTCCGACAACCAGCCGATCCGCTCGCTGCGCTATCCGTCCAACTGGCACCTCTCGGCCGCGCGTGCCGACGCGGTGAAGGGCGCGCTTACCACGCTGGTCGATCCGGCGCGCATGCGCTCCGACGGCAAGGCCGACGCCGAGCCGGTGGCCGCCAACGACACGCCCGCCAACCGGGCGCGCAACCGCCGCGTCGACATCGTCCTGCTGACCGAACCCGAACGGGTCGCTGCCGACACAGGAGCGACGAAATGATCAAGAAAATCTTCGGCTTCCTGTTCAGCCCGGTGCTGCTGACCCTGCTGGCGCTGATCGTCGTCGCGCTCTTGATCTGGTGGATCGGCCCGCTGGTGAAGATCGGCTCGCTCGCGCCGCTCGAAAGCGAAACGGTGCGCTGGCTGCTGATCGGCGCCATCGTGCTGATCGTCGTGCTGCGCATGCTGTGGCGTCGCTGGCGCGCGCGCCGCGCGAGCCAGCACCTGACCGATGGGCTCATGAAGGCCCCGAGCGTCAAGACCGATGCACCGGTCAACGGCGAGCAGAAGATTCTCGACACCCGCTTCAGCGAAGCCGTCGCCACGCTCAAGCAGATGCGCATGCATGCCGCCGGCAAGAAGCCCGGCTGGCGCGACTGGATGTCGATCTCCGGCGGCAGCTACCTGTACGACCTGCCGTGGTACGTGTTCATCGGCGCACCGGGCGCGGGCAAGACGACCGCGCTGGTCAACTCGGGCCTGTCGTTCCCGCTGGCCGAGAAGTTCGACCCCGGCGCGATCCGCGGCGTGGGCGGCACGCGCAACTGCGACTGGTGGTTCACCGACGAGGCCGTGCTGATCGACCCCGCCGGGCGCTACACCACGCAAGACAGCCACCAGTCCGAGGACAAGAGCGCCTGGGAAGGCTTCCTGGGCCTGCTCAAGAAAGCGCGCCCGCGCCGTCCGCTGAACGGCGTGTTCCTGACCGTGAGCGTGGCCGACCTGCTGAGCCAGGGCCCCGAGCAGCGCACCCAGCTCGCCGCATCGATCCGCGCGCGCCTGCTCGAGCTCGACTCGCAACTCACCACGCGGCTGCCGGTGTACGTGCTCGTCACCAAGAGCGACTTGCTCTACGGCTTCACCGACTACTTCGACGACCTCGGCAAGGAGCAGCGTGCGCAGGTCTTCGGTTTCACGCTGCCGGCCGACGAGAACGTGCAGCTCGAGGAGAAGGGCCTCTCCACCGCCTTCCACCGCGAGTTCGCGCTGCTGCACAACCGCGTCAACGACGGGCTGATCGCACGCATGCAGCGCGAGACCGACGGCACGCGCCGCGCGGCGATCTTCGGCTTTCCGGCGCAGTTCGGCTCCATCGGCTCGCTGCTGTCCGACCTGCTCGACCAGGTGTTCACCGGCTCGCGCTTCGCGCAGCCGCCGTGGGTGCGCGGCGTGTACTTCACCAGCGGCACGCAGAAGGGCAGCCCGATCGACCGCGTGATGGGGAGCCTTTCGCGCAGCTTCGGCATCGAGCGCGCGATGCTCGCGCCGCAGAAGAGCAGTGGCCGCAGCTACTTCCTCACCTCGCTGCTGCGCGACGTGGTGTTTCCCGAGCAGCGCCTCGCGGGCGCCGACGTGAAGCTGGAGCGCCGCCGCCACACGCTGCGCGTGGCGGGCGTGGCCGCGATGACGCTGGTCACCATCGGCCTCCTGGCGGGCTGGGGCTACAGCACGTACCGGAACATGGACTACCTGAAGTCGGTCGAGGCCCGTGCCGTGCCCGCGCAGAAGATGCTGGTGAACCTGCCCGTGCAACTGCAGAACCTGGTCGAGGTCGCGCCCGTGATGCAGGGCCTGCGCGACATCTGGAAAACGCCCGAAAACCGCCAGGGCGACGAACCGCTCTCGATGACACTGGGCCTCTACCAGGGCGACAAGCTCGATGCCGCCGCCATGCTCACGCACCAGCGCGCGCTCAACGACGTGTTCCTGCCGCAGATCGCCAAGCGCATCGAAGACCAGCTGCGCACCGCGCAGAAGGACAACCTCGAGTACACCTACGAAGCGCTCAAGAGCTACCTGATGCTCTACCAGCCCGAGCACTTCGATGCCGAGGCGCTGAAGGCCTGGATCACGCTCGACTGGGCGCGCAGCCTGGACCGCGGCATTCCCGAAGACCAGCGCAAGGCGCTCGAAGACCAGCTCGACGTGCTGATCGCCCAGGGCCCGCCGCGCTCGCCGCTCAAGATGGACGAGAACCTGGTGCGCAGCGTGCGCGCCGTGCTCGCGAGCTACCCGCTGGAGCAGCGCGTGTTCAGCCGCCTGAAGCGCCAGCGCGCGACCAAGGACATCCCGGCCTTCAGCGTGGCCACCGCCGCCGGCCCCTCCGCCCCGCTGGTGTTCGAACGCATCAGCGGCAAGCCGCTGACCGAAGGCGTGCCGGGCATGTTCACCTACGACGGCTACCACAAGCGCTTCCAGAACGAGGTCACGGTGCTCACTGGCTTGCTCGCCGCGGAAGACCCGTGGGTGCTCGGCCAGGACCGCAGCGCCGCCGACCGCCTGCGCGACGCGGCCGCGCTCGGTGCGCTGACCGACCGCGTGCGCCGCCTCTACCTCGCGGAATACGTGAAGCAGTGGGAAGCGCTGCTCGCCGACGTGCGGCTGATCCGCGCCAGCGGCCTGGAGAAGAACATCGAGGCCGCGCGCATTCTCTCGGGCGTGAGCTCGCCGCTCGCCAACTTCCTGCGCGCCGTGGTCAAGGAGACCACGCTGATTCCTTCCGACCAGCCCAAGGACGTGGTGAGCAAGGCCACCGCCACCGTCGCCAACACCCGCAAGGGCCTCGAAGACCTGTTCGGCGGCGACCCCAACAAGCCGGTGGCCAGCGGCAAGCGCATCGAGAGCATCGTGGACGACCGCTTCGAGCCGCTGCGCCGCCTGGTCACTGCCGCGGCACCCGGCCAGCCCGCGCCGATCGACGATGCGCTCAAGCTCTTCAACGAGGTGTACGTGTACCTCAACGCCGTCGACACGGCCGTGAAGGGCCGCACCTCGCCGCCGCCCGGCGACGTGGCGGGCAAGCTCAAGGCCGACGCCGGCCGCCTGCCGGAGCCGGTGCGTTCGATGGTCGAGAACCTCAGCCAGTCGGGCGCTGCCCAGGCCCAGGTGGCCGAGCGCGGCAACCTGAGCCAGGACCTGCGTCCGGTGACCGAGTTCTGCAACCGCGCCATCGCGGGCCGCTACCCCTTCTCTCCGACGAGCAAGCGCGACGTGCTGCCCGAAGACTTCGGCCAGATGTTCGGCGCCGGCGGCCTGATGGACGACTTCTTCCAGAAGCGGCTGGCCGCGCTGGTCGACACCAGCACCAAGCCCTGGCGCTACAAGCCCGTGGCCGAGCGCGGCGCGGTCACCACGCAGGCGCTGGCGCAGTTCGAGCGCGCGGCACGCATCAAGGACATCTTCTTCCGCGGCGGCGGCCGCGGCCCCTCGATGCGGCTGGACTTCAAGCCGGTGGAGATGGACGCGGGCATCACGCAGTTCATCCTCGACGTCGACGGCCAGCTCGTGAAGTACGCGCACGGCCCCGTGGTGCCGATGGCCGTGCAATGGCCCGGTCCGAAGGGCAGCAACCAGGTGCGCATCCAGGTCAGCCCGCCATCGACCACAGGCAGTTCGGGCTCGGCGGTCGATGGGCCGTGGGCGCTGTTCCGTGCGTTCGACGACGGCCAGCTCGAAGCCGGCGATGCGCCCGAGAAGTTCTTCATCACCTTCCAGATCGGCGCCCGCAAGACGCGCTTCGAGGTGACGACGAACAGCGTGCAGCATCCGATCCGCTTGCGCGAGCTGCGGGAGTTTTCTTGTCCGGAGGGGCTGTGAGCCTGGCTTCTTCTCCTCCCACCTCCCTGTTCGCCTCTGCCGAGCTGCCCGGATGGTTCGGCAAGTTGCCGGGCATGGGGGACTTTGCGCACCGGCGCCTGCCGGAGTCGTTCCGGTCGGTGTGGGACCAGTGGCTGCAGCGTGGGATGGCGCGGCTGCGCGACCGGCACTCGGACTGGACTTCGCACTACCTCGAGGCGCCGATCTGGTGCTTTGCGCTCGGGCCGCAGGTGGCGGGAGAGCGGGGGTGGATCGGCGTGTTGATGCCTTCGGTCGATGGGGTGGGGCGGTACTTTCCGTTCACGCTCGCCGTCGAGCTGGGGGACGAGGTTTCCGATGCACTTCAAGGCGAGGCGCTGGTCGCGGCGCTGCACTGGTGGGCGCTGGGGACCCAGGCTGCGCTGGAGGGGCTCGATGGGGACCTGGATGCGCTGCGGTTCGATGCGGTGCTGGGGCGGTTGTTCGTTGTGGGCGCCGATGGCGCACCTGCCGGTTTCGAATCGCTGGAACTGCCGGGGGCAGGGGCTTCGCTGTGGCTGGGCGATCCTGCCGTCGAAGGCGGGGTCCGGATGCTGGCGACCGGGTTGCCTCGCGATGCGCAGTTCGAAGCTCTGTTTCTTGGGGGTGGGGAATGACCGACGCTCCAGCCGGCACACCGCCGCCTGAAGACGATCGCACGCGCGTCGTTTCGAGGCCTGCGCCGTCCACAGGCGGTGGCGATACAGGCGCGACCGTCATCACGGCCGGCACCACGAGCCTGTCCAACATCCCGGTCACGAGTCCGGCATCGGGCACGCACGATGCCGGACTCTTCCCCGTCGGCAGTCGCCTCGCGGAATTCGAAATCACGAGGGTCGTCGGCCAGGGCGGTTTCGGCGTCGTCTACGAAGCCTGGGACCACACGCTCGAACGCGTGGTCGCGATCAAGGAATACCTGCCGACTTCGCTGTCGACAAGGCAGCAGGACGGCACCGTCGTCCCCCTCTCGGAACGGCACAGGGAAACCTTCGACCTCGGCATGCGCAGCTTCATCAACGAAGCCCGCCTTCTCGCCCAGTTCGACCATCCGTCGCTCCTCAAGGTCTACAGGTTCTGGCAGGAGCGAGGCACGACCTACATGGTGATGCCCTTCTACCGGGGCGACACCCTGAGAGAAGCCCTGGTGGCCATCCCCGCCGGCGTCGACGAAGCCTGGCTCATCCGCATCATGGACGGCGTCACGCAGGCACTGGCGGTGATGCATAACGCCAACTGCTACCACCGCGACATCGCCCCCGACAACATCATCCTGCTCGAAGGCTCGGGCCGTCCGGTGGTGCTCGACTTCGGCGCCGCGCGCCGCGTGATCACCGACAAGACGCAGGCGATCACCGTCATCCTCAAGCCCGGCTACGCGCCCATCGAGCAGTACGCCGAGATGCCCGACATGTCGCAGGGCGCGTGGACCGACGTCTATGCGCTCGCGGCCGTGATGCACGTGGCCGTCTGCGGCCGCGCGCCGCCGCCTTCGGTGGCGCGGCTCTTGTCCGACAGCTATGTGCCGCTCGCGGGCAACGACATCCTGCGCCAGCGCTACAGCCCGCGGCTGCTGGAGGCGATCGATGCGGGCCTGGGCGTGCGGCCCGAGCAGCGGCCGCAGTCGATGGCCGAGCTGCGCGCGGCGCTCGACCTGGAGGTCGGCTACAGCATCGCGCCGACGCCGCGCACCCAGCCGCCCTCGGGCGCGCGCAGCGGCAGTTCCAACGCGAACGCGGCAACGGTCATCGCCGGCAGGAAAACACCGCCCCCTGCACCCGCACCCGGCGCCGGAAGCAGTGGCGGCAAGGGCAAGGCGGTGGCCGCACTGGCCTCGGTCGCCGTCGTCGCGGCCGTCGCCGGCGGTGGCTGGTGGTGGTACCAGGGCCGTGCCGGCGGCACCGGCAAGACCGACGTCACCACCATCCCGCCGCCGCCCCCGGCCGGGCCGCGCACGCCGCTCGATTCGCTGCAGTCGCTCGCGGCCGGCGCCGCAGCCGGCTTCGACGTGACGGCGGTGGCGAAGAAACCCGAGGTCAACATCGGCAAGGACAAGCTCGCCTTCGAAGTCCGCAGCAAGCGCGACGGTTTCGTCTACGTGTTCCTGCTGTCGAGCGGCGGCGAGATGTTCCTGCTGTTCCCGAACCTGCTCGACAAGTACAACAAGATCGGCGCCAACGCCGCGCTCTCGCTGCCGCGCGCGTCGTGGCCGATGGATGCCGGCGGGCCGGCCGGCACCAACCAGTTCGCCGTGCTCGTCAGCGAACACGAGCGCGACTTCAGCGCTTCCGGCGTGCAGAACGACGGTGTGTTTCCGCAGTTTCCGCTGCCGGTGCTCGCGGCGCTCGAGTCCACGCGCGGCACCGGGCCGTCCCGCTGCTGGGCAAGCCGGTCTGCGCGCCCAACACCCCGTGCAACGACGTCTATGGCGTCGCGAATTTCAAAATCGTCGAGAAGTAATCGTCTGTAGAGCGTTGGCCCGATGGGCCGCCTTTTCCGGGCAAGGAGACTTTCATGAACGCACCACAGTCGCCGCTCTTCACTTCCACGCTGCTGTGCTGGGCCGCCGTTGCGGCCGTCGCCTCGCTGGCAGGCTGCGCCGGCCCGCCAGCGGCCTCGACCGCCGGCACCACCGCTGCCTACCGCTGCCACTGCCGACACCACGTCGTCGACGGCAACTTCGCGACCGGCCTCGACCGGCGCGAGCGTGGCCGGCCAGGCGCGCACCTTCTCGACCCAGCTCGCCACCTACACCTCGGTCAGCTTCGACGCGGTGCCCGGCTGGGCGCGCGACGACTTTTCAGAAAGCTGGCCCGCCTTCCTCGGCAGCTGCAAGGTGCTCACCGGCCGCGGCGCCGAATGGAAAGAGGTGTGCGACCGTTCCGTCAAGATCGACGGCAAGAACAACAACGCCATCCGCGGCTTCTTCGAGAGCGAGTTCTCGGCCTACCAGATCCGCGACGACGATCGCAAGCCCGATGGCGTGGTCACCGGCTACTTCGAGCCCGAGATCGCCGGCAGCCGCACATACGCAGCGCCCTTCATCTACCCGGTCTACGGCCAGCCCGACGACATGTTGTTTGCCGATGCGCGCAAGCGGCCGGCCGGCAGCGGCACGGTGGCCGCGCGGGTCGAGGGCCGCAACGTGGTGGTGCAGACGGGTCTGAGCACGCGCGACATGGGCGCGCCGGGCCTCTATGCGCTCGACCTCTCGGGCATCTCGCGCGACACGCTCGACCGCAAGGTGCGCCTGCGGACCGAGGGCAAGCAACTGCTGCCCTACTACACACGCGAAGAAATCGAGACCAAGGGCGCGTCCAACGCCAAGGTGCTGGCCTTCGTGAGCAGCGCCACGGCGTTGTATGAAATGCAGATCCAGGGTTCGGGCCGCATCAAGCTGGCCAGCGGCGAGATCATCCGCGTCGCCTACGCCGAGCAGCCCGGTCAAGGTGCGCGGCTCGTCGATCGAACTGCAACTGGACGACGGCGATGACGACGACGTCGGCAATGTCTCGAACAACACCATCCGCACGCGCGGCTTCACGCTCGCACGGCCCACTGCCAGCGGCGCCGTCGTGGTGCCGGGGCGGCGTGCGGCGGGGGCAGTGACCGGTTCGGGCATCAAGGACCCGAGCTATGTGTTCTTCAAGGAATCCACCTCGCCCGTCGGCGGACCGGTGGGGGCGTTCGGCGTGCCGCTGTCGGCGGGGCGCTCGATCGCGGTCGATCCGCGCAGCACGCCGCTCGGCTACCCGGTGTTCGTCTCGACGCGCACGCCCGGCAGCGGCGCGCCGATGCAGCGCCTGACGATTGCGCAGGACACCGGCGGCGCGATCCGCGGCGCGGTGCGGGCCGACTATTTCTTCGGCAACGGCCAGCAGGCCGCGACCAACGCACGCCGCATGAAGGAGCGCGGTCAGCTGTGGATGCTTCTGCCGCGCGGCCTGGCCGTGGCGCAGGCGGCCGTGTCGTCGGCGATCCGCACGCGCGGCGGCCCGGTGGGCGGCAACCTGCCGCAGTGCCTGGTGCCGACGGAAGGCGTCTGCGTCGACGACTGATTCGACCCTGGCTCAACCCCTTGTCCCTCCATGCAGGAAACCCTCTCGTCCGCGGAAAGTACCGAACTCGTCCGCCTCTGGCGGCGGCGGCAGACGCTGTCCTCGAACGACATGGGCACCATGTACCGCATCGTGGGCGATGCGCTCGTGGCCTGCAATCCGCCCGAGCTCCAGGTGCTGGGCGAGGGGCGGCAGGAACTGGTGGCGCAGTTCATCTACGTGAAGGTGCTGCGGCTCGATGCCGATCCCGACGAGGCTGACGAGCGCGCGGGTCACAGCGCCCCGTCGAGCGCCTTCGCGCTGTGCGCGTACTTCCGGCGCTACCTGATCGACTGCACGCGGACCAGTTCCTTTCGCCGCAAGCTTTCCATCGGCGACCAGATCACCGAGGCCCAGCTCGAAGACGAGATCGGCGCCGGCGAAGACCTCGAAGGCTGCCTTGCCGAGCATGGCCTGAGCGCTCACGGGGTGCAGCTGGCCGCGCGCGCCTTCATCGCCGAGCTGCCCGAGCCCGAACGCATCTTGCTGTGCGAGGGCTTCGGCAAGGAGGCCGAGGGCGGCCTCTCGGGCATCGCCTCGCGCCATGCCATTGCCTCCTACCACTACCGCGCGGGCCGGCTCGGCCTCGTGCACAAGCGCGAGGGGTTGACCGCCGACTACGCCAAGACCCGGTTGGGCGGCTGGATCCAGCAGACCCTGGGCATCGCCATCGAGGCGGAAAACATGGCGGCGATCCTGCAGGTTTTCAAAATCCTCGGTGCTGAAGCGTCTTATGCCTGAAGACATAGCCATTCAGGAACAGACCGCCATGAACACCGAACTCTGGCCCCCGCTCAGCGTGATCCGCAATGCGTTCGAAACCGGCGCGGCCGTGCCCGACGCCGCGGCCGGCGCAGCCGTGGCCACGGTGGCCATGCCGGGTGCCACCACGCCGCACACCATCGCGCCAGGCGCCGCCGCACCGCCATCCGCCGTGCCCGACCTGCTGCTTCCCTTGACCGAATTGGCCCGGCGCCGCGAGGCTGTCGCCCAGCGCGCCTTCACTGCACGCTGGGCGCCGGGCCGCCTCGTCAGCGTCGTGCATGAGGGGCGGCTGCTCGGCGTGCTGCTCGACCGCTGCGTCCATGGCGACCTGTGGCAGGGCTGGATGGCGGCGGGCGAGGCCGACTGGGCTTCGGCCTTCGACGTGCTGCTCGAGCCCGACGACGAACCTTTCGAGCCGGCGTTCGGCCTGATCCAGGCCTGGAACGTGCTCATGCTCGAACCCAGCCCGCAGCTGTGTGCGCGCGTGCTCGGCGAGGTCTCGGCCACCTGGCTCGCCGCGATCCGTGCGGTGCACGACGAATGGGCCGCGCAGAAGGCCCTGCCCATCGCGCCCGAGCCGGGACGCATCGCGCTGCGCACCGTGGGCGGCGTGTTCTCGGTGCTGTCGGGCACGCCGCTCGGCGTGGAGGATCCGCGCGCCGACTACCAGGCGCTGTACCGCAACGCGGGGCTGCAACTGGGGTCGGCGCTGATGCAGTCCACGGATGCGAAGCAGGCAGGGCCGGCTTCTTCCCCGCGCGCCAGGCCGCAGGAGCGGCCCGAGGGCGGCTGGTGGGGCAGCATCCGGCGCTGGTTCCGCGCCGACGGATGGATGCGGCCCGCGTTCGCGGTGCTCGCGCTCTGCGTGGTGGTGCAGAACATCGGCCTGATCGGCAGCCATGGCTCGGAAGAGGACGACGTGCGCTTTCGCGCCGTGCCCACCGCGCCGGCCGCGGCGCCGGCCGACCTGGTCGTGCGCTGGAAGGACGGCGTGTGCGTGGACGAGGCCGACCGCCTGCTGCGCACGATGTCGGCCGAGGTGGTCGGCAGCCCGGGTGCGAACGGTGTCTGGCGCCTGCGCGTGCCCGATCCGGTCGGGGGGCTGTCGGTGCTGGCGGCATCGCCGCTGGTCGAATCGGCCGGGCCGGCGTCGGAGCGGCCATGACGTGCACCGCGCGCCTGTCTTGCTCCCTCCCCTTCCGGGGGAGGGTTGGGGTGGGGGCACGCGGCGCATCCATCGAGCGCTCTGCCTGCCCCCATCCCAGCCTTCCCCCAAAGGGGGAAGGAGCAATACGGCTGCTGCTGTTGGTGTGGATGCTGCTCGCTTCATGCAGCGCCTTCGCCACGCAACGCGCCCTGCTCGTCGGCGTCTCCGAACTCGTCACCAGCCGCAGGCCCTGTGGCTGCAGGCCCCGCGCAACGACGTGATGCTGATGCGCGATGCGCTGCTCAAGCAGGGCTTCGCAGCCCCCGACATCACCGTGCTCGCCGACGGCGTGAGCGGCGCGGCGTTGCCCGAGGCGCAGGCCATCCACGAGGCGCTGGGCCACCTGCTTGCGCAATCGAAGAGCGGCGATTTCGTGCTGCTCTATTTCTCGGGCCACGGCACACGCCTGCGCGACGTGGCCAAGCGCTACCAGGAGCCCGACGGCCTGTCCGAGAACTTTCTCGCGCGCGATGTGCGCGGCACGCTCGGCAGCGACAACGCATTGACGGGCGACCTGCGCGATGCCGACTTCGATGCGTGGATCCAGGCCTTCCTGACCCGCAACGTGTTCGTCGCCTCCGTCTTCGACACCTGCTCTGCGAATTCCATGACCCGCAGCACGACCGATGCGCTGGCCACCGCCGAAGGGCCGGCCGACGACGAAGTGCGCTGGCGCGGTCTTCGCACCACGCAGTTGCTCGGCGGACCCGGACCAGCGGCCCGCACCGCCGCCGTGGCGCGGCCCACCGTGACCGACCCGGTGCCGCGTGCGCGCTATGTCGCGCTCTTCGCCTCCGAGAGCCACCAGATCACGCCAGAACTGCGCCTGCCGCGCAAGAGCCGCAATGCGCGGCCGCAGAGCCTCCTGACCTGGGCGGTGGTCGAGGCGCTCGGGCGCAGGCCCGCCACTTGGCGCGAGCTGTTCGACGGCGTGCTGTCGATCTATCCGCCGGTGATCGACGAACTGGCGCAGCGTTTTCCCACGCGGGAGCTGCCCTCGCCGGTGGCCGAGGGCAACCTCGACGCGCCGCTCTTCGCCAACCGCGCGCTGGCCGCCTCGACGCGGCCGGTCTGGCGCGCGCAGGGCACGCTGGCGCAGGCCTACATCGACAAGGCGCGCATGGCGGTGCCGCCCGCGCTGCGCGAGCTTTCCGGCGCGGCGCTCTGGAACATCACGCCGCTCGGCGAACCGGCCTCGCTGGCGCTGCGCGTGCGCGCGGACCAGGGCCTGCCGCCGGGACTGAGCCTCGAATATCCGGCCTCCGTCGTCGCCGTGGGCGAGGCCGATGCCGCCGACGTGCGCTGGACCGGTTCCAGGCTGGACGTGCTCTCGCCGCCGCTCGGCGGCAGCGGTGCCTCGGGCGCGAAGACCTCCTCGCCGCCCGATCCGGCGGCCGTGCGCCGGCGTCTCGAAATGCTGGCCCGGCTCAAGTGGCTCAACCAGCTCGGCACCATCGCCCGGGATTCGCAGTTCGACGGCTTCGACGCGGTGTTCGAGGTCTGGAGCGGCGACCGCCTGCTGCGCAGCGACTCCGCGCAACAGGCCGATGCCAGGCTACTGCCGCTGCGCGCCGGCGAGCGTGCCGTGCTCAACGTGCGCAACACCAGCGGGCGTTCGGTGGACCTCGTCGTCGTCGGCATCGATCCGCAGGGCGGTACGCGCCAAGTCTATCCCGAAGACCCGGGCGAGACCAACCGCTTCAAGCGCGAGGCGCCCGCGGTCAAGCGTTTCGAGTTGCCCTGGTTCAACGCCGAAGGCAGCCGGCTGCTGGTGCTGGCCACGCCCGCCGCGCCTTTTCGGCACGGGTGCCGGCGACGCCGCACCCGAGGTCCGGGTGCGCGGCGCCTTGCAACCCGACAGCGAGCGGCAGACCTTTGCCGCCATGGTTCATTGGGTGGGCGAAGGCCTGTCCGCGAAGTAGCGACAACCGACCACTATCACCACCACCGAATTTTTCTCAGGAGATCGACATGAGCTGGACCTACGATGGAAAACTGGACCCCGACGAGGCCATGCGCCTGCTCGACTATCTGTCGGGCGAATCGGGCAACGACTTCGCGATGATGATCGAGAGCAAGGGCTCGCCGATCGAGGGCGAGTCCAAGCGCACCTACGAAGACGGCAAGCAGCGCATGGACATCGGCGGCTACTCGTACAAGTCCGACGTGGTCATCCCGCCCGGCTCCAGCAAGGGCAAGCTGCGCAACTATTCCTTCATCGTGATCCGCGACTGCGATGCCGCCACGGCCTCCATCGCGAGCCTGTTGAAGAACCAGGACAGCGACCTGAAGGTGACCGTGTCGGCCTTCAAGGCCGGCGGCGACAGCTCCAAGGACCTGCAGTCGCACCTGGAATTCGTGCTCGAGGGCGCGCGCGTGAACTGCCACGCCATCGTCACCGGCGGCACGCCCAAGCGGCCCTGCGACATCGTCTTCTGCGACTACACGAAGCTGGAGATCCGCTCGGCGCCGCAGCAGCAGACCGGTGCGCGTGGCGCGGTGCGTACCTGCACTTTTTCCGGGAACTGAGATGGCGGCTTGCGTTGTGTTTGACGTGCGTTGTTCGGGGCGCTGCTGTTCAGGGCGGCGCTCACGCCGACGGTGTGCTCTGCTCCGCGAATGTCCCCCGGCGCGGCCTAGGGCCGCATGCCTCCTCCTTTATTTCGCTGCGCAGAGCACACCGCCGGCGTGATCGCTCAGAGCACTTGTTGATCGGCCAGCACG
>CAMATD010000002.1 GCA_945860785.1 Variovorax sp. YR752 | reverse complement strand
GGCGCGTGTCCGAAAGCGCAGGTACGGGGTTCCAGGCTTCGAGCAACAGCGCGGGGCCATGCTGCAAGGCGAGCGCCGACTGTTGCGGCTGCTTCATGCAATGCGCCAGATACCGCGCCAGCGCGTGCAGTTGCGGCACATCGGCCGGCGCGCGCTCGGCGCACCGGGCCCAAGGCGCATGGGTGGTGTCGAGCACGAGGCACACGCTGCCTTGGCCGCGCGCCTCGAAGTCATGCCTGTCACCGGGCGCGACCACCTGCGCTTCGCCGGCACCGATGCCGGCACCGCGGCCCTCGACCTCGATCTCCAGCACGCCGTCGAGCCCGATCAGCACCTGGAAGTGATCGTGCGCATGGCTGCCGCGCGAGCTGTTGTAGTCGCGCAGCGAAAGGGTGTGGGTTGCGGGCGTGTGCATGGGCAGGGGCCGATTGTCTTCCGGGGCTCCCCGCCTGTCACCCCAGCCGCAGCAGCAGCGCCGAGGCCGCGCACACCAGCAGGAACGGAATGCTGATGCGGTGGAACTCGCGCAGCCCGTTCGGCAGCTTCGCAAGGCGCAGCGCGATCAGGTTGGCCAGCGAGCCCAGCACGCAGCCGAAGCCGCCTACGCTCACCCCGGCCGCCAGCGCGGGCAGGTCGCGCACATGGCCGTCCAGCAGGATCGCCGCCGGCACGTTGCTGATGAACTGCGAAGTGACGACGGCCGCGAGGTAGGCGCGCCATCTCTCGGTGATCGGCCAGTGGCCGAGCAGGGCGGTGATGGCGGGCCATTCGGCCAACTGCCGCAGGTCCACGAACATCAGCGCGATGATCGCGAGCAGGGCCCAGTCGATGCCCCGCAGCACGCGCGGATACGACACCAGGAGCACACCGAACACCACGCCCAGGCCCGCCAGCAGCCAGTGCCGGTCGAGCGCGACCACGAAGCCGATGAACAGCACGCCCGACAGCGCCAGCATGCGCGGCTGCACCGGCGCGGCCTCGGTCTCGGGCTTGAGCGCGATGGGCGTGCGCGGCACCAGCAGCCAGACCGCGACGAAGAGCCAGAACAGCATCACCGCCACCGTCGGCAACATCATCCCCATGAAGGCGAAGAAGCTCTCGCCCGAGCGGTGCCACAGGTAGAGGTTTTGCGGATTGCCGATGGGCGTGAGCGCCGAGCCCGCGTTGACGGCCAGCGCTTCGAGCACCACGAGCCGAGCGAGCGGCAGGTGCGCCTGGCCGGCGAGCACGCGGGTCAGCGGCACCAGCAGGAACAGGCTCACGTCGTTGGTCACCAGTGCGGACAGAAACGCCGCGCTGGCGGTCAGCATCAATGCCAGGCTGCGCTGGTTGTGCGTGCGCGCGAGCAGGCGCTGCGCGGCGGCCTGCAGCATGCCGCTCTTCTCCACGCCTTGCGTGATGGCGAGCAGCCCCGCAAGCGCGCCCACGGTCTGCCAGTCGACCAGCTTCAGCCAGTCCATCGGCGCGCGCGGGCGCAGGAACGCGAACGCCACCGCGACGGCGACCAGCACCCACAGCAGGCCGTTGCCGCCGCCCTGCTCGGACGACGGCGCGGCTTCAGCGGCCGACGAGGTCACGCAGCTCGCGCTTGAGCACCTTGCCGATCGCGCTGCGCGGGAGCTCGTCGATGAAGCGCAGGCGCGCCAGCCGCTGCGTCTTGCCGAGCTGGGCGTTGGCCCATTGCAGCAGCGCGTCTTCGGACGTGCTGTCGCCCTCGCGGCGCACCACGAAGGCCACTGGCGTCTCGCCCCATTGCTCGGAAGGCACACCGACCACCGCCACGTCCGCGATGGCTGCATGGCCGCGCAGCACGGCTTCGAGATCGCTCGGGTAGATGTTGAAGCCGCCGCTGATGATCATGTCCTTCTTGCGGTCGAACAGCGTCAGAAAGCCGTCGGCATCGAAGCGCCCGACATCGCCGGTGCGGATGAAGCGCTTGCCGCTCGCGTCGAACCATTCGGCGTCGCGCGTCTTCTCGGGCTGGCGGTGGTAGCCGGTCATCATGCCGCCCGAGTGGCCCACCACCTCGCCGGCCACCTCGGTGTTGTTGCGCGGGAGCTCCTTGCCTTCCTCGTCGATCAGGCGGATGTCGCTGCCTTCGGCGGGCTGGCCCACGGTGTGCAGCTTGGTCGGGTGCAGGTGCGCCTCGAGGATGCAGGTGCCGCCGCCTTCGGTCATGCCGTAGAACTCGATCAGCCCGCCCGGCCAGCGCCGGAGCACGTCGGCCTTGAGCGCTGCGTTGAAGGGCGCGCTGGTGCTGAACTTGAAGCGGAACGAGGACAGGTCGTGCGCGTCGAAGCGCGGGTGCGCCATCAGCCGCTGGTACTGAACCGGCACGAGCATGGTGTGCGTCACGCGGCGCGCCTCGGCCAACTGCAGGTAGCCAGCCGCGTCGAACTTGGGCATCAGCACCACGCAGCCGCCGAAGGCAATGGTCGGGAAGAACACGACCAGCGTGGTGTTGGAATAGAGCGGCGTCGACAGCAGCGTGACCGTGTCGGCGCTGTATTCGTACTTCGCGCCGCGCTGCACATGGGCCCAGCGCATGCCGTGGCCCTGCACGATGCCCTTGGGCTCGCCCGTGGTGCCCGAGGAATAGATGATGTTGAAGGGCCAGGAGGGCTGCACCTCGACCGCCGTCGGCCGCGCGTCGACCGGCGCGAGCCAGCCATCGAAACCGCGCCCTGCGGAGGAGCCGTCGAGCGCCACGCGCGGAATGCCGCCTTCTTTGGCGGGGCCGACGACTTCGGCTGCCGCTGCATCGGTGAAGAGAATGCGCGCGTCGGCGTCTTCGATCATGCGGATCAGGCTGGCGGGCGTGGAGCCGGGCGCCAGCGGCGCAACCGCCACGCCTGCGCGCAGCGCGCCCAGGAACACCGCCGCGTAGTGGACGGACGACGAGGCGCAGATCGCAATGGCGTCGCCGGCCTTGAGTCCGTCGCGCTGCAGGCTGGCCGCGATGCGGTCCATCAAGGCGTCGAGCGCGCCGTAGTTCAGCGCGTGCTGCGCGTCCGCGAGGGCTGCGTGGTCTGGCGCATGTTGCGCATGGATGCGAACCAGGTCGGCAATGGCGCCGAAGTCGCGGTCCATCGAGGCTTGGAAGGTGGCTGGGGTTTGCAAAAGTCAGATCCTTGATCTGCTCGAAGCTGAATGTCGGCATGCAGGATACCGAAGAACCCGCTCCCTGCCAGCGCCTTGGCGACCATGGCGCGGGTCGCGGGGCGCGTGCGTCAGTGGCCGCTCAGGATGGACGCGCAACGATCGTTGCGCGTCGCAAGGCGGCATGGCCGGGCGCCGGCGCCCGGCTTCATCGCCTCGGTGATCGGCGCCGCCGTGCTGCTCTTGATCTGGCACCTCGCGACCAGGCAGCGTTGACCCAGCCACTTCGATTCAAGCAAGGAGCTCCCCATGGGTTTACTCGACATCCTCCAGCAGGCCATCAGCGGCAACAACGCCGATGCGCACATCGACCAGGTGACTCAGCATGCATCGACCGGTGAAATCGGCGCCGGCCTGGCCGCCGCCATGCGGTCCAACCAGACGCCGCCGTTCGGCGACATGGTGGGCCAGTTGTTCGGGCAGTCCTCGCCGACGCAGCAGGCGGGCGTGCTCAACCAGATCCTGGCCACGCTCGGCCCGGCGGCCGCATCGGCGCTGGCGGGCGGGGTGCTCGGCCGGGTGCTGCAGCCCGGGCAGACCCAGGTCACGCCCGATCAGGCCTCGCAGCTGTCGCCCGCGCAGGTGACAGCGATCGCCGCGCATGCCGAAGAGCAGCATGCGGGCGTGATCGACGAGGTGAGCCAGTTCTATGCGCAGCACTCGGGCCTCATCAAGACCCTGGGCGGCGCGGCGCTGGCGATTGCGCTGGCGAAGATGAAGGAAAACGCCACCCGGGGGTGAGCGTTTCCCGTCGTCGGCTTACTACACGCCGGCGGCGTAGGCCTGCTGGTCGGCGTGGTAGCTCGAACGCACCATCGCGCCCACGGCCGCGTGGCTGAAGCCCATCTTGTAGGCCTCTTCCTCGAACATCTTGAAGGTGTCGGGGTGCACGTAGCGGCGCACCGGCAGGTGCGAGCCCGACGGCGACAGGTACTGGCCGATGGTCAGCATGTCGATGTCGTGGGCGCGCATGTCGCGCATCACCTGCAGGATTTCTTCGTCGGTTTCGCCCAGGCCCACCATGATGCCGCTCTTGGTCGGCACCTTGGGGTGCAGCGCCTTGAACTTCTTCAGCAGGTTCAGGCTGAACTGGTAGTCGCTGCCGGGGCGCGCTTCCTTGTAGAGGCGCGGCGCGGTCTCGAGGTTGTGGTTCATCACGTCCGGCGGCGCGGCCTTGAGGATCGCGAGCGCACGGTCGTCGCGGCCGCGGAAGTCGGGCACGAGAATTTCGATCTGCGTCATCGGCGAGAGCTCGCGGATATTGGTGATGCAGTCGACGAAATGCTGGCTGCCGCCGTCGCGCAGGTCGTCGCGGTCGACGCTGGTGATCACCACGTACTTCAGGCGCAGCTTGGCGATGGTCTTGGCGAGGTTGAGCGGCTCGTCCTTGTCGAGCGGGTCGGGGCGGCCGTGGCCCACGTCGCAGAAGGGGCAGCGGCGCGTGCACTTGTCGCCCATGATCATGAAGGTCGCCGTGCCGTTGCCGAAGCATTCGCCAATGTTCGGGCACGAGGCTTCTTCGCAGACGGTGTGCAGGTTGCTTTCTCGCAGGATCTGCTTGATCTCGTAGAAGCGCGTGGTGGGGCTGCCGGCCTTCACGCGGATCCAGTCCGGCTTCTTGAGCACTTCGCCGCCCTGGATCACCTTGACGGGGATGCGCGAGAGCTTGGCCGCGGCCTTCTGCTTGGCCAGCGGGTTGTAGTTTTCGGCGCTCTGGGCGTCGCGGACGACTTCGGTGGTGCTCATTGGATTGCTAGGACGCCAGGTAGGTGGTGAGCTTTTGGCTCAGGACCCGGGCAGCTTCTTCCCATGTGGTTTGGATGCCGATTGTAGAAAGGTCGACCGTTTGCAGCCCCGCATAGCCGCAAGGGTTGATGCGGGAGAAGGGTTCGAGGTCCATCCGGACATTGAGCGCCACGCCGTGGTAGGTGGCATGGCGGCTCACCTTGATGCCCAGCGCGGCGATCTTGCCGAGGCCGCGAAACGGGTCGCCGGCGGGCAGCGGGCCGGTCAATGCGGCGTGCGAGAACGGGTCGTCGAGTCGAACGTAGATGCCCGGGGCGCCAGCCACGCGGTGGCCGGTGACCCCGAAGTGCGCGAGCGTACGCAGCACCGATTCCTCGATGCGGTAGACGTATTCCTTGACGAAGTAGCCGGCGCGGCGCAGGTCGATCAGCGGATAGGCCACCACCTGGCCCGGGCCGTGGAAGGTGACCTGGCCGCCGCGGTCGGTCTGCACCACGGGGATGTCGCCGGGGTTGAGGACGTGGTCCTGCTTGCCGGCGATGCCTTGGGTGAAGACCGGTGCGTGCTCGCACACCCACAGCGCATCCGGCGTTTCCGCGGTGCGCTCCAGCGTGAACTGCTTCATCGCGGCATAGGTCCCGGCATAGTCGGCGCGGCCCAGCCATTGCGGCGCGATGGCGGTGCTCATCGGGAGGTCTGCCACCGTCGTCATCCAGGCCTCAGAGAACGACCTTGACCGACGGGTGCGCCGACAGCGCGCGGTAGAGCTCGTCGAGCTGCTCGCGGCTGGTGGCGGTGACGGTGATCGTCACGCCCAGGTAGTTGCCGGCCTTGCTGTCGCGTAGCTCGACCGTGGTGGCGTCGAAGGCCGGATCGAAGCGCTCGGCAATCTGCGTGATCGCGTGCACGAGGCCGTCGGTCTTGGCGCCCATGACCTTGATCGGAAACTGCGAGGGGTACTCGATCAGCGATTCCTTGCGCGGATCGGGAATGGGTGCGGTGACTTCGTCGGTGGTGTTCTCGGTCATGCCGGGGCTCCTTGCTTCTGTGCGTTGCGTTGCTTGGCCTGCTGGTAGGCGGCATACAAGCTCTTGTAGATGGGGCCGGGATGGCCATTGCCAATGGTCTTGCCGTCGAGCGTCACGACGGGCAGCACTTCCTTGCTGGCCGAGGACAGCAGCAGCTCGTCGGCGGCGAAGACTTCGTCGCGCGAGACGCGCCGCAACGCGAAGGGAATGCCACCTTCCTGGCACAGGCGCTCCAAGAGGCCGTAGCGGATGCCGGTCAGCACGAGGTTGTCCTTGGGCGGGCCGATGAGCACGCCGTCTTTTGCGATCCACACATTGCTCGACGAGGCCTCGCTGAGCCACTCGCCGCGGAACATGACGGTCTCTGCCGCGCCGGCTTCGACGCTGATCTGCCGGGAGAGCACGGCACCCAGCAGGCTGGGCTCTTGATGTGGGCCTTCTGCCAGCGGAAGTCGTCGGCGGTGACGCAGGTCACGCCCTTGGCGCGCACTGCATCGGACACGGGCGGCAACGGGTTCACCATCACGAAGACCGTCGGCTGCAGGCCCCGCACCATCGAGTGGTCGCGCGGCGCGACACCACGGGTAATTTGAAAGTACACGGCCTGGGGCTCGTTGCCGCCGGGGGCGACCAGGCGCATCACGATCTCGCGCCATTGGGCGAGCGAAAGCGGGTTGACAATCTGCAGCTCGGCGAGCGAGCGAGCCGCGCCATGTGCTCTTCGAAGCAGAAGGGCTGGCCGCCGTAGACGGGGACGACTTCGTAGATGCCATCGCCGAAAATGAAGCCGCGATCCAGTACGCTGATCTTCGCGTCGCGCAGCGCGGTGTACTCGCCGTCCAGGTAACAAAGCGTGGCGGGCAGGGCGGTGGTGATAGGGTGCATGAAGGAATTATGGTTGCGCGCGCCGGGTCGGGCTCGCGTCAGGGAATGCAGTGACTGTTTTGCAAGCGCGACAGCGCAAGTGGCGGGACAGGCTGGGTTTTTACTTATAATCAATGGATTTGTAGAAATTCTGGGTCGTCATCCGGGCTTCATTCGAAATGAAAACAATCGCCCGACAAGACACGGAGATCGCTGTAGACCTCGACACAGAATTCAAGCCGCTGACCGCCGATGAGGCGCGTGAGCTGCGTGCGAAGAATCCCTCGGTCTCCCCATGGCGGGTGGTCGCGGGTCAGTTGGTTGTCGGTCTGGTGGTGGCTTTGGCCGCCTGGGGACTGACGGGGAGGCAAAATCTGGGTTGGTCCGCCGCTTACGGCGCGATCGCAGTGGTCATTCCATCGGCGGTATTCGCACGTGGGTTGACCGGCAGGTTCTCTTCCCTGAATCCAGGCACTGCGGTGTTCGGGTTCTTCCTCTGGGAAATGGTCAAGATGGCCTTGTCTGTAGCGATGCTGATCGCTGCGCCAAGGCTGATAACGGCGCTGAGCTGGCCTGCAATGCTGGTCGGCTTGGTGGTGACAATGAAGGCGGCCTGGTTGGCGGTGATGTTCTCGCCCCGGCGCCGGCAACAGAGAGACGAGTAACGGAATGGCTGCTGAAAACGCTGCGGAACATGGTCAGACCGCTGGTGAATACATCGTTCACCACTTGACGCATCTGCAAAGCTCCAAGCCTGCAGGGGTGGCCGATCTTTCGGTCTTCAACTTCGATTCGCTGTTTTTCTCCATCGCTCTGGGTATCCTGGGTTGCTGGTTGCTCTGGCTTGCCGCTCGCAAGGCCACGTCGGGCGTTCCGGGTCGCTTCCAGGCGGCGGTCGAGTTGCTGGTCGAAATGGTCGACCAACAGGCCAAGGGCATCGTTCACAACGCCACGAGCCGCAAGTTCGTCGCTCCGCTGGCACTCACGATCTTCGTCTGGATCTTCCTGCTGAATGCAATGGACCTGTTCCCGGTCGATTTGTTCCCGGCGATCTGGGCCCAGGTCTTCGGCATCGCCGGTCACGACCCGCACCACGCCTACCTGCGCGTCGTGCCCACGGCCGACCTCTCGGTGACGATGGGCATGTCGGTGGCCGTGCTGCTGATCTGCATCTACTACAACATCAAGATCAAGGGCGCCGGCGGCTGGATCCACGAGCTGTTCACTGCACCCTTCGGCAACCACTGGGCGCTGTATCCGTTCAATTTCGCCATGCAGATGATCGAGTTCGTCGCCAAGACGGTCTCGCACGGCATGCGGCTGTTCGGCAACATGTACGCCGGCGAACTGATCTTCCTGCTGATCGCACTGATGGGCGGCGCCTTCACGCTGTCGGCCACCGGCATCTTCCTGGCCCTGGGCCATGTCATCGCGGGCACTGCCTGGGCCATCTTCCACATCCTGATCATCACGCTGCAGGCCTTCGTGTTCATGATGCTGACGCTGGTCTACATCGGCCAGGCCCACGAGCACCACTGATCAACTGATCAACCAGTTTCGTTTTTGTTTTTTGTTTTCTCTTCAACCAAAGTCCTCTAGGAGTCATCATGGAAGTTATTAGCTTTGTTGCACTGGCCGCCGGCCTGATCATCGGTCTGGGCGCTGTGGGCGCATGTATCGGCATCGGCATCATGGGCAGCAAGTACCTCGAGTCGGCCGCACGTCAGCCGGAACTCATGGGTGAGCTTCAAACCAAGATGTTCCTGCTGGCTGGTCTGATCGACGCCGCTTTCATTATCGGCACCGGTATCGCCCTGTGGTTCGCAACGGCCAACCCGTTCCTGGCCCAGATCGCTCTGCTGCCGAAGTAAGTCTTTCTCCTCGGACCCGTGTCGTCGTTCCCCACTGCGGAATGGCTTCGCATTCAATCCCAAAGAGAGGGTAAAAAGTGAGCATTACCGGTACCCTGATCGTTCAGATGATCGTGTGCCTGATCTTGGTCGGGTTCACGATGAAATTCGTGTGGCCGCCGATCGCGAAGGCGCTGGACGACCGCGCTGCGAAGATCGCCGAAGGCCTCGCTGCCGCCGACAAGGCCAAGTCCGAGCTGTCCGCCGCCAACAAGCGCGTGGAAGCCGAGCTGGGTCAGGCACGCAACGAGTCCGCACAACGTCTTGCCGACGCCGAACGTCGCGCCCAGGCCATCGTTGAAGAGGCCAAGGCCCGCGCGACCGAAGAAGGCAACAAGATCGTTGCAGCTGCCCGTGTCGAAGCCGACCAGCAGGCACTGAAGGCCCGTGAAGCCCTGCGCGAGCAGGTTGCCGCACTGGCCGTCAAGGGCGCAGAGCAGATTCTGCGCAAGGAAGTGAATGCGGGCGTTCACGCCGATTTGCTCGCCCGTCTGCAGACCGAACTCTGATAGAAGCCATGGCAGAACTCGCCACCATTGCACGCCCCTATGCCGAAGCGCTGTTCAAGGCGTCGTCGTCCGACGTCGCCGGAACCAGCGCCTGGCTCGAAAAGGTTGCCGCCATCGCGGCCAATCCGGAGCTCCAGCAGTTCGCCGACAACCCGAAGGCCACGCCCGAGCAGGTTCGCGGTGTGGTTGCCGGTGCATTCGGTGCCACGCTGTCTGCGCATGCCCAGAACTTCCTGGGTGCGCTCCTCGATAACGGGCGTTTTTCGGTGCTGCCGGAAATTGCGAAGCAGTTCCGGGCACTGGCTAACGCGAAGAGCGGTTCGTCCGACGCCGTGGTCTACAGCGCCTTCCCGATCGATGCCGTGGCCCTGGCCACTGTGTCGGCTGCGCTCGAAAAGCGTTTCGGTCGCAAGCTCCAGGTCACGGTCCAGCAAGAGCCGGAACTGATCGGTGGCATTCGTGTGGTGGTCGGCGACGAGGTGCTCGACACCTCCGTCAAAGCGCGCCTTGAACAAATGAAAGTTGCGCTGGCGGCTTGATCCGCCCCCAGCGCCTTACAAAGAAAGAAGGAAAGAGTCATGCAACTCAATCCCGCAGAAATTTCCGAACTGATCAAGAGTCGCATCGAGGGCCTCGGGGTCAGCGCCAACATCCGCAACGAAGGCACCGTGGTTTCGGTGACCGCCGGCATCGTGCGCGTGCACGGTCTGTCCGATGCGATGCAGGGCGAAATGCTTGAATTCCCGCCCAGCGCCGACGGCACGCCGTCGTTCGGCCTGGCACTGAACCTCGAGCGCGACTCGGTCGGCGCCGTGATTCTGGGCGAGTACGAGCACATCTCCGAAGGCGACACCGTCAAGTGCACGGGCCGCATCCTGGAAGTGCCGGTCGGCCCCGAACTCATCGGCCGCGTGGTGAATGCTCTGGGCCAGCCGATCGACGGCAAGGGTCCGGTCAACGCCAAGATGACCGACGTGATCGAAAAGGTTGCTCCGGGCGTGATCGCCCGCAAGTCGGTCGACCAGCCCCTGCAAACCGGCCTGAAGTCCATCGACTCGATGGTGCCGATCGGCCGTGGCCAGCGCGAGCTGATCATCGGCGACCGCCAGACCGGCAAGACGGCCGTGGCCATCGACGCGATCATCAACCAGAAGGGCCAGGGCGTGACGTGCATCTACGTCGCCATCGGCCAGAAGGCTTCGTCGATCAAGAACGTGGTGCGCGCGCTGGAACAGGCCGGTGCCATGGACTACACGATCGTGGTCGCTGCTTCCGCTTCGGAATCGGCCGCCATGCAGTACGTGTCGGCCTACTCGGGCTGCACGATGGGCGAGTACTTCCGCGACCGCGGCGAAGACGCGCTGATCGTCTATGACGACCTGTCCAAGCAAGCCGTTGCCTACCGCCAGGTGTCACTGCTGCTGCGCCGCCCGCCAGGCCGCGAAGCCTACCCCGGCGACGTGTTCTATCTCCACAGCCGCCTGCTCGAACGCGCAGCCCGCGTGAATGCCGACTACGTCGAAGCCTTCACCAAGGGAGCCGTCAAGGGCAAGACCGGTTCGCTGACCGCCCTCCCGATCATCGAAACGCAAGCCGGCGACGTGTCCGCTTTCGTGCCGACCAACGTGATCTCGATCACCGACGGCCAGATCTTCCTGGAAACCAACCTGTTCAACGCCGGTATCCGCCCCGCCATCAACGCCGGTATCTCGGTGTCGCGCGTGGGTTCGTCGGCGCAGACCAACCTGATCAAGAACCAGTCGGGCGGTATCCGTACCGACTTGGCCCAGTACCGTGAACTGGCCGCGTTCGCGCAGTTCGCTTCCGACCTCGACGAAGCGACCCGAAAGCAACTCGACCGCGGTGCGCGCGTGACGGAACTGCTCAAGCAGACCCAGTACAGCCCGCTGCCGATCTCGCTGATGAACGCCACGCTGTTTGCAGTGAACAAGGGCTTCATGGACGACATCGACGTCAAGAAGGTGCTGTCGTTCGAACACGGCTTCCATCAGCTGCTGAAGTCGAGCCACGCTCCCCTGCTGGCCACCATGGAAAAGAACGGTGCCAAGTGGGACGTCAAGCCGGCCAAGCCGGACGACAGCGCGGAAAAGCAAGCCTTCAAGAAGGTTTGTCAGGACGCCGAAGCCGAACTGCTGGCCGCCGCCACGTCGTTCAAGAAGTCGTTCGCCTGATCGACCCCTTGACCGACGCAAGAAGGAGCTCTTATGGCAGCTGGTAAGGAAATCCGCGGCAAGATCAAATCGGTGGAGAACACCAAGAAGATCACCAAGGCCATGGAAATGGTCTCGGTTTCCAAGATGCGCAAGGCGCAAGAGCGCATGCGCGCCGCCCGCCCCTACAGCGAGAAAATTCGCAACATTGCGGCCAACCTCGGCAAGGCGAATCCCGAGTACACCCACGCGTTCATGAAGAAGAACGAGGCCAAGGGCATCGGCTTCATCATCGTGACGAGCGATAAGGGACTGTGCGGTGGCTTGAACACCAACCTGCTGCGCGCCGTGACGATCAAGCTGCGCGAGGCGCAGGCCGCTGGCGTCGCCATCGAGTCGGTTGCCATCGGCAGCAAGGGCCTGGGCTTCCTGAACCGCATCGGCGCACGCGTGGTCGCGCATGTCACCCACCTGGGCGACACGCCGCACCTCGACAAGCTCATCGGCCCGGTCAAGACCCTGCTCGACGCTTACGCGGAAGGCAAGCTCTCGGCCGTGTACCTGTGCTACACGAAGTTCATCAACACCATCAAGCAGGAGCCGCTCGTGGAGCAGCTGCTGCCGCTGACTGCGGATTCGCTTCAGGTGGAGCCGGGCCAGTCCTCGTGGGACTACATCTACGAGCCCGATGCGCAAAGCGTGATCGACGAGTTGCTGGTGCGCTATGTGGAGTCGCTGGTCTACCAAGTCGTGGCCGAGAACATGGCGTCCGAGCATTCGTCGCGCATGGTGGCCATGAAGGCGGCCACCGACAACGCGGGCAACGTGATCAACGAGCTGAAGCTGGTCTACAACAAGACCCGCCAAGCCGGCATCACGAAGGAACTTTCGGAAATTGTGTCCGGCGCGGCTGCTGCAGCCGGCGTCTGATGGAGATTGAGGCAATGCCACGGGCCACATTGCCGACCGGGGCACGCGCTGCGGCCCGGTAACCCAAGGCCTAACTTTTAGGGGACTCTGCACCAATGAAGAAACTTCTCGCTCTGGTGGCCATCGCTGCCGCTCTGACTGCCTGCTCCAAGAAGGAAGAAGCGCCTGCCGCTGTACCCGCACCGGCCGCCGCACCTGCTCCGGCACCCGCAGCTGCGCCCGCTCCGGCGGCGCCTGCCGCAGCAGCCCCGACGGCATCGGCCGCCGACCTGCCGCAGGAGTGCAACGACTACCTGGCCAAGGTCTCGGCATGCGTTTCTTCGCAAAGCGGCGCCGCCGCCGACGCGATGAAGTCGAGCCTGGACCAGACCAAGGCTGCCTGGGCTTTGATGGGCACCGACAAGGCTGCCCTGGGTCAGGCCTGCAAGGCCGCCAGCGATGCTTTCGCCGCGCAAGCGACGGCCATGAAGTGCTGATCGGAAGAATCTGAATTCAAGGGTGCCGGCCCCGTCCGGCATTCTTGCAAAAGCGGCCCGCAATGGCACAAGGACGCTTCTGCAAGAACCTGTCGCAACATTATTGAGATCCAGAAGGAAACGCCATGGCTGAAGGAAAAATTGTCCAATGTATCGGCGCCGTGGTCGACGTGGAGTTCCCGCGCGACCAGATACCGAAGATTTACGACGCACTGAAGTTCGAAGGCAGCGCGCTGACCCTCGAAGTGCAGCAGCAGCTCGGCGACGGCGTGGTGCGCACCATTGCGCTCGGCTCGTCCGACGGCCTGCGTCGCGGCCTGATCGTGACCAACACCGGCGCATCGATCACCGTGCCGGTCGGCAAGGCCACGCTGGGCCGCATAATGGACGTGCTCGGCTCGCCCATCGACGAGCGCGGTCCGGTCAGCCAGGAACTCACCGCTTCGATCCACCGCAAGGCCCCCGCGTACGACGAACTGTCGCCTTCGCAAGACCTGCTGGAAACCGGCATCAAGGTGATCGACTTGGTGTGCCCGTTCGCCAAGGGCGGCAAGGTGGGCCTGTTCGGCGGTGCCGGCGTGGGCAAGACCGTGAACATGATGGAACTCATCAACAACATCGCCAAGGCTCACTCGGGTCTGTCGGTGTTCGCCGGTGTGGGTGAACGTACCCGCGAAGGCAACGACTTCTATCACGAGATGGCCGACTCCGGCGTCGTGAACCTCGAGAAACTCGAGGACTCGAAGGTGGCCATGGTCTACGGCCAGATGAACGAACCCCCGGGCAACCGTCTGCGCGTGGCGCTGACCGGCCTGACCATTGCCGAGTCGTTCCGCGACGAAGGCCGTGACGTGCTGTTCTTCGTGGACAACATCTACCGCTACACGCTGGCCGGTACCGAAGTGTCGGCACTGCTGGGCCGCATGCCTTCCGCCGTGGGCTACCAGCCGACGCTGGCCGAAGAAATGGGCCGCCTGCAAGAGCGGATCACCTCGACCAAGGTCGGCTCGATCACCTCGATCCAGGCCGTGTACGTGCCAGCCGACGACTTGACCGACCCGTCGCCCGCCACCACCTTCGCCCACTTGGACTCGACCGTGGTGCTGTCGCGTGACATCGCTTCGCTCGGTATCTACCCCGCCGTGGACCCGCTCGATTCGACCTCGCGCCAGCTCGACCCGAACGTGGTCGGCGAAGAGCACTACAACGTGGCCCGCGCCGTGCAAGGCACGCTGCAGCGCTACAAGGAACTGCGCGACATCATCGCGATTCTGGGCATGGACGAACTGGCGCCCGACGACAAGCTCGCCGTGGCCCGCGCCCGCAAGATCCAGCGTTTCCTGTCGCAGCCGTTCCACGTGGCCGAAGTGTTCACGGGCTCGCCCGGCAAGTATGTGCCGCTGGCCGAAACCATCCGTGGTTTCAAGATGATCGTGAACGGCGAAGCCGACCACCTGCCGGAACAAGCGTTCTACATGGTCGGCGGCATCGACGAAGCGTTCGAAAAAGCCAAGAAGGTCGCTTGAGGCGGCCTAGATAGGAACTCAGATGGCAAACACCATTCACGTCGACGTGGTCAGCGCGGAAGAGTCGATCTTCTCGGGCGAAGCCAGGTTCGTCGCGCTGCCCGGTGAAGCCGGTGAGCTCGGCATCTATCCGCGCCACACGCCGCTGATCACGCGCATTCGCCCGGGGGCCGTGCGCATCGAAACGGCCGACGGCGGCGAAGAATTCGTCTTCGTGGCTGGCGGCATTCTCGAAGTGCAGCCTAACTCGGTCACCGTGCTGTCCGACACCGCGATTCGCGGCAAGGACCTCGACGACGAAAAGGCCAACGTGGCCAAGGCCGCCGCCGAGGAAGCGCTCAAGAACGCCAAGAGCGACATCGACATCGCCATGGCGCAGTCGGAACTCGCTGTCATGGCGGCCCAGATCGCCGCGCTGCGCAAGTACCGCCAGAAGAAATAAAGCCAGCCAACCGGCTTGCCTCAGAAAAAGCCGCCTTCGGGCGGCTTTTTTGCATCTGCTCGCTTCCGAGCAACCATCTTCGATCTGAATTTGGTCGAAGTTCAGCCTTGTCCGGCTGAAGCCCTGCCCCTAGTATTCGCGTTCGCCCGACGGCCAAAGGCTGCGGGACAGCAAGCAAAAGAACACGGAGACAAGCGCGTGGCACCCTGGAGCGGCATCACTGCTCATGAAATGCGGTTGCTGGAAACGACCTTCTGGTCGGCCGGCGGCTCGCGCCATGCCATGGCCGAACAGCTCGGCTTCTCCAAGAGCAAGGCCAATGCGCTGATCGCCGGCCTCGTCGATCAAGGCCTCCTGGCTGAAGCCGGCCTCCAGCGCTCCTCGGGCGGGCGCCGTGCCGAAAACCTCCAGCTGCATGCCGGCCTCGGCGTGCTCATCGGCATCGACATCGGCGCCACCAGCCTCGACGTCGCCGTGCTGCGGCCCGACCTCACGATCCTGGCGCAGCACGACGAACCGGCCGATGTGCGCGAAGGCCCCGCCGTCGTGCTGGCCCGCGTGCGCACGCTGATGCGCGAGCTGCTGATCCGCTGCGGCCACAGCGCCAGGGACGTGCTCGGTATCGGCATCGGCGTGCCCGGTCCCGTCAACTTCGAGATCGGCCAGCTCGTGAACCCGCCGCTGATGCCGGCCTAGGACAGCTTCTCGATCCGCGACTACCTGCGCGAGGACTATGCGGCGCCGGTCTTCGTCGACAACGACGTGAACCTCATGGCGCTCGGCGAGCTCTGGCGGCTCAAGCGCTCGCTGACCAACTTCCTCGTCATCAAGATCGGCACCGGCATCGGCTGCGGCATCGTCTGCCACGGCGAGGTGTACCGCGGCGCCGCGGGCTCGGCCGGCGACGTGGGCCACATCTGCGTGGACCAGGAAGGCCCGCGCTGCCATTGCGGCAACCTCGGCTGCGTCGAAGCCATGGCGGTCGGCCCCGCGATCACGCGCATGGCGATGCAGGCGGCCGAAGCCGGCGAAAGTGCGGTGCTCGCCGAGTGCCTGCGGATTCACGGCCGCATCGACGCGATCGATGTGGGCCAGGCCAGCCGCGGCGGCGACACCGCGGCCAACGGCATCATCCAGCGCGCGGGCAGTCTGATCGGCCAGATGCTGGCCTCGGTGGTGAACTTCTTCAACCCGTCGCATGTGTTCATCGGCGGCGGCATCACGCGCATCGGGCCGCTGTTTCTGGCCGCCGTGCGGCAGAGCGTGTACCAGCGCTCGCTCGCGCTTTCCACGCGGCACCTCGAGATCCAGTACACGCCCGCTGGGCGTGCAGGGTGGCCTGATCGGTGCCGGCGTGCTCGCCATGCACGAGACCCTCAAGGTCCGCGGAGTGGCGCCATGAGCACGGACAACATCAAGGGCAGCGTCGCCGTCGAATTCGACAGTGTGGTGAAGGCCTTCGGACCCGTGCAGGTGCTGCACGGCGTGAGCTTTGCGCTCGCGCCCGGCCATGTCTACGGCCTGCTTGGCGAAAACGGCGCGGGCAAGTCCACGCTGATGAAGATCCTGGCAGGCTACGAGTCGCTGACCGGCGGCACGCTGCGCGTCAACGGCCAGCCGCAGCAGTTCACGAGCTCGCGCGATGCCGAGGCGCTCGGCATCGTGCTGATCCACCAGGAGTTCAACCTCGCCGAGGACCTCAGCGTGGCGCAGAACATCTTCCTCGGTCACGAAAAGAAAAAGGGCTGGCTGCTCGACGACACATCGATGGAGCGCGAAGCCGCCGCCGCGCTCGCCGCCGTAGGCCTGCAGGTCGATCCGCGCACCAAGGTCCGCCGATTGATCGGCGCCGAAAAGCAGCTCGTCGAGATCGCGAAGGCCATTGCCCGCCGCGCGCGCCTGCTCATCATGGACGAGCCCACCGCCACGCTCACCCCCGGCGAAACCGAGCGGCTCTTCAAGCTCATCGCGCAGCTGCGCGCCGATGGCGTGACCATCGTCTACATCTCGCACAAGCTCGACGAGGTCGAGCAGGTGACCGACGAAGTGATCGTCATGCGCGACGGCCGCTTCGTCGCCCGCGCACCCACCCCCGACGTCACGCGCCACCAGATGGCCAACCTGATGGTGGGCCGCGAACTGGCCGACCTCTACCCGTCGCGTGACCTCGTCGTGGCCGCCGACGCACCCGCCATGCGCGTGCGCAACTTCAACGTGCCCGGCTGGGCGCAGGACGCGAGCTTCGAGGTGCGCCCCGGCGAGATCCTCGGCTTCGCGGGCCTCGTCGGTGCCGGCCGCACCGAGCTGTTCGAAGGCCTGCTCGGCCTGCGTCCCGCAAGCGGCAGCGTCGAGATG
The DNA here is from genome assembly GCA_945860785.1 of Variovorax sp. YR752. Taxonomy (GTDB): domain Bacteria; phylum Pseudomonadota; class Gammaproteobacteria; order Burkholderiales; family Burkholderiaceae_C; genus Variovorax. The sequence goes on along the minus strand of CAMATD010000002.1, from coordinate 72,315 downwards.
CTCGGCAAGCCCGTGCCCCACCAGAAGGGCTGGCGCAACCCGCGCGACGCCGCGAAGCACGGCCTCACGTACCTCAGCGAAGACCGCAAGGGCAAGGGCCTGCACGTCAACTTCGGCCTGCGCCAGAACCTCACGCTGATGGCGCTCGAGCGCTACGCCCAACCCTGGCTCCAGCCCGATGCCGAGCGCGGCGCGCTGGCCGAGGCGGTGAAGGACTACGGCATCCGCACCGGCTCGCTCGACGTCAAGGCTTCATCGCTTTCCGGCGGAAACCAGCAGAAGCTTGCGCTCGCCAAGGTGCTGCAGCCTCGCCCCAAGGTGGTGGTGCTCGACGAGCCCACGCGCGGCGTCGACGTCGGCGCCAAGCGCGATATCTATTTCCTGATCCAGCGACTCGCCCGCGAAGGGCTCGCGGTGATCGTCGTCTCGTCGGAGCTGATGGAACTGATCGGCCTGTGCCACCGCGTCGCGGTGATGCGCGCAGGCAAGCTGGTCGCCACGCTCGACGCGAACAACCTGACCGAAGAGGAGCTGATTGCTCATGCCACCGGAACCGCAAACACCCCCGTCGCTGCCTGAGGCCGCAGCAGCAGCGCATCGCAGCGAAGCGAAGCCGCGCTGGATCGAGCGCCTGCACGGCCTCGGCCCGGTCATCGGCCTCGTGCTGCTGTGCATCGCGGGCACGCTGCTCAACGGCGACTTCGCGACCGTCGACAACGCGATGAACGTGCTCACGCGCACGGCCTTCATCGGCATCATCGCGGTGGGCATGTGCTTCGTGATCATCTCGGGGGGTATCGATCTGTCGGTCGGCTCGATGGCCGCGCTGATCGCGGGCAGCGTGATCATGTTCATCAACTGGGCGGGGCCCGCCTCGGGTTCGCCGCTGCTGGCGGTGGCGCTCGGCGCGGTGTTCGGCCTCGCGCACGGCCTCTTGATCACCAAGGGGCGCATCGAGCCCTTCATCGTGACGCTGGGCACGCTGGGCATCTTCCGCGCGTACCTCACGTACTTTGCAGATGGCGGCGCGCTCACGCTCGACAACGAACTGTCGGACCTCTATGCGCCGGGGTACTACGCGAGCCGCGCGGGCATTCCGGTGCCGGTGTGGGTGTTCGTGATCGTCGCGATCATCGGCGGCGTCATCCTGAACCGCACGGCATATGGGCGCTATGTGCAGGCCATCGGCTCCAACGAGCAGGTGGCGCGCTATGCGGCGGTGGATGTCGACCGCGTGAAGATCATGACCTACGTGCTGCTCGGCGTGTGCGTCGGCATCGCCACGCTGCTCTATGTGCCGCGCCTCGGCTCGGCCTCGCCGACGACCGGTCTGCTGTGGGAGCTCGAAGCGATTGCCGCGGTGATCGTCGGCGGCACCGCGCTCAAGGGCGGCGCGGGCAGCATCACCGGCACCGTGGTGGGCGCGATCCTGCTCTCGGTCATCAGCAACATCCTGAACCTCACCAGCATCATCAGCGTGTACCTGAACGCTGCTGTCCAAGGCTTCGTGATCATCATCGTCGCGTTCCTGCAGCGCGGCCGGCGCTAGTTTTTCTTGTTCCGTTCCATCAACCAAGAGGAGACATCCAGCATGACAACTTTCACACGACGCCTTGCACTCACGGCAGTTGCCGCTGCAGCGTTCGCCAGCCTGCCCGCGCTCGCCGCGGAAAAGGTCAACCTCGGCGTTTCGATCCCCGCGGCCACGCACAGCTTCATGGGCGGCATCAACTACTGGGCCAACCAGGCGAAGAAGGATCTGGAGAAGGAACACAAGGACCTGAAGATCACCATCAAGACCGCAGCCAACGCGCCCGAGCAGGCCAACCAGCTGCAGGACCTGTCGACGGTCACCAAGATCAACGCGCTGGTCGTGTTCCCGTTCGAATCGGCCGCGCTCACCAAGCCGGTTGCGCAGGTCAAGGCCAAGGGCGCCTATGTCACCGTGGTCGACCGCGGCCTGACCGACACCAGCGCGCAGGACGCGTATGTCGCAGGCGACAACACCGCCTTCGGCAAGATCCCCGCCGAATACATCGTGAAGCAGCTCGGTGGCAAGGGCAACGTGGTGGCGCTGCGCGGCATTGCGACCACGCTCGACAACGAGCGCATGGACGCCTCAACGCAGTGCTCAAGGGCAGCCCCGACATCAAGCTGCTCGACGCCAAGTACGCGAACTGGAACCGCGACGACGCCTTCAAGGTCACGCAGGACTACCTCACGCGCTTCACGAGCATCGACGCCATCTGGGCGGCCGACGACGACATGGCCGTGGGCGTGCTCAAGGCCATCTCGCAGGCCAAGCGCGACGACATCAAGATCGTGTTCGGCGGTGCCGGCGCCAAGGACATGGTCAAGACCATCATGGACGGCAAGGACAAGCGCATCGGCGCCGACGTGAGCTACTCGCCGAAGTTCATCTACGACGCGATCAAGCTGACGGCCGAAGCGCGCCTGAAGGGCGAGAAGCTGCCGGCGACGACGATCATTCCTTCGGTGCTGATCACGAAGGAAAACGCAAAAGATTTCTACCACCCGAACTCGCCGTTCTGAAGACGTCTTGCCCCCTCTCCCCTCGGGGGGAGGGCAGTTACCAGGAAACCTCAAGGAGATTGAAATGCCTGTGCATCACGCTTTGATCCCCTGCCTGCGCTACAAGGATGCGCCGGCCGCCATCGGATTCCTCTGCAAGGCCTTCGGCTTCGAACGCAAGGCCGTGTACGCCGACGAGCAAGACCCCTCGGTCGTCCACCACGCCGAGCTGCTGCTCAACGGCCAGATGATCATGCTCGGCTCCGACCGCCCGGGCGAGGTGAAAGACAAGTGCCGCTGGATGACCGCGGCCCAGGCGGGCGGCATCACGATGTGCGTCTGCGCCGTGATCGACGATCCCGACGCGCACTGCGCGCAAGCCCGCGCCGCGGGCGCTGAAATCCTCACCGACCCCAAGGACAACGACGGCTACCCCGGCCGCGGCTACGACGCCCGCGACCCCGAAGTCAACGTCTGGAACTTCGGCAGCTACGACCCCTTCGACGCTGCCTCATCACTGATGACCGATACAACCTCCCGCAAACTCCGCTACGCCATGGTTGGCGGCGGCCGCGATGCCTTCATCGGCGCCGTGCACCGCAAGGCCATGGCGCTCGACGGCCAGATCGAATTCGTCGCCGGCGCGCTGTCGTCGAGCGCGGACAAGGCGCGCGCCTCGGGCCGCGACCTGGGCCTGGCCGACGACCGCAACCACGGCGACTGGCAGACGCTGCTGGCCGACGAGCTGAAACGCCCGGCGGATGAGCGCATCGACTGCGTCTCGATCGTCACCCCCAACCATGTGCACTTCCCGGTGGCGCAGGCCTTCGCCGACGCTGGCTTCCACGTCGTGTGCGACAAGCCGCTGGTGCACACGCGCGACCAGGCCGATGCGTTGGTCGCCACCGTCGCGAAGCAGGGCACGGTGTTCGGTGTCACCTACAACTACACCGGCTACCCGATGGTGCAGCAGGCGCGCGAGATGGTGCGCTCGGGCCAGATCGGCGACATCCGCAAGATCGTCGTCGAATACAACCAGGGCTGGCTCGCGAGCCACGTCGAAGGCAGCGGCAGCAACAAGCAGGCCGACTGGCGCACCGACCCCGCCCGCAGCGGCGCGGCCGACGCCATCGGCGACATCGGCTCGCATGCCGAGAACCTCGTCGCGAGCATCACCGACCTCGAGATCGAAAGCCTCTGCGCCGACCTGACTGCGCACGTCACGGGGCGCATGCTCGACGACGACGGCAGCCTGTTGCTGCGCTTCAAGGGCGGCGCGCGCGGCGTGCTGATCGCCTCGCAGATCAGCACCGGCCTGGAGAACGACCTGCGCCTGCGCATCTCCGGCACGCTGGGCACGCTCGAATGGCACCAGGAGCAGCCGAGCCAGCTGGTGCACCTGCCGCATGACGGCCCCAAGCGCATCCTCACGCGCGGCGCATCGTGGCTGTGCGAAGCGGCACGGCGCGCGAGCCGGCTGCCCGCCGGTCATCCTGAAGGTTTCATCGAAGCCTTCGCCAACATCTACGCCGGCGTGGCGGCAGACATTCGCGCCCGGCTCGCAGGCCAGCCGGCCGATCCGCTGGCGGCCGACTATCCGCGCGTGGAAGACGGCGCGCGCGGCGTTCGCTTCATCGAGCGCACGGTGGCCTCGGCGAAAAGCGAATTAAAGTGGACGCCCTGGTAATGCCGTGGCCTCGCACCCGCGAGGCCACATCGCGTTGCCACAGGCATCCATGACCCATTCTTCTTCCGCCGGACCTTCCTCGACGCGATGGCTGCGCGCCCTGTGGCTGCGCTGCAAGACGCTGTGGCCGATGAAGCTGGTCGGCAACACCGTCGCGACCATCGGCTTCTTCCCGCTGTACTTCTGGATCATGAAGAACGCGGGCCAGGCCTGGGTGCTGCCGCTCACGGCCTTCGACCGCCTGATCGCGTTCTGGCCCATGCTGCTCCCGATTTACCTGTCGCTCTGGGGGTACATCGCACTGCCCGTGCTGCTCGCGAAGGACAAGCGCGAGCTCTGGAGCTTTTCCTTCGGCTGTGCGGCGATGACGGCCATCGCGCTCGTCGTGTTCTGGTTCATGCCCACGGCGATACCGAACTTCACCATCGACGCCGTCCCGGGCAGTTCGCTCGCCTTCCTGAAGACCGTCGATTCGGCCGGCAACGCCTTCCCGTCGCTGCACGTGTCGTTCTCGGTCTTCACCTGCATCGTGCTGGTGCGGCAGCTGCGCGAGGTCGGCGCACCGGCATGGCTGCGCATCTTCAACGTGGCGTGGGCCGTGGGCATCGTGTATTCGACGATGGCCGTGCGCCAGCATGTGCTGATGGACGTGCTCGGTGGGCTGGCGCTGGGTGTGGCACTCGGTATTACATCCCGGCAAGGAACGGCCGCACGGTCGCACGCGGGTCAGGCGGCGTAGGCCGATCGCGCTATTTCGCCGCTGCGGCAAGGCCTGTACAAAGCCGGTTTCGCAGCCATCCCGATGGGGAGAGTTCACCATGAAGATTCGTCTTTCTGCCCTCGCGTGGTGCGCCATGGTCGGCGCCTTTGCGGGCCCCGCGTTCGCGCTCGACATGCCCGCCCGCAAGCCCGGCTTGTGGGAGATCCATTCCGGCGACGCCAGCGGCAAGACCCCCGCGGCCACCATGCAGCAATGCATCGACGCGGCCAGTGACAAGGCAATGCAGGACTGCGCCCAGGGCATGGCGCAGTCGCTCGGCAAGGACGCCTGCTCGCAGGACGTTCGCGCCCAGAACGGCAGCCAGATCACCATCGATTCGGTCTGCAAGATCGGCACCACCACGGCCACCACCACACGGTGGTCACCGGCGACTTCAACTCCGCCTACCGCATGGACCGCAAGGCCAGCTACAACCCGCCGCTGATGGGACGCTCGGAAAGCGCCACCACCATGGAAGCGAAATGGATCGGCCCCTGCAAGGCCGACCAGAAACCCGGCGACATGGTGATGCCCAACGGCACCAAGGTGAACATGCTCGAGATGATGGCCGGACGCCCCAAGAAGTAGCCGGCAGGCAGGCGCCGGCCCACAGCGCATCGCGGCCGCCGTTCGGCGGCGCAAACGGCCGGCTGGCCCTACGATGGCGTGCCATGCCCGCCAAGGAAGACCTTGTCATTGCCCGGCCCGAGGGCCTGTATTGCCCGCCCGGCGATTTCTACATCGACCCGTGGCGGCCGGTGGAGCGCGCGGTCATCACGCATGCGCATTCCGACCACGCCCGCATCGGCCACGCGCATTACCTGGCGCAGGCTGACAGCGCCGGCACGCTGCTGCACCCGGCTCGGCAATGACATCGACCTGCAGACGCTGCCTTATGGCAAAACCATCGAGCACCATGGCGTGCGCGTCTCGCTGCACCCGGCCGGCCACGTGCTGGGCTCGGCGCAGGTACGGCTCGAACACGGCGGGCGCGTGTGGGTCGCCTCGGGCGACTACAAGACCGAGCCCGACGGCACCTGCGCACCCTTCGAGCCGGTGCCCTGCGACACCTTCATCACCGAGTCGACCTTCGGGCTGCCGATCTACCGCTGGCCCACGCAGGCCGTGCTGTTCGCCGAGATCGACGGCTGGTGGCGCGCCAATGCGGAGGTGGGGCGGGCGTCGGTGCTGTTCTGCTATGCCTTCGGCAAGGCGCAGCGCATCCTGCATGGGGTCGATGCGTCGATCGGACCGATCGTCGTGCATGGCGCGGTCGAGCCGCTCAATGCCGTGTACCGCGCCGCGGGCGTGGCGCTGCCTGAGACGGTGCGCGTCACCGATCCGGGCGTCGATGCGGCGCTGCTGAAGCGCGCGTTGGTGCTCGCGCCGCCGTCTGCGCAGGGCACGCCATGGATGCGCCGCTTCGGCAACTATGCCGACGCCTTTGCGAGCGGCTGGATGCAGCTGCGCGGCACGCGCCGCCGGCGCGGCGTCGACCGCGGCTTCGTGATGTCCGACCATGCCGACTGGCCCGGCCTGCAGCAGGCCATTGCGGGCACGGGCGCCGAGCGCGTGTTCGTCACGCATGGCAGCGTGCAGGTGATGGTGCGCTGGCTCACGGAGAACGGGCTCGATGCGCAGGGCTTCAAGACGGAGTACGGCGACGAGGACGACCAGGAAACTCCCTCCCCCTCTGGGGGAGGGCAGGGGAGGGGGCAAGCGGCGCTCGATGGGGACGCCGTCAGCCCCCATCCCGACCTTCCCCCAGAGGGGGAAGGAGAAAGATGACAGCCTTCGCCGCGCTCTACCGCGACCTCGACGCGAGCACGTCGAACCTCGCAAAGCAGGCCGCATTGCAGCGCTACCTGCGCGAGGCCGACGCGGCCGATGCCACATGGGCCGTCTACTTCCTTGCAGGCAGCAAGCCGCGCCAGCTCGTGCCCACCAAGCTATTGCGGCTGCTGGCGCAGGAAGCGGCGGGCCTGCCCGAGTGGCTGTTCGACGAAAGCTACGACGCGGTCGGCGACCTCGCCGAGACCATCGCGCTGCTGTTGCCACCGCCGAGCGAGGTGCACGAACTCGGACTCGCGGGCTGGGTCGAGCAGCACCTGCTGCCGCTGCGCGAGGCGGCGAAGACCGCACCCGAGCAGCTGGCAGAGCGCCTGCGCGCGCAATGGCGGCAACTCGCGATCGAAGAGCGGCTCGTGTACTTCAAGCTCATCACCGGCGCGTTCCGCGTCGGCGTCTCGAAGCTGCAGGTCACGCAGGCGCTCGCGGCCATGGGCGGCATCGACGCCAAGCGCGTCGCGCAGCGGCTGATGGGCTACACGCACATCGGCGCCCACCCGCAGGCCGGCGACTACCGCACGCTGATTGCGCCGGAGTCCAACGCCGAGCAGGTGCAGAAGACCAGTGGGCAGCCGTACCCTTTCTTCCTCGCGCACCCGTTCAACATTCCGCTCGAGCAGTTCGATGCGGTGCTGGGCCCACCGGCCGACTGGATCGTCGAGTGGAAATGGGATGGCATTCGCGCGCAACTCCTCAAGCGCGCGGGCGCCGTGTGGCTGTGGTCGCGCGGCGAAGAGCTGGTGACGGAGCGATTCCCTGAACTCGCGGTGCTGGGCGAGGCGCTGCCCGACGGCACGGTGCTCGATGGCGAAATCGTCGTGTGGCGAGAAGGCAAGGTGCAGCCCTTCGCCGAACTGCAAAAACGCATCGGCCGCAAGACGCTAGGCGCCAAGCTGTTGCGCGACATCCCGGTGGTGCTGCTGGCCTACGACCTCCTCGAATGGGAGGGCCGCGACCTGCGCGCGCTGCCGCAGTCGGAGCGCCGCGTGCTGCTCGACGAACTCGTCACGCGCATGCAGCACCCGTCGCTGTTGCCGAGCCCGATGCTCACCGGCCTCGATTGGGCCGACCTCGCACGCCAGCGCGAAGTCGCGCGCACCATGGGCGTGGAGGGCATGATGCTCAAGCGCCGCGATGCGCAGTACGGCGTGGGCCGCACCAAGGACGTGGGCGTGTGGTGGAAGTGGAAGATCGATCCGCTCAGCATCGACGCCGTGCTCATCTACGCGCAGCGCGGACACGGGCGCCGCGCCAGCCTCTTCAGCGACTACACCTTCGCGGTGTGGGACGGCCCGCCCGGGCAGGAAGACCGCAAGCTCGTGCCGTTTGCCAAGGCCTACTCCGGGCTGACCGACGCCGAGATGGCCCGCGTGGACGCGATCATCCGCAAGACCACCGTCGAGAGCTTCGGGCCGGTGAAGAGTGTCAAGCCGACGCTGGTGTTCGAGCTGGGCTTCGAAGGCATCGCGCGCAGCACGCGGCACAAGAGCGGCATTGCGGTGCGCTTTCCGCGGATGCTGCGGTGGCGGGAGGACAAGCCGGTGGAAGAAGTCGACACCTTGCAGACGCTCGCCGCGCTGCTGCCTGTATGACCGAGCCGACGGACCCCGCATTTCTCCCTCCCCTTCCGGGGGAGGGCAGGGGTGGGGGCAAGCGGCGTATCCAGCGTCGGCCGCCTGTCGAAGGCCGCGTGCCCCCATCCCAGCCTTCCCCCGGGAGGGGAAGGAGCAAGACAGTCAAGGCGGCGCTCGATGCGTGGTTTGTTGCGCGCGGCTGGAAGCCTTTCAAGTTCCAGCGCGAGGTCTGGAAGGCGATGGCCGGCGGCAAGTCCGGTTTGCTGCACGCGACCACCGGCGCGGGCAAGACCTATGCGGTGTGGCTCGGCGCCTTGCAGGCGTTTTCCGAAGCGCGCAAGGCAAGCTCGACACGCACCACGTCGCCACCGCTCACCGTCCTGTGGCTCACCCCCATGCGTGCGCTCGCCGCCGACACGCTGCGTGCACTGAAGCAGCCGCTCGAAGCCCTCGGCGCCGAGGTGCATCCCTGGAGTGCCGGTGCACGCAGCGGCGACACCTCGTCGGCCGAGCGCAGTGCACAGAACGAGCGGCTGCCGACAGTGCTCGTTACCACGCCCGAAAGCCTCTCGCTGCTGCTCGCACGCGCCGATGCCCGCGAGGTTCTGGGCCGCGTGAAGATGGTGGTGGTCGACGAGTGGCACGAGCTGCTCGGCAACAAGCGCGGCGTGCAGGTGCAGCTGGCGCTCGCGCGGCTCAGGCACTGGAATGCAGGGCTTGCGATCTGGGGCATGTCGGCCACGCTCGGCAACCTGCAGGAGGCGATGCATGCATTGCTGGGTCATGCGGACGGCGTGCTGGTGCAGGGCCAGGTGCCCAAGAAGCTCGTCATCGATTCGCGGCTGCCCGGCCGCGCCGAGCGCTTTCCGTGGGGCGGCCACCTCGGCCTCACGATGCTGCCGCAGGTGATCGACGAGATCGCCGCGAGCAGCACCACCCTGGTCTTCACCAACACCCGCTCGCAGGCCGAGATCTGGTACCAGGCGATGCTCGAGGCAAAGCCCGAATGGGCCGGCGTCATCGCGCTGCATCACGGCTCGCTCGACCGCGAGGTGCGCGAGTGGGTCGAGCTGGGCCTGAAGAGCGGCGAGCTCAAGGCGGTGGTCTGCACCCCGAGCCTCGACCTGGGCGTCGACTTCCTGCCGGTCGAGCGCGTGCTGCAGATCGGCTCGCCCAAGGGCGTGGCGCGGCTGCTGCAACGCGCGGGCCGCTCGGGCCATGCGCCGGGCCGGCCCTCGCGCATCACGCTCGTGCCCACGCACAGCATCGAGATGGTGGAGGGGGCGGCTGCGCGCACGGCCATCGCAGTCGGCCACATCGAGGCGCGTCATTCGCCCGAACAGCCGCTCGACGTGCTGGTGCAGCACCTCGTGACGGTGGCGCTTGGCGGTGGCTTCGTGCCCGACGATCTGTACGAGGAGGTGCGCGGTACCGCGGCCTATGCGGCGCTCTCGCGCGAGAGCTGGCAGTGGTGCCTGGCCTTCGTTTCGCAGGGTGGCCCTTCGCTCGCGGCCTACCCGGACTACAGGCGCGCCGTGCCCGATGCGGAAGGCATCTGGCGCGTGCCCGACGCCCGGCTCGCGCGGCGCCACCGCATGAACATCGGCACCATCGTGAGCGACGCGAGCATGTCGGTGCAGTACATGGGCGGCTCGAAGATCGGCAACGTCGAAGAGAGTTTCGTCGCGCGCATGAAGCCGGGCGACTGCTTCCTGTTCGGCGGCCGCCTGCTCGAACTCGTGCGCATCCACGACATGACGGCCTGGGTGCGGCGCGCCACCGGCAAGCGCGCCGCCGTGCCGCGCTGGAGCGGCGGGCGCATGCCGCTGTCGAACACGCTGGCCGATGCGGTGGTGCAGCAGCTTGCGCTGGCCGGCGAGGCGCACTACGACTCGCCCGAGCTGCAGTGCGTGCGGCCGCTGCTTGAGATCCAGCAGCAGTGGTCCGCATTGCCGACGCCGCAGACCCTGCTGGCCGAAACGCTGACCACGCGCGAAGGCTCGCACCTGTTCCTCTATCCGTTTGCGGGCCGGCATGTGCACCTGGGCCTCGCGAGCCTGCTGGCCTGGCGCATCGCGCAGCACGAGGCGCGCACCTTCTCCATTGCGGTCAACGACTACGGCTTCGAGCTGCTGAGCGCGACCGAGGTCGATTGGCCCACGCTGCTGCCATAGGTGCTGCGACTGCCGGAAGGCAAGGGCGACGACGATGCGCACACGGTGCTGCTGCGGGAGGTGCTGGCGTCGCTCAACGCGAGCGAGCTGGCGCAGCGCCGCTTCCGCGAGATCGCACGCGTCTCGGGGCTGATCTTCCAGGGCTATCCGGGCGAGAAGCGCAGCAGCAAGCAGCTGCAGGCGTCGTCGTCGCTGTTCTGGGAGGTGTTTCGCAAGTACGACCCGTCGAACAAGCTGCTGCTGCAGGCCGAGCAGGAGCTTCTTGCACAGGAGCTCGAGATCGGCCGGCTCGGCGCGAGCCTCGCGCGCATGGCGACGCAGCAGCTGGTGCTGAAGCCGCTCGAACGGTCGACGCCGTTTTCGTTTCCGCTCATGGTCGAGCTGTTCCGCGAGCAGCTGTCGAACGAGAATGTGGCCGACCGCATTGCGCGCATGGTTGAGCAACTGGAGAAAGCAGCGGGCGGCGCGGTTACGGCCGGCGGGGTGGAGCGGGTCAAGGGCACGCTGGCGTTCGGGCAAGAGGGGCCGGGCAAGCCGCGCGCACCACGGCGCGAGCGCAGGCGGCCATCAAGGCCTTCCGGGCCCTCCAGGCCGTTGCCGCCGCTGTGAGGCGTTCCTCAACCCGCGCCGTGCGCCTGCACCCACCGCACGATGTCCGCCGCGCCCATGGCACCGGCCTGCCGTGCCATCTCGCGGCCGCCGCGGAACAGCGCCAGCGTCGGAATGCTGCGGATGTTGAAGCGCGCGCCGAGGGCCTGCACGGCTTCGGTGTCGACCTTGGCCAGCCGCACATGGGGCTCGAGCTGGGCCGCGGCCTGTTCGTAGCCCGGTGCCATCTGGCGGCAGGGGCCGCACCAGGGCGCCCAGAAATCGACCAGCACCGGGATCTCGTTGCGTGCGATGTGCCGGTCGAAGGTCGCTTCGTCCGGCAGCGCGGTGGAGTGACCGGTGAACAGCGGGCGGTGGCAGCTGCCGCAGTCGGGCGCGCTGGCGAGCTGCGCCGCGCGCACGCGGTTGGTCGTGTGGCAGTGTGGGCAGACAATGTGCAGCGGGGGCGATTCGGTCATACGGAAGAACTGGGGTTCGCGCGGGTGAATTGCAAGGTGGCCGCCGGCCTGCGCGTCTTTTGCGACACTGGTGGCCCGTGACCTCCTCGCACCTTACCGCGTCGGCGCTCCCAGTCCAATGGGCGGGCGAGCTGCTGCACCTGCTGCCCGAGCGCGCGCTCTGGTGGCCCGGTGCGCGCGTGCTGTTCATCGCCGACCTGCACATCGGCAAGGCCGCGACCTACCGCGCGCTGGGCCAGCCCGTGCCGGGCGGCACCACGCAGGAGAACCTGGCCCGCCTCGATGCGCTGATCGCTCGCCATGCGCCGCGACACATCGTGTTCCTCGGCGACTTCCTGCATGCGGCCCAGGCCCGCACGGCGCAGGTGCTGGCCGCGCTCGAAGCGTGGCGCGCAACGCATGCCGGCATCGCGATGACGCTGGTGCGCGGCAACCACGACAGCCGCGCGGGCGATCCACCGGCCGCACTCGCCATCGACGTGGTCGACGAGCCCTTCCTGCTCGGCCCGTTCGCCTGCTGCCACCATCCGCAATCGCATGCCACGCATTTCGTGCTCGCCGGGCACCTGCACCCCGTGTGCAGGCTCTACGGCCCGGGGCGCGACAGCGTGCGGCTGCCTTGCTTCGCGAGCGATGCGCGGCAGGCCGTGCTGCCGGCTTTCGGCGAATTCACGGGTGGCTGGTTGATGGAGACGGCGCCGGAGCGGCGCTTCTACGCGGTGGGCGGCCAGACCGTGTGGGCGCTGCCGTCATCGGACTGAGGGTTTTGGCTCCTTCCCCCTCTGGGGGAAGGCTGGGTTGGGGGCGGGCAGAGCGCCCGATGGATGCGCCGCTTGCCCCCACCCCGGCCCTTCCCCGGAAGGGGAGGGAGAAAGTCAGAGCACGACAGGTTCGTCTGGCAGCTCGTTGGTGTCGGGCTCGTTCTCGCCCAGCGGAAAGTGCTCGACCAGCAGGGCCGACATTTCCTCCAGCGCCTGGGTGAGCCCATCCTCGAAGCGGCCGTCGCGAAACGCCGAACCCATGCGCTGCGCCATCGCAGCCCATTCGGCATCGTCGACGCGGGCATCGATGCCGCGGTCGGCCACGATCTCGATCGCGTGCTCGGCCAGCAGCAGGTAGATCAGCACGCCGTTGTTGTGCTCGGTGTCCCACACGCGCAGCTTGCCGAAGAGCGTGACGGCGCGCTGCCGCGCGGGCGCATTGCGCCACAGATAGGACAGCGGCAGGCCGGCTTCCACGCAGATGCGGATCTCGCCGCTGTGCCGCCGCTCGCTGGCGCCCACGCGGCCCGCGAGGCGTTCCAGCGCCGCGGCCGGCAGCACGCGGCGTACCGCGGCTTCATCGATCCATCGATGGCGCCAGATGCGGCCGAGCTTCGAGAAGAACGTTGCTTCTGCTGCCATGTTCACCAGTCCCCCGAGGCGCCGCCGCCGCCGGAACTGAAGCCGCCGCTGTCACTGCCGCTGCTCCAGCCCCCGGCGCTGCTGCCGCTGCTCCAACCGCCTCCGCCGCCAGTGCTGCGGCGCCCGACGCCGGACCCGGACGAGCCGAACGCCGAGAACAGCGACACCAGCAGCGCAATGAAGCCCGCGACCACCGCGATGAACATGCTGATCGTGAGGAAGAACGCGACCACGCCGATGCCGCCGCCCATGACGACCGAGCCCAGCTTCTTGCCGACGACCGCGCGCACGATCGGCGCCGCGACGAACACACCGACGAACAGGAAGATCGCGAGGTTCTCCCAGTCGATGCCTCCGCCCGAGGCCTTGTCGCTGCCGTACGAAGGCTCGGGCAGCGCCTCGCCGTCGACTAGGCCGATCAGCCGGTCCACCGCCGCGTTCAGGCCGCCCGCAAAGTCGTTGTTGCGAAAGCGCGGCTTCATCTCCTCGTCGAGGATGCGCACCGCCGCGAGGTCGGGCACCGCGCCTTCGAGCGTCTTGGCTGTTGCGATGCGCATCTTGCGATCGTCCTTGGCCACGATCACGAGGATGCCGTCGCCGACGTCCTTGCGGCCGATCTTCCAGGCGTCGCCCACGCGCTGGGCATAGCTCGCGATGTCTTCGGGCTGAGTGGTCGGCACCATCAGCACGACGATCTGCGAACCCTTGCGCTGCTCGAAGGCCGCGAGCTTGGTTTCAAGGCCCGAGCGCTGCGCGGCGTCGAGCGTGCCGGTCTGGTCGATCATGCGCGCGGTGAGCGTGGGCACCGGTAGCAGGCCCTGGGCCAGTGCAGGCAGGCCGGCCCAGGCCATCGCTGCCAGGAGGACAGCGGCCAGTGCGCGACGGATCAGGGCCATGCAGTGCTTGTCTTCTTCTTACTTCTTGGGGGCGCTGAAGTCGACCGTGGGCGGCGTCGAGATTTGCGCTTCGTTCTGCACCGAGAAGTTCGGCTTCGGCGCGTAGCTGAAGATCTTGGCCGTGATGTTGGTCGGGAAGCTGCGCGCGAGCACGTTGTACTCCTGCACGGTCTCGATGTAGCGGTTGCGCGCCACGGTGATGCGGTTCTCGGTGCCTTCGAGCGTCACGCGCAGGTCGCGGAAGGCCTGGTTGGCCTTGAGCTCGGGGTAGCGCTCCGACACCACCATCAGCCGCGACAGCGCCGACGAGAGTTCGCCCTGCGCCTGCTGGAACTTGTTGAAGGCTTCGGGGTTGTTGAGCGTTTCAGGCGTCACCTGGATCGAGGTGGCCTTGGCGCGTGCCTCGATCACCTTGGTGAGCGTGTCCTGCTCGAAGCTGGCCTCGCCCTTGACGGTGGCCACGATGTTGGGCACCAGGTCGACGCGCCGCTGATACTGGTTGAGCACCTCGCTCCAGGCCGATTTGCTGGCCTCGTCGAGTGACTGGAACTGGTTGTAGCCGCATCCGCTCAGGGACAGGACCGCCGCGAAAATCAAGAGCCAGCGCTGCATCATCATTTGCATTACCTCCGCAGAAGATGCGGAAGGTAGCATAGATGGCTCTATGTCCCTCGATCCCCTACAGGCTCTGCAGGCCGCGAACCGCGCGGTACGGCCCGCCACCGCGGCGACTGCCGGCACGTTGCTGATCGCCGGCGCGACCGGCGCCCTGGGGCAGGAGCTGCTGCGCCGGCTCGCGGGCAGCCACCGTTTTGCCCATGCCCGCGTGCTGTCGCGCGAACCGATCCGCGACGGGCTGCGTGGCGTCGAGACGTACCTGAGCCCGGACCTGCCGATTGCGCAATGGCCGCTGACCTCGGCCGACACCGCGGTCATCGCCTTCGACCCGCCGCGGCTGTACCACGACCGCGAGCGCGCGCTCTGGGTGCCGCAGCCCTCCGACCTTCCGGATCTCGCGCGCTGGCTGCGGGCCTGCGGCGTGCAGACGCTGGCCATCGTGCAGCCGCACGACCAGGGCAAATTGCCTGAGGCGCTCAAGCGCGGGCTCGCGAGCCTCGACGAGCAGGCCGTGGTCGCCAACGGCTTCGACCGCGTGATCCTCGTGCGTTCGGCACGCAAGCCGCTGAATGCGAAGTTCGCCAACCCCACCGAAAGGCTCGCGGCCTGGATGCTGTCGGTCGTGCGCTTCATGGTGCCGAGCAGCGAGCAACCGGTGCGCGCGTCCAAGGTGGCCGAGCTGGTCGACGTTGCACTGCGCATCGCACCGCCGGGCGTGCATGTGGCCGCACCGGAGATGGTGTGGGAGGCTTCGCAGGGCCAGATGCAGGCCGTGGCCGAGCGCTGGCTGGCCTAGCGCTTCAGCTGCGCCACTGGCGAAGCATTTCAGCCGAGTCGAGCACCAGCCCGAGGTGCAGCGACACCATGCTGAGCGCGGCGCTTTCCAGATGCGGGTCGGTGCCGCGCACCAGGTCGCGCAGCACGATCACGCGGTAGTTGTGGTTGTTGGCATCGAAGGCCGTGTTGAGCACGCAGCAGTCGGTGAAGCCGCCGTTGAGCACCACGGTCTCGATGCGCTGGTTGCGCAGCAGGAAGTCGAGGTCGATCGGATAGAAGGCCGAGAGGCGGCGCTTTGTGTCCACGCGCATGTCACCGGGTTCGACGCGCGTCACCCACTCGGTCCAGCGGGAGCCTTCGATGGCATGCGCGTCGGCATTCGGGATCGCGCCCACGTGCAAGGGGAAGGTGCGGCGCCACGCGGATGGAATGCCATGGATGTCGTCGACGCCATCGGGCCGCAGCACCGACTTGATGTGCACGATGCGCACGCCCAGCGCACGCGCCGAATCGTGAAAGCTGTCGATGGGTGCGACCACATCGCGCGCCCGCGGTGCGGGGCAGGGGCAGTCGGGGCTGTCGTCGAGATGGCCCCGGTGCATGTCGATGGAGACGACCGCGGTGGTGGCGGGGTTCAGGTAATCGGCAAACTGCGCCTCGCCGAGTTCGCGTTCTTCGCCGTAGACCCATGCTTTCATCGCCGCTCCTCCCGCACATAGGACTGGCCGAGCGCACCGGGCTCGTCGTCGCCACCGCGTCGCGCCAGCGCGACCCAGATCATCACGCCGAGCGTCACCGCATACGGCGTCATCATCACGAAGTACTGCGGCAGCTGCACGCCGGCCGCGGCCAGTTGTGGAATCAGCGCCTCGATGCAACCGAACAGCAGCGCGCCCACGAGCGCCTTCCACGGCGACCAGCGCGCGAAGATCACGAGGCCCACCGCGATCCAGCCGCGCCCGCCCGTCATGCCCGCGATCCACAGCTTAGTGCTGACCACCGAGATATACGCACCCGCCAGCCCCACGAGCGCCGAGCCCGCGAGCACGGCGGCGAAGCGCCAGGCCGTGACGCGGATGCCGGCCGCATCGGCCGCCTGCGGGTTCTCGCCCACCGCGCGCAGCCGCAGACCGGTCGAGGTGCGCGCGAAGAACCAGGCCACGGCACCGAAGATCGGCAGCGTGAGCCACACCATCGCGTTCTGCTCGAACAGCCGGCCCACGCCGGGCAGCAGCGACAGCGGCCAGAGCGCCATCGCGCCGATGCCTTCGATCGCATGGTTGGTCCAGTCGGCCGTGGAGCCGACCAGCGCGGTGAGGCCCTGGCAGAAGAACACCAGCGCGAGGCCGGCGATCACCTGGTTCACGCGCAGCCAGATCACCATCACCGCGAACAGCACCGAGACCAGGCTGGCCGCGAGCATCGCCAGCACCAGCGACACGGCCGGCTGCCCGAGCGCCAGCTGTGCGCCGATGCCGGCCAGCGCGCCGACCAGCATCAGCCCCTCGGCGCCGAGCGAGAGCACGCCCGCGCGCTCGCTGATGATCAGGCCCAGCGCCGCGAGCGCATAGGGCACCGCAAAATCGGGCGTGCTCGCGAGCCAGTTGAGAACAATACCGCCGCCCATCACGCAGCCTCCGCGCCCACGCGGCGCAGCCGGTGGCGAATGAAGAAGTCGCTCGATGCCACGCACACCACGATCACCGCCTGGATCAGCTGCACCATCGAGAACGGCACCTGGTAGAACACCTGCAGGCTGCGGCCCGTGACGAACAGCGCCGCGACCAGCAGCGCCACCACGGTGGCGACCAGCGGGTTGTTGCGCGCGAGGAAGGCGATCAGGATGCCCGAGAAGCCATAGCCCTGGTAGAAGGCCTGCGTGAGCCGCCCCTCCTGGCCCGAAGCCACCGCGAAGCCCGCGAGTCCCGCCATCGCGCCCGACAGCAGCACGGCCCCATAGATGGTGCGGCGTACCGGCACGCCGGCCGCATGTGCCACGCGCGGATTGGCATCGACAAAGCGCAGGTAGAGGCCCGCGCGGCTCACACCCACCAGCCACCACGCGAGCAGCGCGACGATGGCTGCAAGCAGGATCGCGCTCCCCACGCCGGCGCCCAGCTCGGGCAGCCGCTCGAAGGCGCGGAACTGCGGCGAGTAGGGGAAGTTGTCCTTCGGGTCCTTCCAGCTGCCGTAGACCAGGTGCAGGAGGAAGTTGGCCGCCTTGTAGTTGAGCATCAGCGTCGAGATGATCTCGTTCACTCCGAGCTTCAGCTTGAGCCACGCGGGCCCCAGCACCCAGAGCAGTCCGCAGCCCACGGCAGCCACGAACATCAGCGGCAGGCGCAGGTTCTCGGGTCCGACCTGCCACATCGACACCGCCGTGGCACCGATCGCGCCCCAGATCATCTGGCCTTCGAGTCCGAGGTTCCAGAAGCGCGCGCGGAAGGCCATCGAGCCCGCGAGGCCGACGAGGATCATCGGCGCGGCCTGGAACAGCACGGCACGGAAGTTCTGGCCGTCGAAGAAGGTCTGCATCACGAACTCGTTGGCGAGTTCGTCGGCCGGCACGCCCGCGGCCACGAGGATCGCGGCCGAGATCGCGAAGCCGACGAGCAGCGCGATGGCAAGGATCAGCGCCTGCCAACGCCAGGCCATGTGCTGGCGGATTTCGAGGGCATAGCGGCGGCTGGCGAGCGGCTGCGTCGCAGCCTGAGTCATCGGCTCGGGTTCCGGTGCACGTGCCATGGCGGCGAGCGATGCGTCAGCCATGGTCCACCATCGCCTGTCCGATGGCCTGCCTGTCGGCCGGTTGTGCGAACTCGCCGGCGATGCGCCCGCGCGTCATCACGCCCACGCGATCGGCAAGCTGCAGCACCTCGTCGAGGTCCTCGCTGATCAGCAGCACTGCTGCGCCGCCGTCGCGTGCGGCACGCAGGCGCGCATGCACCTCGGCACTGGCGCGCACGTCGAGCCCGCGGCTCGGGCTGTGCGCAAGCACGAGCGTCGGCGACTTGCCGAACTCGCGGGCCAGCACCAGCTTCTGCGCATTGCCGCCCGAGAGCAGCGCGGCCTTCTGTGCGACAGAGCGCACGCCCTGCACGTCGAAGGCGCGCACGGCCTCTTGTGTGTCGCTCTGGATACGACCTCGGCGCAGATGCCAGATGGGGCCGTAGCGGCCGCTGTGCACGCGGCCGATGGCGTATTCTCGGCCACCGACAGGCTGCCTGCGAGCGCGAGCCCGTAGCGGTCGGCCGGGATCGCAGCAATGCCGACGTTGCGGCGTGCGGGCCCCGTCATGGCCTTGAGGTCGCCATGGCCTTCGAGATGGATTTCGCCTTCGAGGCTGCCACTGACATCGGGCAGGCCCATGATGGCGTCGGCCAGCTCGCCCTGGCCATTGCCGCCTACACCGGCGAGGCCGTAGATTTCGCCCGCATGCAGTTCGAGGTCGATGCCGTCGAGCACGCGGCGGCCCTGCGTCGATGCCGGCGAGCGCAGGCCGCGCACCGACAGGCGCACCGGCCCGCGCGATGACTTCGCGACCTGAAAGCCCTCTTGCGTTGCGATGGATGCGCCCACCGTGAGCTTCACGAGTTCGGCCACCGACGTGTCGCCCGGGGCCAGCGTCGCCACCGTGCGGCCACCGCGCATCACCGTCACGCGGTCGGCATAGGTCTTCACGTCGGCCATCTTGTGCGTCACCAGCACCACGGCGGCGCCGCCGCGCGCGAGCCCTTGCACCGTCTGCAAGAGGCGCGCGGCCTCCTGGTCGGTCAGCACCGCGGTGGGTTCGTCGAGGATCAGGATGCGCGCGCCCGCGAGCAGCACCTTGAGGATCTCGACGCGCTGCTGCTCGGCGATCGAGAGCGCATCGATGCGCTTCGAAGGATCGATGTCGAAGCCCAGCTCCGACGCCTTGTTGCGGATGTCGCGCGCAATCTCGCGCAGACGTTCGCCATGGCTTTGAAAATCGGCCGGCGGCGGCGCGGTGAGCAAGATGTTCTGCGCCACCGTGAAGGGTCGCACCAGCTTGAAATGCTGGTGGACCATGCCGATGCGGTGCTTCGCCGCATCGCGCGGACCGGCGAAGCGCACGATGTTGTCGTCGACCAGCAGTTGCCCCGCCTCGGGCGCGTAGAGCCCGGCCGCGATGTTCATCAACGAAGACTTGCCCGCGCCGTTCTCGCCAGCAGCGCATGCACCTCGCCCCAGCGTGCGGCGAAGTGTGCGTCGGTGAGGGCCGCAAAACCGTCGAAGGTCTTGCGGATGCCGGTGAGTTCGAGCGCGTTGTTGAGCATGCCTGTCTGTCTGCTTACTTCTGCGTCACCACGCCCTTGACGAACCAGTCCATCTTCCAGAGGTCGGCGTCGGACAGCACGGCGCCCTTGGCCACGCGCTCCTTGCCGTCGCGGTCGGCGAGCGGGCCGGCGTAGATCTGCTTGCCCTTGAGGATCGCTTCGCGTTCCGCGGTGATCTGCGCGGCCTTGTCCTTGGGCACCGCGGGGCCGAAGCCCGCGATGTCGGTGCCGCCGTCCTTCATCTCGATGAAGGCGCCGTACTGCGCGGGCTTCCAGCCGCCCGCCATCACCTTCTTGAGTTCAGGCGTGAGGAAGCGGTCCCACACCCAGACCGACGAGCACAGCGTGGCCTTGGGCGCGAACTGGCGCAGGTCGCGGTGGTGGCCGGTGCCGTACACGCCGCGCTCCTGCGCCACGATCTGCGGCGTGGGGCTGTCGACGTGCTGGCCGATCACGTCGGCGCCCTGGTCGATCAGCGCGGCGGCGGCGGCGCGTTCCTTGATGGGGTCGTTCCATGCGCCGGTGTAGATCACGTTGACCGTGGCGTTGGGGTTCATTTTCTGAGCACCGAGCGCGAAGGCGTTGATGGTCCAGTTGA
The DNA here is from genome assembly GCA_945860785.1 of Variovorax sp. YR752. Lineage (GTDB taxonomy): Bacteria > Pseudomonadota > Gammaproteobacteria > Burkholderiales > Burkholderiaceae_C > Variovorax. The sequence goes on along the minus strand of CAMATD010000002.1, from coordinate 52,083 downwards.
CGACGCCGAAGGGGTTGGCCGCGACGAAGCCGAGCTTGCCGGTCTTCGAGGCCGCACCCGCGGCCATGCCGCAGAGGTACTGGCTCTCGTAGGTGCGGCCGTAGAACGATTCGAGGTTCGTGCCGTTGGTGGTGCCCGAGCCGTTGAGGAAGGCCACGTCGGGGTACTTGGCGGCGAGGTCCTTGAAGCTGTCGGAATAACCGAAGGCGGTGCCGATCACGATGTTAGCGCCGCGCTGGATGAACTTCTCCGCAGCGGGCTTGATGGCCGAGGCGTCTTCGGGCACGTTCTCGACGAACTGGATCTTCTGGCCGATTTCCTTCTCGATCTTGATGCGGGCTTCGTCGAAGGCCTGCGTCTAGCCGCCGTCGTTCTTCGGGCCGAAGTAGAGCATCGCGATCTTCGGCTTGTCCTTGAGCGTGAAGCCGTCGGCCGCCATGGCGGGCAGCGTGAAGAACGCGCCGCCGGCTGCGAGCGTCAGGGCAAGGCCGAAGCCGGGAGTGAGTGTGCGCAGCATGGAGCAACCTTTCGTGGGAAGCATGAGGAAGGGACGGAAGAAAAGGAGAAGAGGTGCCGCGCGCGTCACATCATGAAGTTGATGCGGAACACATTGCCCTCGGGGTCGAGCAGCACGGACTGGTACCAGTTGTAGTAGGTGACGTAGGGCGGTTTCACGAGCGTGGCGCCGGCTTCGAGCGCGACGGGCACCATGCGGTCGACGTCGGCCTGGCTGTCGACGTCGATGTTCAGCAGGAACTTCACGCCGCGCGTGTCCGAGAACTCGGAGAGGTGCAGCAGCTCGTAGGCGTCGAGCGCGTTGAAGCCTAGGCTCGACTTGCCGGTGTCGAGACCGCGGAAGATCGGCGAGCGGATGGCCTCGATTTCGGGGAAGCCGAACACGCGCTGGTAGAAGCCGCTGAGCGCGACCACGTCCTTGGCGAAGACGTTGACGTAGGAGAGGTGGGCCATGTCAGTTGCTCATTGCGAGTGGCTGATGTTCAGGGTGCGTGCACAGGGCACCGGGTGCTCCCCTCCGCGAATGTCCCCCGCTTCGCTCCTCCTTTCTTTCGCTGCGGGGAGCACCCGGTGCCCTGTGCACAGTGGACGCTGCCGTTGTGCCGGCCGATCAACCGCTGCGCGGAGCAGAGCACACCGTCGGCGTGATCGCGCCCTGAACAGCAAACATCAAACACAACAATGCGACGAACAGAAAAGCAGGGTTTCATTTCAGGCCGTCGATTTCGTCCCGCCGAAGGTCGTCTGCTTCACGAACTTCGAGGTCAGGTGATCGCCCGACGAAATGGGTGCGTACTTCGGCGACTCGTCCGGCGCGAGGCAACTCGGCAGGCACTCGACCATCGCGTCGTAGTTCGGCTGGTGGAAGAACACCAGCGACTGGCGGCGGTTGGTGCTCGCCACCTCGAAAGGCGGGTTGACCACGCGGTGCAGCGTCGACACCCACTGGTCGTTGGTCCACTGCATCATGAGGTCGGCGATGTTGACGACCAGGCCACCCTCGACCTGCGGCACGTCGACCCACTGGCCCGCCTTGTTGAACACCTGCAGGCCCTTGTCGTCGGGCAGCACGATGGTGAGCTGCCGTAGTCGCTGTGCGCCCCTGCGCGCAACTGGCCGGGCAGCGGTGCTTCGCGTTGCGGCGGATAGCTCAGCACGCGGAACATGCTGATGTGCTCGTCGATCTTGTCGTCGAAGAAGGTTTCGGGCAGCGAAAGGCCGAGCGCGAAGATGCGCATCATCGAACGCGAGAGATCGCTCATGGCCTCGAAGTAGCCTTCATAGGCTTCGCGAAAGCCCTCGATGGGTGGCCAGCTGTTGGGCTCGAAGTGCGGGCCGGCAGCCGGGCCGCGGTGGTAGTCGTCGTCGGGCACGTTCGAGGGACCGATCGAGAACGATTCCTTCAGGTCGCCGGGCGCCGCTTCTTCCAGGCTGTACGACAGACCCTCTTCGCCGACGGCGCTGTAGCCGCGCACCGCGTCTTCGCGGGGGCGATCGACCTTGCGCTTTTCCGCCAACGGCAGGTCGAAGAACCTGCGCGAGAGGGCGGACACGCGCGCGATCAGCTCGGCGGGAATGCCGTGGTGGGTGATGACCAGGAAGCCGATGCTGCGGCAGGCTTCGTCGACTTGCCTTGCGACTTCCGCCTTGCCTTCGGCGGTGCCGGCGAAGTAGGGGGCGAGATCGATGATGGGTACGGACAGCAGGGTCATGTTTCGGTCCTCGTGCTTGGCATGCCTTTCGCCATGCAACGTCTGTGCCAGTTGGACCAAATGGACAAATCGAGCTTGTCGCGTCAGCATGGTGCGCGCCGCGAAGGCTTGCAGGCCGCCGTGGCGCAACGCGATGCACCGCGGCCTTACAGTGGTGCGTTCAGAGAATCCGCAACCGATAAAGAGCGAGGGAAGATGCCGAAGACCAAGGCGCTGGCCGCAGCCAGCAGTACGCCAAGCCCGGCGCGCAAGCGTGCGAAACCGGCCGTGCGCAGCGCGTCCGCCGTGAGCCGGCGCCTGCGCCAGATCGAGGACAAGCGCAGCGCCATCCTCGGCGCCGCGCTCGGCTTGTTCTCCCGCTTCGGGCTGCACGGCACCTCGATCGACCAGGTGGCGGCGCGCGCCGATGTGTCGAAGAGCAACCTGCTCTACTACTTCGCGAACAAGGAGGAGCTGTACGTCAACGTGCTGCGCGATCTGCTCGCGGTGTGGCTCGAGCCGCTGCGCGGCTTCAGTGCCGAGCAGGACCCGAGCGAAGCCATTGGCGGCTACATCCGCCGCAAGCTCGTGATCTCGCGCGACCGGCCCGATGCGTCGCGCCTGTTCTGCCTCGAAATGATCCAGGGTGCGCCGCTGCTGCGCGACGAACTCGATCGCGAATTGCGCACGCTGGTCGAGCGCAAGTCGGAAGTGATTCGTGCGTGGGTCGAGGCCGGCAAGCTCGCGCCGGTCGACCCGCACCACCTGATCTTTGCGCTGTGGGCGATCACGCAGCACTACGCGGATTTCGGCGTGCAGGTGCACGCGCTGTCGGGTCACACGCATCGACGATGCGGCGTTCTTCGAACAGACCGTCGAGAACGTGCAGCGCATCGTGCTGCAGGGCATCACGACGCGCTGAGGCGGTCAGTGCGGCGGTGCCGCGATCTCGTGATAGCGGCGATCGAAGTAGATGAGGCTTTGCGCCGCACCGCCGATGGCGATCGCCACCGCTTCGCAGAACAGCACGTCGTGCGTGCCGGCGCTGGTGGCGCTCACCACGCGGCAGTCGAAGGACGCGGCCGCGTCGTCGAGCACCGGCGAGCCGGTGGCCTTGCGGCTCCAGCGGCCGGCCGCGAAACGTTCGTCCATCGGCGTCTTGCCGCCGAACAGGCCCGAGAGCGTCTGGTGCCCCGCGGCCAGCACGTTCACGCAGAGCACGCCGTTGGTGGTGAACGCGGGGTACACCGAGGCCGAGCGGTTCAGGCACACGAGCAGCATTGGTGGCTCGTCGGTCACGCTGCACACCGCCGAGGCGGTGAATCCGGCGCGGCCTGCGGGGCCGTCGGTCGTGATGATGTTGACTGCCGCGCCCAGCCGCGCCATGGCGTTGCGGGAGTCGGCCTTGGGCAGCGCCTGCGGCAGGCCGCTCGGCGGGACGTGGGACGCAATGGCGTTCAGCATGGAGAGCTCCTGGGGGCTTCAGGCCAAGGCGCAGGCTTCATCGAAGGGCAGGCGCGGCAGGCGGCCGAACACCTTCGACACATCGCCGTGGCCGAGGTTGATGAGGAAGTTGGTGGTCCAGTCGGTGCCTTCGAAAAAGGCGGCGTCGACCTTCGCCTTGTCGAAGCCCGACATCGGGCCGGCATCGAGGCCCACCGCGCGTGCAGCGAGCAGCAGGTAGCCGGCCTGCAGGCCGGCGTTGCGAAAAGCAGTTTCGTGCGCGACCTCGGCGCTGCCGGTGAACCAGCTTCGCGCATCGCCGTGCGGGAACAGCGTGGGGAGCTTGTCGTAGAACTTACGGTCCCACGCGGCGATCACGGTGACGGGTGCCGACATGGTCTTGTCGAGGTTGCCCTTCGAGAGTGCGGGCGCGAGGCGCCGCTTGCCCTCTGGCGTGCGCACGAAGACGAAGCGCGCGGGCGAGCAATTGGCAGAGGTCGGCCCCAGGCTGGCGAGTGCGTAGATGCGCTGCAGCTGGGCATCGGACACGGGCTCGCCGGTCCATCCGTTGTGGCTGCGCGCGCTGGTGAAGAGAAGCGCCAGCGCGGCATCTTCGAGGATCTGTGTGGAGGTCATGCGGGAATTGCGGGTGTGCCGACCCGGGCAAGGAAATCGAGCAGGCTGCGGTTGAAGGCACCGGCTTCGGTCACGCTGTGTGCGTGGCCGCCGTGCGGCATGAAATCGAGCGTGACGTCGCGCAGGCCATCGGCGAGCCGTTGCGAACAGGTCCAGGGCACGAGCACGTCGTCCTTGGCGGCGGCAATCAGCGTGGGTGCCGTGATGTCCGCGAGGCGCGCGTCGACATCGAAGGCGCGCAGTGCGGCGATGCGCGCGCGCATGTTGGATTCACCGGGGAAATGTGCGAAGGCGTGGTCGACCTCATCGGCCACGCGCTGCGCATGTTCGGCGCACCAGGCGGCGGGGTACAGGAAGATCGGCTGCGCTTCCACATACGCGCGCGCACCGAGCACGCCGAGCAGCGCGAGCCGCGCATCGAAGCAGCGCGCCGAATGCGGATTCGGTTTCGACCATGCGTTGACGAGCACCAGGCTCGCCACGCAGTCGGGCGCATCGAGCGCGAGCTGCAAACCGACCAGACCGCCGAGCGCATGGCCCGCAAAGTGGCACTGCGCGGTGTTCGTGGCATCGAGGATCTCGATCACATCGAGCGCCATGTCGGCGATCGCGTATTCGTCCTCGGGCAGAGTGTCGGGGCTGCGGCCCGTGCCGCGCTGGTCGTAGACGATGACGCGGTGGCCCGCATCGACCAGCGCGCCGAGCTGCGGCTGCCAGAAGCCGGCCGAGCCCCCGAGGCCGGAGGACAGCAGCACGGTGGCGGCCGCATCCGACGGCCCGTGCACCTCGTAGTGCAGCGAGGTCATGAGGCTCAGGCCTTCTTTCCGACGTGAGCGATCGAGGCGATCTCGATGAGCGCATCGGGCTTCACGAGGCCGCACTGGATGCAGTAGCGCGCGGGCTTGGTGCCGGGAAAGAACTCGGCATAAACCGCGTTGATCTTCGCGTAGTCGGCCCAGTCCTTGAGCATGATCTGGTTGAAGGTCACGTCGTCCATGGTGCCGCCTGCTGCTTCGACCACGCCCTTGATGGTGGTGAGCACGTGGCGAGCCTGCGCGCTCGCGTCGCCGACGTGGACCACGTTGTTGTCCTTGTCGAAGGGCAGGGTGCCCGAGACGTAGAGCACGCCGTCGGCGAGCGTGCCGGGGACGTAGGGGGCGAGCGGCACGCCGGTGCCGGGCGGGATGATGGCTTGCTTGGGCATGAGGAAATCCTTCGAAAGAAAAAAATCAGGCGATGGCCGCTTCGACCGGAATGGGTTGGGTGATGGATGGCGGCGCGAAGGTGCTGCAGAACTGGTCCACCGTGGAGACCCAGCCGAAGAAGGTCTCGACGTTGTAGACCGATGCCTTCTGGATGGCCGGGCCGCCGAGTTCGTGCGTCGCGTCTTCGAGCATCACTGCGAAATATTCGAGGTGGAAGGCGTCGCGCAGCGTCGATTCGACGCACACGTTGGTCGCGATGCCGGTGAACACGAGATGGCGGATGCCGCGTGCGCGCAAGGTGCTGTCGAGCGTGCTGTTGAAGAAGCCGCTGTAGCGGGTCTTGGGCACCACGATGTCGCCGGGCTGCGGCTTCATCTCAGCGATGAGCTCGTAGTCCCAGCCGCCCTTGGCGAGGAACTTGCCCTGCAGCTCGGGCTTGGCGCGCATGGTCTTGAGCGCGTTCGACTTGTGCCAGTTGGGCGAGCCGGGGCCGCCCGCTTCGACGTACGCCGCGTCCCAGCCGTTCTGCAGGAACACGACGAGCATGCCGGCTGCACGTGCGGCCGCGATAGTGCGCGCGATGTTGGCGATCGTGCCTTGTGCGCCCGAGATGTCGAAGCCAGCCGAGTCGACGTAGCCGCCGATGGACGCGTAGGCGTTCTGCATGTCGACGACGATGAGTGCGGAGTCGGTGGCGTGCAGCACTAGCGGTGCAGGCGCGCCAAGCAGGCGCGGTGCGCCGACGGGCGTGGTCGAGGTGAGCGTGGCGTTGCGTGCGGGAGCGGTCACGTGCATCTCCCTGTTCAGGCGGCGAGGCGCTCGGGCTCGACCTGCGAAGGCACGGGGCTCTGCACATGCGCGCGGCTCTTCATCAACGGCTGGATGCGCTCGCCGAAGGCTTCAACGCCTTGCACGAAGTCATCGAAGGTCAGCAGCACGCCTTCGGTGCCCGGGACCTCGGCCACTTCGTCGAGCAACCGCGCGACGGTTTCGTAGGAGCCGACCAACGTGCCCATGTTGATGTTCACCGCCGAGGTCGGGTCGGTCATCTGCCGCACGTTGGTGTCCGCGCCCGACTTGGTGTCGGCCGCGCCCTGCTGGCCCAGCCATGCGATGGCCTCGTGGTCGGCGCCGGCCTTGTAGTGCTCCCACTTGGCGCGCGCGGCTTCGTCGGTTTCGTCGGCGATCACCATCATCAGCACATAGGTGGTGACATGGCGGCCGGTCTTGCGCGTGGCTTCGATGAGCTTCTCGGCGGCGGGTGCGAAGGCCTTGGGCGTGTTCACGCCCTTGCCGAAGCAGAAGTTGTAGTCGGCGTACTTGGCGGAGAAGTCCATGCCCGCGTCGCTCTGGCCGGCGCAGATCACCTTCATGTCGGCCTGCGGCTGCGGGCTCAGGCGGCAGTCGTCCATCTGGAAGATGTCGCCCTTGAAGTCGGACTGGCCCTTGCCCCAGAGGTCGCGCAGCACCTGGATGTATTCGGAGAGGTACTGGTAGCGCGTGCCGAAGAACTGGTCGCCGGGCCACATGCCCATCTGCGAATACTCGGGCCGCTGCCAGCCGGTGACGAGGTTGAGGCCGAAGCGGCCACCGGAGATGGAGTCGATGGTCGAGGCCATGCGCGCGACGATGGCCGGCGGCATCACGAGCGAAGCGGCGGTGGCGAAGAGCTTGATCTTCGTGGTCACGGCCGCGAGGCCGGCCATGAGCGTGAACGACTCGAGGTTGTGGTCCCAGAACTCGGTCTTGCCGCCGAAGCCGCGCAGCTTGATCATCGACAGCGCGAAGTCGACGCCGTAGCGCTCGGCCTTGAGCGTGATCTCCTTGTTGAGCGCGAAACTGGGCTTGTACTGCGGCGCGTTTTCGGAAAGCAGCCAGCCGTTATTGCCGATGGGAATGAAGATGCCGACGTTCATGAAGGGCTCCTGTTGCGAGGTTGCAGAGCCCTAGGCATGGCGCGTGCCAGTCGGATAAGTCTTTTCAAATCAATGGGTTATGGTTGTTCGGTGTTCGTGTTTTGACCATTTGGTCCAAAGTGGAGCAGGCGAACCGGAGAAATTGCGGCGACGCGGTGCAGGCCGGACCAAAGCGGTGCAGCGTCGACGTCACGAATGGCGCGGCAAAATCACGCCATGCCCAAGACCTCACTCCGCGCCGCCGCGGCCATCGGCGGCACTGCCGACGACGTCGAGGCGGCCTTCTACGAAGCGCTGCAGCGCGGCGACATCGACGCCTTGATGGCCTGCTGGGCCGACGAGGACGAGGTGTTCTGCGTGCACCCTGGCGGCCCGCGGCTGGTGGGCACCGTGGCGATCCGCGCGGCGTTCGAGCAGATGTTCGGCAACGGCGCGATCCACGCCATGCCGGCGTGCGTGCGCAAGATCGAGTCGCTGGCGAGCGCGGTGCACAACGTGCTGGAGCGCATCGAGGTGCTCACGGCCGAGGGCCCGCGCCATGCCTTCGTGCTGGCCACCAACGTCTATCACAAGACCGCGCAGGGCTGGCGCCTGGTGGCGCATCATGCAAGCCCGGGCAGCGCGCGCGAGCCGGACGATGCGAACGATCCGCCCCAGACCCTTCACTGATGCCTCCTCCTGACGCTCCTTCCCTGAACCACCCCCGCTCGGCCATGGACTATGCGGCGCCGCGCTGGCTGCCCGGCGGCAACCTGCAGACCATCTGGGCCGCGCTCTATGCCCGTCGCTTCGACGGGCCGGCGCCGGTGTACCGCCGCGAGCGCTGGAATGCGCCCGACGGGGACTTCATCGATGTCGACTTCATCGATGCGCCCCTGCCGGGCCCGCGGCCGCTGCTGGTGCTGTTCCATGGGCTCGCAGGCTCTTCGCGCAGCCACTACGCGGAGGCCTTTGCCGCGTTTGCGGCCGAGCAGGGCATGGCCTTCGCGGTGCCGCACTTCAGGGGCTGCAGCGGCGAGCTGAACCTCGCGCCGCGCGCCTACCACTCGGGCGACTACGAAGAGATCGGCTGGATCCTGCGGCGCATGCACGACCAGCATGCGCTTCGTGACGGTGGCGGCGGGCCGGTGCTGGCCGCGGGCGTCTCGCTCGGCGGCAATGCGCTGCTGCGCTGGGCCTGCGAGGCCGGCGACACGGCCCGTGCCACGGTCGGCGCAGTGGCCTCGGTGTCCGCGCCGGTCGACCTCGCGGCCGGCGGCGAGGCGATCGGCCGCGGCTTCAACCGGTTGGTCTACACGCGCATGTTCCTTGCGACCATGAAGCCCAAGGCGCTCGCCAAGCTGGCGCAGTTCCCGGGGCTGTTCGACCGCGACCGGCTGATGGCCGCGCGAGACCTCTACACCTTCGACGACGTGTTCACCGCGCCGCTGCACGGCTTTCGCAACACCGACGACTACTGGGCGTGGGGCTCGTCCAAGCCGCACCTGGGCGCGATCCGCGTGCCCACGCTGGTGGTGAACGCCCTCAACGATCCGTTCATTCCGGCCCGCAGCCTGCCGGGGCCCGGCGAGGTCGGGCGGCACGTCACGCTGTGGCAGCCGGCGCAGGGCGGCCATGTGGGCTTCCCGCTGGGGCATGTGCGGGGGATGCCGGAGCGCGTCGGAACCTGGCTGCAGCTGCATGGCGGCGCTTTGGCTGACGCCCCTGCTGCGCAACCAGCGGGAGAATGAGCGAATGGACGACATCGTCAAGCAAGCGCTCGCCAAGTGGCCCAACGTGCCGCACTGCTACGGTTGGCTCGGCCTCGATGCGCGCGGCAACTGGTATATGCGTGACGACCGGACGCAGGCCCAGGGCCCGTTCCGGGTGGCCAAGGGCTCGATGCTGCGGCACGACAAGCTGATCGACTTCATCCACCGCAACTACGAGCACGACGACGAAGGGCAGTGGTTCTTCCAGAACGGGCCGCAGCGCGTCTACGTGGAGCTGGAGGCTGCGCCGCTGGTCTGGCGGGTGGCCGATGAGGGAAGCGCGGGCTTCACGGTCACGGCCCACATCGGGAAGGCGGTCGACGTCTCGGCCTGCCTGCTCGACGAGGAAGGCCGACTCTATCTGGTCGCGCCGATCGGGCTGGGACTGGTTTACACGCAGGACGTGGGCATCGCGGCCGAAGCCATCGAGCAGGGGCTGTGGACGCCGGAAGCGGTTCGGGCCGGTGAGCTGCCGCAGCGCTTCGGCCATGTCATGAGCCCTGCGGAGTGCCATGCCGGCGCTACTGCCGCGCTATCAAAACAATAGTCCGCAGCAGCGGCCGCCCGCAAAAAAGCCGGCGCTGGGCCGGCTTTTTCTTTGGGGCGGGGCAGGTTACTTTGCCGCTGAGGGTGCCGAGGCGGCAGGTGCCGCACCCGAGGCGCCCTCTGCAGGCGCTGCAGCTGCCGGGCGGTCCGGCACCGGGAACTTGGCGCCGCCGGCGTTGGCCATGTAGACCACGGCACGACCCACTTCGAGGTCTTCGAAGTCGCCGCCACCCTGGGCAGGCATGGCGCCCTTGCCCTTGAGCGCATGTTCGAGCAGCGTCGCATAGCCCTGGCCGATGCGAGGGCCCCAGGCCGCAGCGTCGCTCAGGTGAGGCGCACCGGGAATGCCGGGCGCGCCGTGGCAGGCAATGCACTGGGCCTTGAACACGGCCTCGCCGGCGGCGAGGGGGCGGTTGGCGTCGCGGATCTCGATGGAGCCGATCTTCTTGAGGCGTTCGGCCACTTCGCGGTCGCGCGCTTCCTTCGACACGCCGTAGAGCGACATGCTCTCGCCTTCCGCCGTGCCCGCGGGCTTGGTGCCCGAGACCACGTAGGCGACAAGACCCACGATGATCAGGATCGGGGCAATGAAGGAGAAAAATACCGCGAGCAGCAGTTGCTTCGGGTTCTTGATGGGGCCGGTATGGGCTTCTTCTGTGGCCTGGTAATGCGGGTCTGCGCTCATGGCGTCCTCAATAACGGGGGCTCGTCGGGGGGCTTTTTCTAGATCAACCGACGATTATAGAGAGGCCCCTCGCCCCGCCGGGCGATTGGCCGCTCGATATCGGGCGCCAGTGCGCCTCAGCCCTTGTCGCGTGTGGCCCAGCCGCCACCCAGGGTCTTGTACAGCGTGACCTGGTTCTGCAGCTGCAGCAGCCGCGCATTGACCGCCAGCTGCTGCGCCGTGAACAGCGAACGCTGGGCGTCGAGCAGGTCGAGCGCGCTGGCGATGCCGTTGCGGTAGCGCAGGTCGGAGAGCTTGAAGCGCACCGCTTCCGCGGTGGCCTGCGCGCGCTGCGCACGCACCTCTTCGCCCAGCGTGGCGCGGCCGGCCAGCGCATCCGCCACTTCGCGGAACGCGGTCTGGATCGACTTCTCGTACTGCGCGACCGCGATCTCGCGCCCGGCCTTGGACGATTACAGCGTGGCCCAGTTGTTGCCCGCATCGAAGATCGGCAGCGTGACCGTGGGCGCGAAGGACCAGGCCTTGGAGCCGCGGTCGAACAGGCCCGAGAACTGGCTGCTCGCGGTGCCGATCGAACTGGTCAGCGACACGCGCGGGAAGAAGTTCGCACGTGCCGCGCCGATGTTGGCGTTGGCGGCGATCAGCTGCTGTTCGGCCGCACGGATGTCCGGGCGCTCGATCAGCATGTCGGAGGGCAGGCCGGCCGGCACGTCGGGCATCGGCTGGATGCTGTCCAGCCCGTTGGTGCCGCTGGCGATGGCCGCGGCCGGCACCGGCGCGCCCAGCAGCAGGGCGAGCGCATTCTCGTCCTGCAGGCGTGCGCGCTGCTGCTGCGCATAGGTGGCGCGTGCACTCTCCGCGGCCGTGTTCGCGGCCTGGAAATCGATTTCGGACGACACGCCGTTGTCGAAGCGCAGCTTGGCCAGGCGCACCGACTCTGCGCGCGTGACCATCGTCTGGCGCGTGATCTCGAGCAGTTCGTTGTCGGCCATCACAGTGATCCAGCCCGAGGCAACGGCGGCGATCAGGCTGATCTGCGCGGCCTTGCGCGTTTCCTCGGTGGCGAGGTATTGCGCCAGGGCCTGGTCCTTCAGCGCGCGGATGCGGCCGAAGAAGTCGAGCTCCCAGGCCGTGAAGCCGAAGTTGACGCTGTACTGCGACGACACGCTGCCGACACTGCTGTCGAACGCCTGGTAGGGGTTCGGGCTCGAGCGCGAGCCGCTGCCCGTCAGGCCAAGCGCCGGGAACAGCGCCGATCGTTCGATCTGGAACTGTGCACGCGCCTGCTCGATGTTGAGCACCGACACGCGCAGGTCACGGTTGTTCGCGAGCGCAGTCTGGATCAGGCCCGCAAGGCGCGGGTCGGTGAAGAAGTCCTGCCACGGCAGGGCCGCGGCCGCCTGGCCGGCCGGTTGCGACGGGTCACCCGGGAAGGTGGTCGGCACCGGCGCGGCAGGGCGCTCGTACGTCGGGATCAGCGAGCAGCCGGCCAGCAGCATGGCGGCTGCCAGGGCTGTGGGAATCAGTTTCTTAGTCATGTTTGGGTTCCTCCACGATGCCGGCGGCTTCTGCATGCTGCTTGTCGGCCTCATGCTGGCACGCGCTGCCCTTGAACAGGGTGCGCACCACGACGAAGAACACCGGCACGAAAATCACGGCGAGCGCGGTACCGGTCACCATGCCGCCGAGCACGCCGGTGCCGATGGCGCGCTGGCTGGCCGAACCGGCGCCCGAGGCGATCACCAGCGGCACCACGCCCAGGCCGAAGGCCAGCGAGGTCATCACGATCGGTCGGAAACGCAGGTGAGCTGCGGCCAGCGCCGATTCGATGACGCCCTTGCCCTGCGCCTGCAGGTCCTTGGCGAACTCGATGATCAGAATCGCGTTCTTCGCGGAGAGGCCGATGATCGTGATCAGCCCCACTTGGAAGTACACGTCGTTCGAATAGGCGCGCAGCATGGTTGCCAGCAGCACGCCCAGCACGCCGAGCGGCACCACCAGAATCACCGACAGCGGGATCGACCAGCTTTCGTACAGCGCGGCCAGGCAGAGGAACACCGCCAGGATCGCGAAGCCGTACAGGATGATGGCCTGCGAACCCGCGAGCTTTTCCTCGCGCGACTGGCCCGTCCACTCGAAGCCGAAGCCTTGCGGCAGCTGGCCGGCGAGCTTTTCCATCTCGGCCATGGCGGCACCCGTGCTGAAGCCCGCGGCGGCGTCGCCGCTGATGCGGATCGCGGGGTAGCCGTTGTAGCGCACTGTCTGCGTGGCGCCCGTGACCCACTTGGTGGTCGCAAAGGCCGACAGCGGCACCGGCTGGCCCTGCGTGTTGCTGGCGTTCAGCTTGAGCAGGTCGTCGGGCTGCATGCGGGCGGGCGCATCGGCCTGCACCACCACGCGCTGCAGGCGGCCGCGGTTCGGGAAGTCGTTGATGTAGCTCGAACCCAGACCCGTCGACAGCGTGGCGTTGATCGCGTCGAAGCTCACGCCCAGGGCGTTGGCCTTGTCGCGATCGATGTCGATCTGCAGCTGCGGCGCGTCTTCCAGGCCGTCAGGGCGAACCTGCGAGAGGATCTTGCTCTGCCCGGCCATGCCCAGCAGCTGGTTGCGCGCGTTGATCAGCGCCTCGTGGCCTGCGCCCGAGCGGTCCTGCAGCCGGAAGCTGAAGCCGCTGGCATTGCCCAGTTCGGGAATGGGCGGCGGGCTCAGCGGGTAGATGAATGCGTCGCGGATGCCCGAGAGCGCACCGAAGGCACGGCCGGCCAGCGCGCTGGCCGAGTGGGCCGGGTCCTTGCGTTCTTCCCAGTCCTTGAGCGTCACGAAGGCGAGGCCTGCGTTCTGGCCCTGGCCCGAGAAGCTGAAGCCCATCACGCCCACCATGCTCTGCACTTCGGGCTGCTTGAGGATGAAGCCCTCGACCTGCTGCATGACCGACAGCGCACGCTCTTGCGTCGCGCCCGGGGGCAGCTGCACGTTGACGATGATGTTGCCCTGGTCTTCCTGCGGCAGGAACGAGCTCGGCAGGCGGCTGTAGGTGAACACCACCGCGCCGATGATCGCGACGTAGATGATCAGGTAGCGCGCGGCGCGGCGCAGGATGCGCGCGACCATGCTTTCATAGCCCTTGGCCGTGCGCGAGAAGCCACGGTTGAACCAGCCGAAGAAGCCGGTCTTCTCGTGATGATGGCCTGCTTCCACGGGCTTGAGCAGCGTGGCGCACAGCGCGGGCGTGAGCGACAGCGCCATGAAGGCCGAGAAGGCGATCGAGGTCACCATCACCGCCGAGAACTGGCGGTAGATGTTGCCGGTCGAACCCGCGAAGAACGCGAGCGGCACGAACACCGAGATCAGCACCACCGTCACGCCGATGATGGCGCTGGAGATCTGCTTCATGGCCTTGCGCGTGGCTTCGAACGGCGACAGCCCCTCCTCGCTCATGATGCGCTCGACGTTCTCCACCACCACGATGGCATCGTCCACCACGATACCGATCACCAGCACCATGCCGAACATGGTCAGCACGTTGATCGAGAAGCCCAGGGCGAGCAGCGAGGCGAAGGTGCCCAGCAGCGCGATCGGCACCACGATGGTCGGGATGATCGTGTAGCGCCAGTTCTGCAGGAACAGGAACATCACCACGAACACCAGCGCCACGGCTTCCAGCAGCGTCTTGACCACTTCGGTGATCGAGATCTGCACGAAGCGCGAGCTGTCGTACGGAATGTTCCACTTCACGCCCGACGGGAGAAGCGTTCGAGTTCGGTCATCTTGGCGCGGATCGCCTTGGCCGATTGCAGTGCGTTGCCGTTCGGCGTGGGCTGGACGCTGATACCGACGGCGGGCACGCCGTTCAAACGTGCCGAGGTCGCGTACGACTGGCCGCCCAGTTCGACGCGTGCGACGTCCTTGAGCCGCACGGTCGAGCCGTCGGTGTTGGCGCGCAGCACGATGTTCTTGAACTGGTCCACGTTGGCGAGCTGGCCGTTCACCACCACGGTGGCCGCAATGGCCTGGCCGGGAATGTTCGGCAGGTCGCCGAGCGTGCCGGAGGACACCTGGGCGTTCTGCGCGCGGATCGCGTTGTTCACGTCGGTTGCCGACAGGTTGAAGCCCTGCAGCTTGGCCGGATCGATCCAGATGCGCATCGCGTTTTCGGTGCCGAACAGCTGGGCCTGGCCCACGCCGACGACACGCTGCAGCTCGGGCACGATGTTGCGCGAGGCGTAGTCGCCGAGCGCGACCGGGTCGAACGCGGGGTTGTCCGAAGACAGCATTGCGAACAGCAGGAAGTTGTTGCGCGACTTGTCCACGCGAACACCCTGCTGGGTCACGGACGCCGGCAGGCGCGGCGTGGCGCGCGAGAGCCGGTTCTGCACGTCCACCTGCGCGAGGTCGTCGTTGGTGCCGGCCTCGAAGCTGATCGTGATGGTGCCGGTGCCGTCGGCCTGGGCCACCGATTCCATGTAGATCAGGCCCGGCGAGCCGTTCATTTCACGCTCGATGACGGACAGCACGCTGTCCTCGAGGGTCTGGGCCGAGGCGCCGGGGTAGGCGACGCTGATCACGATGGCCGGAGGAGTCACCGGCGGGTACTGCGAGATCGGCAGCTGGGTGATTGCGACGCCGCCCATCACCAGGATGAACAGCGCGATCACCCAGGCGAAGATCGGTCGGTCGATAAAGAATTTAGCCATGCGGGCGCGCTCCTGATTACTTCTTCTCGGCTGGGGCTGCTGCGGGCGCTGCGGCCGGTGCGGCAGCTGCGGGGGCAGCACCAGGAGCAGGTGCCGCGGGCGCCGGGGCCGCGTTCGGGTCTGGCTTCTTCCACGGCACGGCCTTCACCGGCGTGCCGGGCGGCATCATCTGCAGCTTCTGGAAGCCGTCGACCATCACCTGTTCGCCGGTCTTCAGGCCGTCGAGCACCACCCACTGGTTGTCCTTGGCGGCGCTGATCTTCACGGTGCGCTTGCTGATCTTGCCGTCCTTGTCGACCACCGACACGGTGTCGCCCTGCTGGGTGCGCGTGACGGCCTGCTGCGGCAGCGTGATCGCGTTGCTGGCCTGGGCCTGCTCGAGCTTCACGCGCACATACAGGCCGGGCAGCAGTTCACCCTTGGGGTTGGGCACTTCGGCGCGCAGCGTGACCTGGCCGGTGGTCGAATCCACCGTGAGGTCGGAGAACAGCAGCTTGCCGGGCAGGGCGTAGTCGGTGCCGTCTTCCAGCACGATGTTCACGGCCGCGGCCTCTTCGCCGTTCGCGCGCTTGTACTGGCCGGCGGCCAGCGCACGGCGCAGCTTCAGCACGTCGGAGGCCGACTGCGTGAAGTTCACGTACACCGGGTTGATCTGCTGCACCACGGCGAGCTCGGTGGCATCGCTCTGGCCCACCAGCGCGCCTTCGGTCACGAGGGCGCGGCCGATGCGGCCTGCGATGGGCGAGGTCACGTCGGCATAGCCGAGGTTGATCTTGGCGGTTGTCACGGCGGCGCGGCCGGAGGCCACGTCGGCCTCGGCGGTCTTTTGCGAGGCCACTGCCGTCGCGTATTCCTGCTTGCTCACCGCGTTGGCTTCGACCAGCGGCTTGTAGCGGTCGGCCAGTGCCTTGGCCTGCACGGCGTTGGCTTCGGCGCGTGCCAGCGTGGCTTGTGCGTTCTGCGAAGCGGCCACCAGCGGCGCCGGGTCGATGCGGAACAGCAGCTGGCCGGCCTTCACGTCGCTGCCTTCGCGGAACTCGCGCTTGAGCAGGATGCCCGAGGCACGGGCGCGCACTTGCGCCACGCGCGAGGCTTCGAGGCGGCCCGGCAGTGCGGTCACGAGGCCGACGTCGGTCGGCGTGGCGACGACCACGCCCACTTCAGGGGTCGGGTGGCCGCCACCTGCGCCGCCGCCGGGGCCGGCGGGCGCATCGCCCTTGCCGCAGCCCGCGAGGACCAGCAGCACGACAGCGGCCACGGTCGCGAGACGCGGCGAGAACGACGATTGACGCGAAACATGCAGGAGAGGCATGCGATTCCTTTGAAGCGAAGACGGGAGATGGCGCGTTCGCGGTGCGAACGGGAAGCCAGCATAAACAGCCGGGCCATCGGGGAAGCCCGCTAGTTTACATACATTCATGGATGTATAGTGGCAACCATCAATGGCCCCACCCTGCGGAAGGGGCGTTGCCTTTACAAATCAGGAGACTTGGTGGCACGTCGTACGAAGGAAGAAGCATTGGCCACGCGGCATCGGTTGCTCGATGCCGCGGAGCTGCTGTTTCAGGCGCAAGGCGTCTCGCAGACCTCGCTGCAGCAGATTGCGCAGCAGGCCGGCGCGACGCGTGGCGCCATCTACTGGCACTTCAAGGACAAGGCCGACCTCTTCAACGCGATGATGGAGCGCGTCATCCTGCCGCTGGAGGCCGTGCCGAAGGACGCCCTCGCCATCAGCAGCGACGACCCCCTGGCCGAGATCGAAGAGGGCATGGTGCACGCGCTGACCCTCATGACCACCGACCCGCAGGTGCGGCGCGTGTTCGACGTGGCCACCCACAAGGTCGAGTACACGCACGACATGGCCTCGGTGCAGCAGCGCCACCTCGATGCGCGCAACGCCTGCGTGTCCGATTTCGAAAAGGCCCTGCGACTGGCCGCGCGCCGCGCCCATCTCAAGATGCCGATGCCCGGCTATGCGGCGGCGCAGGGCCTGCACGCCCTGATCAGCGGGCTCATCCAGAACTGGCTGCTCGACCCGACGGCCTTCGACCTGGTGTTGACCGGGCGGCGCACATTCCGCGTCTACTTGGCCGGGCTCGGCTTTGCGCGGCTGGCCGCCGCGGGCGCGAGCGCAGTTGTTGTTGCGCACGAAGCCGAAACGGCCGCCGCCTGATAGGCGATAATCTCTGACTCCGGTGCTTGCCGGACCCAATCTTCTCGCTGTATTTCAACGGATAGAATTCGGCCCTCCGAAGGCTGAGATCCAGGTTCGATTCCTGGCGGCGGGACCAGACCCTCATTTCAAGAGGTGTCACACCATCTCAAAACCCGCTTCCCTCATTGGGGAAGCGGGTTTTTCTTTGCCTCAGCACGTCTCAGTCTCACTTTGGCGTGCTGATGCCGTTTCGGTTGGGGCGTCCATCCATTTGCTTACTGCAATCTTCCGGAAGCTCGACTGTTTTGGCCGGCTTAAGCCTCAGTCACCAATCAGGTCCTCAAGCATCACCGGCAGCCGGCGCAGCCGCTTGCCGGTCGCGTGGAACACCGCGTTCACGATGGCTGGCGCCACGCCCACCATCGCGACTTCGCCAAGCCCCTTCACGCCCATCGCATTGAGCCGCGTATCGGGCTTGCCGACGAAATCGACCTCGATGCGGCCGATGTCCGCCGCCACCGGCATCACGTATTCCGCCAGGTCGGCATTGAGGAACCCCCCGTAGCGCGCATCGACCTCGCTCACCTCGCGCAGCGCAACGCCAATGCCCCAGACCACGCCACCTTCGACCTGGCTGCGCGCGGTGCGCGGGCTGGCGACCGCACCGCAGTCCGCCACGCTGACTACGCGCGGCACACGGATGCGGCGCGTGGTCGGCTCGATGCGCACTTCGACGAAGTGCGCGATGAAGCTGAAGCCGACGAAATCGGGATACACAGGCCCCGCGGCGGCCGGCAGCCCGCCGGTCAGCCGGCCAAACACCTGCTCGGGTTGACCCGGCGCACGCCGCCGGCTCTCCGCTTCGGCAAATGGCCGGCCCGAGGCGCGCAGCAGCGCAAGCGCGGTGACACCGCTTTCGCCCGCCGTGCTGCCCGCGTTCTGCCGCAGGTCGTCCATCAGCCGTTGCGAGGCCTCCAGCACCGGCGGCAGCGCCGTGGCCGTGCCCCAGGAGCCCGCGGTCAGATGCTGCGGCGCGGCGCGGGTGTCGCCGAGCAGGATCTCGACCGCCGCCACCGGCGCGCCGAGCGCACGCGCCACCGTCACGGCAATCGCCGTGCGCATGCCCTGCCCCATCTCGTGCCCGCCGACCGCCACGCGCACCGTGCCGTTGGTGTTGAGCCGCACGGTCGCGATGGCCGGCGCCATGGCCGCCTTGTAGGTGCCGATCGCCACGCCCCAGCCGATCAGGCTGCCGTCGGGCGCGCGCATCGAGCTCGGCGCCATCGTGCGGCGCGCCCAGCCGAAGGTCTCGCTGCCCTTGACCAGGCACTCGGCCACATGCCGCGACGAGAACGGCTTGCCGGTGAGCGGGTCGACCGTGGCGTCGTTGGCGAGCCTGAAGGCCACCGGGTCGCGGTCGAGCGCATAGGCCATCTCGTCGATCGCACTCTCGAAGGCGAAGGCGGCCGGGTGTTCGAATGGCGCGCGCATATAGCCCGGCGTCTGCACGTCGGTGCGCACCAGCCGCTCGCGGCCGAGGAAGTTGCCGACGCCGTAGAGCCGCGACGTGATCTCGGTGCCCAACGAGGGGAACAGGTCGTGCCGCGAGGTCTGTTGGTCGATCTCGTGGATCGCCGACAGCAGGCGGCCGTTACGGTCCGCGACGAGCCGCACGCGGTGCCGACTCGCCGGGCGGAAGCTGGCGTTGTGGAACAGCTGCGCGCGCGTCATCACCAGCTTCACCGGCCGCTGCAGCGTGCGCGCCGCGATCGCGACCAGCGCGGTGTGCGACTGCAGCGAGTTCTTCTGGCCGAAGCCGCCACCCAGCGTGGGCGACAGCACGCGCACCTTGGCGGGCTCGATGCCGAGCTGCGTCGCGAGGCCGTGCCGAACACCTTCGGCGTTCTGCGTCGGTTCGCGGATGGTCAACACGCCGTCGTTCCACTCGGCCACGGTCGCGATGATCTCCATCGGGTTCTGGTGCTGGGCAGGCAGCGTGTAGCGCAGGTCCACGGTCACGGCCGCGCCGGCGAGCGCGCCCTCGGGGTCGCCCACGCGGCGGTCGGCGAACATCGGCTGCGGCAGCACCGCCGTCTGCGTGAGCGGCTCGGCGTCGGGTGCATCGAGGGTCGCCACGAAGGGCGTCGCGTCGTACGCCACCACCACCAGCCCGGCAGCCTCGCGCGCCGCCTCGAGCGTGTCGGCCACCACCATCGCGACGCTCTGGCCGCGGTAGGCGATCTGCGTCGAGCGCAGCGGATAGAAGCTCTGGAAGCCGAAGCCGCCGGAGTCGAAGCTGCCGACGTTCTCGTGCGTGAGCACCGTGCGCACGCCCCGCACCCGCAGGGCCGCCGACGTGTCGATGCGCGTCACGGTGCCGCGCGCGATGCGCGAAGGCACCAGCGCGGCATGCAGCAGCCCGGGGCGCGCGTCGTCGGCCGCATAGCGCGTGGCACCGCGCACCTTGTCGTGCGCGTCGACGCGTTCGGCGCCGGCGCGCGGCGTGTTCTTCTTCGTCGTGATCGTGGGGTTCGCCATCTTCAGCTCCTGTCCTTGGCCAGCATGAGCGCGTCGGTCACCGTCTCGATGCCGAGCGCCACCTTGAACGCGTTGTGTTCGCGCGGCTTCGCGCCCGTGAAAGCGAGCTCGGCCGCGCGCCGTGCGGCAGCACGCGTGAGCGGCATGCCGACGAGGCTGCGCTCGGCCTCGGTCGCCCGCCACGGCCGGGTCGCGACACCGCCGAGCGCGATGCGCGCATCGGCCACGCGGTTGCCGCGGATGTGCACCGCCCCGGCGGCCGAGGCGAGCGCGAAGGCGTACGACTCGCGGTCGCGGATCTTGTGGTACGTCGAGGCACGGCCGACAGGGCCGCGCGGGATGCGGATGCGCACGATCAGCTCGTCGGCCGCCAGCACCGTCTCCAGGTGCGGGGTAGCGCCGGGCTCGCGGTGCAGCTCGCGCACCGGCACCGTGCGCTCGCCGCGCGGGCTCACGGTGTCGACCATTGCGTCGAAGGCCGTGAGTGCGATCGCCATGTCGCCGGGATAGATCGCCACGCAGGCCTCGCTGCCGCCGAGCACCGCGTGCCCGCGGTTCGCTCCGCCGATGGCCGAGCAGCCGCTGCCAGGCGCGCGCTTGTTGCAGGCGAACTCGGGGCTGCCGCGAAAGTAGGCGCAGCGCGTGCGCTGCAGCAGGTTGCCGCCCACGGTCGCCATGTTGCGCAGCTGCTGCGACGCGGCTTTCCAGAGCGATTCGGAGAGCGCCGAAAACTCGCGCAGCACCACGGCGTGCTCGGCCACGTCGCTCATCGCCGCGAGCGCGCCGATGCGCAGCTCCGTGCGGTCGCTGGCGTCGATGCGCGCAAGCCCCTCGATGCGGGTGATGTCGATCACCGTGGCCGGTGCTTCCACGCCGAGCTTCATCAGGTCGAACAGCGTGGTGCCGCCCGCGAAGTAGCGCGCGCCGGGCTGGTGTGGCACGAGCAGTTGCACGGCCTCGCCTGTGCTGCGCGGGCGGAGGTAGGCGAAGTCATGCATGGCGTACGCCCTCCAGGCGGCGCATCTGCGGCGCGGCCTCGCGGATCGCTTCGAGCGATGCCCGCGTAGGCGCCGCACCGGCAGATGTTGCCGCTCATGTACTCGCGGATCTGCGCGTCGCTGGTGGCGTGGCCTTCGCGCACGCAGGCAATCGCCGCCATCACTTGGCCCGGCGTGCAGTAACCGCATTGCAGCGCGTCGTGGTCGACGAAGGACTGCTGCATCGGGTGCAACGTGCCGTTGGGCGCCTCGATGCCTTCGATGGTGGTAACGGCGCAGCCATCGGTCTTCACCGCGAGCGTGAGGCACGACGCCACGCGGCGGCCGTCGATGTGCACCGTGCAGGCGCCGCACTGACCGTGGTCGCAGCCTTTCTTGGCGCCGGTCAGGCCCAACTGCTCGCGCAGCACGTCGAGCAGCGAAGCCCGGGGCTCCAGCGCCAGTTCGTGGAGCTTGCCGTTGACGGTGACGCGGGTGGCCTGCGAGCCGGCGCCGGCCGCCGTGGTCATCATGAAGGTGCGCCTGCTGAGGGCGGGCTTGCCGTCCTTCGCATGCAATGTCGTGGTGTCGTTCATCGTGGGCTTTCTTGTGAAGGCGAATCGGTTCGGGGCGTCAGAACTCGCGGCCGCGCCAGGCGTCGACCGAGCCGCGCCCGCTGCCGCGCGCGGTGATGAAGAGCGCCACGAAGACCAGCATCAGCGGGTACTCGAAACCGCGGTCGATCCAGGGAAAGGTCGGCGCCAGCAGGAAGCTGATGACCAGCATCTGCACCGTCACCATCGGCGCAACGAGGCGCGTGAGAAAGTCGACCGCCAGCATCAGACCGCCCACGCCTTCGAGCAGCGCGATGAACCAGCCGATCAGCGGCGCGGCCGGCAGGTGCAGCACGTTGGCGATCAGGTTGACCGATCCCGCCATCGGATCGGCCATGGTTCCGTGGCTGCGGCCCAGCAGCTTGGGGACGCCATGGGTCATGAGCATCAGCCCGAAGGCGATGCGCAGCAGCAGGTAGCAGAGGGGTTCGAGGCGGTCGTAAAGGCCTCTCAGACGCAGAAAGATCAGTGGCATGAGGTCGCTCCTTGGTGTTCGAGGGCGAGTCTGTCTATTCCTCGCCATTGAATAAAGACCGCAAACCTGCCAATACAATCCAATCAAACTCAACAATAAAGGCCGAGGACAGACGCCATGGACCGCTTCGATGCCATGCGGCTCTTCACCCGCATCGTCGAGCTCGGCAGCTTCACGCAGGCCGCCACCGCGCTCGACATTCCGCGCGCCACCGCCACCCACGCCATCAAGGAGCTGGAGGCCCGGCTGCACGTGCGGCTGCTCGAACGCACCACGCGGCAGGTGCGCACCACGGCCGACGGGCAGGCGTTCTACGAGCGCTGCTGCCACCTGCTGCGCGACCTGGAAGACGCGGAGTCCTCGCTCGCGCAACTGGCGGTCAATCCGCGAGGGAAGCTGCGCATCGACATCCACGGCGCTCCCGCGAACGACCTACTGCTGCCGCGCATCGGCGAGTTCCACGCGCGCTACCCGCACATCGAACTCGCGATGGGCAGCGGCGACCGCCTGGTGGACCTGGTTCGCGAAGGTGTCGACTGCGTGGTGCGCGCCGGCGAGCCGCGCGATTCATCGCTGGTCACGCGGCGGCTCGCGCTTGTGCCGCAGGTCACCTGCGCGAGCTCGGCCTATCTCGCTGCGCACGGCACGCCGCTTCAGCCTGCAGACCTGGGGCAGCACACCGGCGTCAATTTCTTCTCGGCATCACGGCCCGATGTGTTCCCCTATCTCTTCGAGGTCGACGGCAAGGTCGAGGAGCACACGTTGAAAGGCTGGATCAGCGTCAACAGCGCCGACAGCTACAAGATCTGCGCCGAGCAGGGCTGCGGAATCATCCAGGTACCGCGCTACGGCATCGAGCGGCAATTGCGCGAGGGCACCCTGGTGGAGATCCTCGCGCACACGCCCTGCCCGCCGATGGCGCATTCGGTGCTGTACCCGCACCACCGGCAGCTCTCGCCGCGGGTGCGGGTGTTCATCGACTGGGTGGCGCAGCTCTATACCGAGCGCTTCGCGACCACCTAATCCAAGCGCCTCGGAAAAGGGTTGTACGATGTTGAGGTTCGCTCCGTTGCTGGGGCCGCGCTCGGACTCACTGCGCAGCGTCGTGTGCAAAGAATAGCTGCGGTCCGAGGCGCCGCCCCAGGTCTGATGATGTGGGACCGTCATGCCGCGCGCGAGATGTCGGTCGTCACGTACGCGGTCGTGCAGACATCCGGCATCAGCGAGACAATTGCCGCGCCTCTGTCTGCCCGGCGGGCCGGGGCAGCAAACCCGAATCCTTCTGCGTATGTCATCCCCGCCCGCCGCTCCGACCTCGCCGTCCTCAACCCCGTCTTCTTCGTTTTCCCTGTGGCGCATCGCCGTGCCGGCCTTTGCCCCTTCGCTGTTGTTCGGATTGGGCGAGGGAGCCATCCTGCCGATCGTGCCGCTGACGGCGCGCGACCTGGGAGCTTCCGTGCCCATGGCCGCGCTGGTGATCGCGATGATCGGCATCGGCTCGCTATTCAACAACATCCCGGCCTCGATGATCACCATGCGCTGGGGCGAGCGCTGGGCCATCGTCGCAGCGGGTGTGTGGAGCGGTCTTGGCATGCTCCTGTGCGGGCTGACCTCGCATCTCGGCCTGTTCGCCACGGGGTGCTTCATGGTGGGCATGTCGCAGGCGGTCTACAACCTGGCGCGCCAGAGCTACATGACCGAAGCGGTGCCCATCGAATACCGTGCGCGGGCGCTGTCGACGCTGGGCGGCGTCATGCGCATCAGCATGTTCGCCGGGCCCTTCCTCGCGGCTGCGGCGGTGCATGTGTTCGGCCTGGCGGCGGCCTATGTGGTCGGCATCGTGGCGGTGATGGGGGCTGCGGCGATAGGGGCGCGCATCCCCGACCTCGAGGCGCCGCCGGTCCCGGCCGGGCAGCCGGCGCCTGCCTCCACCTCCATCGTCTCGACGCTGCGGGACCACCGGCATGTGTTCCTCACACTGGGTGTCGGCGTGGTTCTGGTGAGTGCGGTGCGGGCCTCGCGCCAGGCCGTGATCCCGCTGTGGGCCGACCACCTCGCGCTGGCGCCTTCGGTGGCTTCGTTGATCTACGGCCTGGCCGGCGGCGTCGACATGCTGGTGTTCTACCCGGCCGGCAAAGTGATGGACAGGAAGGGAAGGCGTTGGGTCGCGGTGCCGTCGATGCTGATCATGGGGCTCGCGATGCTGCTGATGCCCCTGACGTCCGGCATCCTCACGCTGTTGCTCGCGTCACTGGCGATCGGCTTCGGCAACGGCATTGGCTCGGGAATGATCATGACCATCGGCGCCGACCAGTCGCCGCGTCACGGACGCGCGCACTTTCTCGGCATATGGCGCCTGATGTCTGACATCGGTTCCTCCTGTGGCCCAGCGCTGCTGTCCCTCCTGGCAGGCGGGCTGTCGCTGGCCGCGGGAGTCGCCGTGACCGGGCTGATCGCCTTTGCGGCGGCGGGAACCCTGGCGTACTGGCTTCCGCGGCACGGAAACCCCAGCGGCGCGGGGCCAAGAGCGATGAGGTAGAGCGCGTGTCCTGTTGGTATGTAGCAACCGCGAATCGGACAACCGTCAGCGACGCCGTGCGCGCTCTGCAGCTAGATTGCCGGTGCTTGCCGCCTGCCCAAGTTCGTTCCTGGCGCGGCGTTCAAGGCGGCAGTCGACCCCAAGGCTGCAAAGCGAAAATCCGAGAAGGCCGCGACCGCAAAGCCCGTAGCGAAGAAAACAGCGGCCAAGAAGAAGTGAGTCGCTCTGCAGTGCAAGCTGCGGGATGATCGAGCGGCCCCCTGGGGCCGCTTTTTCTTTCAAAGCAGAGTCCACCAAAAGTCTAAAGCCGTCGTAAACGCCGTCTTATCGTGAGTTGAGATCAGAGAGCGGGCCGCGGCGCTGTTGCGCGCCTAACCGTTCTGCAATCTCCCGTGCATCAAGATCTCGCACTGCCGCAAGGCTCTCAAGTTGAGCAGCACGTGGGTGTGCCTTGCTTTCTGCGAAGTGAAAAATGCGCGGTCCGACGTGCGCACGTGGCTGACTTTCGTCGGCGAACTTGTCGGCGCGAATACATGACTTCATGGCATCGATCTGATGACTCTTCAGCTATGGCTCTGCGACAGGAGTCTACGTAGACTGATTTGGACAGCGCAATCAAAGTGACGCTGTGAGTAACGATCGCCGGCTCGTCCAAGTTCGGCTCGAATCAGGAGAAAGTTCTTGGAAAACGACAATTTGCCGATCACTCGGCGCGAGTTGCTTGGCGCGGGGGTCGCGCTCACGACCGCTTCGGGCGCCACGCTGGCTAGAGCAACTGAGACCTCGAACCGTTCGGCATCGGCGACGACCAGTATCGAGATCGCACTCACGGTCAACGGCGTTCCCAGATCCATCGTCGCAGATCCGCGCGTCACGCTTTTGGACGCCTTGCGGGAACATCTCGACCTGAACGGGAGCAAGAAGGGCTGCGACCAAGGTCAATGCGGCGCGTGCACCGTGCATGTCGAGGGACGTCGCGTTCTCGCATGTCTGACGCTCGCCCAAAGCGCGCGTGGAAAGCGTGTGACCACCATCGAAGGGCTTACTGGTCCAGGCGGCTCGATCCATCCGATACAGCAAGCGTTTCTGGACAACGATGCGTTGCAGTGTGGCTACTGCACGCCAGGCCAGATCATGTCTGCCGTGGCCTGCGTCAACGAAGGCCATACGCTCAACGACGAGATGATCCGTGAATACATGAGCGGAAATCTCTGTCGATGTAGCGCTTATCGCGGAATCGTGGCGGCGGTCAAAGTTGTTGCAGCGGGAAAATCGGCATGAAACCGTTCACCTTTTTCGCCCCGAAGACGGCATCGGAAGCCGTGGCCGCGCTGTCACAGTCCACAGGTGCGCCGCGCTTTCTTGCCGGTGGCACCACCCTCGTCGACCTGATGAAAGTCAACGTCGAGCAGCCGACGGAACTTGTAGACATCAACGGCCTCGCCGAACTCGCTCATATCGACGTTTCCGATCCGAGCGAACTGCGATTCGGCTCTATGGTCCGCATGAGTGATCTCGCCGACCATCCGTTCGTCAACGCGAACTACCCACTCATCTCCGAGTCGCTCTGGAAGGCTGCATCGCAGCAGTTGCGCAACATGGCCAGCTTGGGGGGGAACCTGATTCAACGCACGCGATGCACCTATTTCCGGGACACACAGTTCGCATGCAACAAGCGGTCACCGGGAAGTGGTTGCCCGGCGATGCAAGGACTCAATCGTGGACACGCTCTGCTTGGTACCAGCGATTCTTGCATCGCGTCGTACCCCGGCGACTGGGCCATCGCACTGATAGCACTCGACGCGATCGTCGAAACGCTGAGCCCCCGAGGGCGACGTGCCATTCCGATCGGTGATTTGCACCGCGAACCAGGCAGCACTCCTCATATCGAGAACGCGCTCGAGCGCGATGAACTCATCGTCCGCATTCGCATCCCGAAAACGCCGCTCGGACGGGCTTCGACCTACCAGAAAATCCGTGACAGGGAATCGTACGCTTTCGCGCTGACGTCAGCTGCCGTGGCACTGCTGATGGAAGGCGACATGGTCAAGGACGCTCGCATTGCCGTTGGAGGGGTGGCAACGCGTCCGTGGCGCGCATTCAAGGCGGAGCGCAGCCTCGTGGGCGAAAAGCTCACAGAGGCAACGGCGAGACACGCGGGTGAACTCGCTTTTGAAGGCGCGAAGACCACTTCGCAAAATGCCTTCTGCGTAACTCTCGGAGTTAACACCGTGGTCGACTCCCTCCTCATTGCACATCAGCGGGCGTAACGAACATGACGACGACTATCGGCGCTGATGCGCAGCGCGTTGACGGCCTGGACAAGGTCAAAGGACGCAACATTTACGGTGCGGATCGCATCCTGCCCCGAATGGCCTACGCCATTCCCGTTGCAGCCAGGGTTGGCAAGGGAACGATTCGAAGCATCGACACGGCCGTCGCGTCTCGGGTGCCTGGCGTTCTTCTGGTGCTTACGCACGAGAACATGGACAGACTTCATCCGGTCGCATTCTCGTTTGCGGGAGGCCACGCAATTCAGGGCATGATGCCGATGCAGTCGGCGACCATCGCCTATCGAGGCCAGACGATCGCGCTTGTCATTGCCGAAATGCTCGAAGCCGCGACCGAGGGCGCTGAGGCCATCTCGGCGACCTACGACGCACAACCCATCGCCGTACAGATGGACGCACCCGGGCGTGAGGAAGTGCTGCAGGACAAAGTCACCGAGTACTTCAAGGACATTAAGCAGGGTGATGCCGATTCAGCCCTGAAGAACGCGGAAATCGTCTACGATCAAACGTTCTTCTCTTCGGCGCAGCATCAGAATCCGATGGAGATGCTATCGACCATAGCCGAGTGGCGCATGGGGCATCTTATCGTCCATGAGGGTACGCAGGCGGCACAGGCGTTGAAACAAGGACTCTCGATCGCGCTGGGCATAGCCGCGGAGAAGATGCGGGTTATCGCGCCGTATGTCGGTGGTGGCTTCGGTCAACGTGGATCGATGTCTCCGCATACCGTTTTCGCCGCCGTGGCCGCTAGACGCGTCGGCCGCCCCGTCAAGCTCACCGTTTCGCGGCCACAAATCTTCCACGCGACAAGCTTTCGGCCGGCCACTGAACGTCGCATCCGCCTTGGATTGACCAAGGAAGGCGTGATTCAAACCGGCATCCATGAGGTGCGATCGCAGACGTCGCGGTTCGACCGGATGCCTTACACCGGTGAGGAAACGACCGGACGCATGTATGCGTGGAGCGCGTTCCGCGGGTCAACGACGCTGGTGAAGCAAGACATTCAGACGCCCGGCTTCATGCGAGCGCCCATGGAGATGGCATCGTTCTTCGGACTCGAAAGCGCAATCGACGAAGTCGCCTTTCGACTCAACATCGATCCCGTGGCTTTCCGTCTCAAGAACGAGGCAACACGTTGTCCCATCACTGGCAAGCCCTTCTCGTCGCGCCGCCTTCAGGAGTGCCTTCAACGTGGAGCCGAGAAGTTCGGTTGGAACCGACGCAATCCGATCCCTGGATCGATGCGGGCCGATAACGGAGCATTGATCGGCTGGGGCGTGGCCGTAGGCGCCTATCCGGGCTACATCTCTCCCGCCGTAGCCGTCATTCGCATGTATCCCGACGGTCGGATCGTGCTGTCGGTGGGTGGGCACGAGATGGGGCAAGGCATTCGCACAGCGATCGCCGTGGTCGCGGCGAGCGAATTGGGAGTTTCACCCGATGCCATCGATATCACAATAGGGGACACGGCGGCTCCACCGCAGCATACGACCGCGGGTTCCTGGGGAGCTGCCACAGCGATGCCACCAGTGCAAGACGCAGCAAGACGTTTGCGGATGCGCCTGGTCGAATTGGCGGCAAACCGCAAGAACAGTCCACTCAATGGGGCAGACGCGCGAACGCTGACGTTGTCAAACGGCAAGTTGATGCACACCGACGGCCGCTCCGAATCTGTCGCGGACATTTTGAAGGCCGCGAAGCTCGATCACATTGAAGTACAGGCGCAAGGAGCTCCTCCCGGATTGAGGCCAACGGCCTACCAGGACGCAGCCGTCGGCAAGATCGCGTTCGCAGGACCCGAGTTCCCTGACTACGTTGCGTTTTCTTTCATCGCTACACTTTGTAGAAGTGCAGGTCGACCCTCGAATCCCTCGTCCTCGTGTGACCCGCGTGGTCTCAGTAGTTGACTGTGGCAAGGTCATCAGTCGACGAACGGCCATGAGTCAGGTGTATGGCGGTGTCGTTTGGGGAATTGGCGCTGCCCTGAGCGAGGCCAGTGAAGTCGATCCAAGATTTGGTGGCTTCCTAAACAACAACATCGCGGAATATCAGATCGCGGTCAACGGCGACGTGCGTGAGATTGAGGTTGACTTCGTCGATGAAAGTGACGATCGATTCAATGCGGTGGGCGCCAAGGGTGTCGGTGAGGTCGCTTGTGTCGGCGCAGCTGGAGCCATTGCCAACGCCATCCATCACGCCACTGGCAAGCGCCTTCGAAGTCTGCCGATGAGACTGGACGATCTCCTGACTTGATCCGTCGCCGCCCACACCGGGCGACGAGCTCACTGAGATGCTCGGTGCGCCGATTACTGGTGCATGGACATCACCACGAGAACATCGACTATGTCGCCCAAGGCCTGATGGATGCCGACGCGCCATTCCTTCGCACACGCCCGCTTATGGGATACGCGGCATCAAAAGGAAAGATTCGGCTGCCCCGCCGAGATGCAAGGTTGTTGTACCGCCGAATATGGATGGCGGCCGATCTTTCGGGTCGTCGTGTTCGAACGGACCGCATCCACGCATCGGATTCTTCATGTTTGAAAGCGTCGCGGCTGCCCCCGCGTACACATAGTCTCGTCCGCGAATGGAAAGTCCTATCCGGTAGCCGACGGGGACCACGATGCATGTAGGCCAGATTTCAATTTCCAACACTTCAGGCTGGCCGGGCTTCAGCGGCTGCCGCTCATCATGCGTATGGTAGGGACGATAGGACAGCGACTTTTTCAGATCCAGCTTGCGATGCGAAGCCCTGAGCCACCCATGCCCCAGGGGGCTGTGCGGATCGAGTGCGCCCTGGAACACGACCTCCGAGCCATCAGGTGCGAAGAGTCTCAGGACGGCGAAGATATCCGCATCTTCTGTGGACGAACTGATCTTCAGTCGGAGCGATGACGGTCCGGTGAACTCAGTTTCCGAATCGAAGGGCGACGTCAAGAAGGTTATGCCTTCCCCCATCGCATCGAACGACACGACCTTCTCCGTCGTTGTCGCGTTGGATCGCAACGAAAGGTTGTCGGCACCGAGATGCAGCTTGGTCCATTCGGTGCGGGCCAGTGGCCATTCGCTCTCGAAACGCAACCGAAACCCGTCCACGTGGCGGACGTTCAACTGAACCCGAGGTTGCAGGTTCCACCCGTTGTCACTTCCTTTGAGGAAGTGGTCAAAGAATCGCTTTTGGAGGGCGACGCCATAGTCGGTATAGAATGGCGCCCAATGCGATCCACCATGCACCTCGAGCCATTTGTGCTTGGATGCCGCATCGACAAAGCCTTCGAAGTTACCTCTCGCATGCAGTCCATGGCCACCCCAGTTGGCAGCAGAAAGCAATGGAACGTTCACCCGGCTGAGGTCCGCCGATCGTTCCCGATAGTAGGGACCATCGAACTCGTGAGTTACAAGTTCATGCCACATGTCTTCCCGGTTCTGCTTCAGCTCCGGCTCAGACAAGGTCTCTGGTCCGCAGGCCCACTCGCCTGTGACGGGGCTTTTTCTGCCGCGCTCGCCCACGCCGTGCTGGACTGTCTTCACCTGCATGTCTTGCCAATTCTTGCGGAACGTACAGGCGATGCCGCCGTGATGGTTTCCATCGCGATAGCTGTCTCCCAACCCTCCCAAACGCAGATAGCTGCCAGGTGCGGTGGCTGCGTGGCTGCTGCTCGCCACTGGTTCGCACCGAAGTAGGAGATGCCGTTGAGGCCGACTTTTCCGGTGCACCACGGTTGCACCGCGGCCCACTCGATGCATTCGTGATAGTCGCGGTTCTCGCGATCATTGTTGTGGCACAAGTAGCCTGGCGATCGCCCGGCCCCCCGGGAGTCGACGCGGATGCAGACGTACCCGTCCGGCACCCACTTCTCCGGATTCACGACCTCCCAGTTGGCATACTTGTTCGAGGTCCCGCTAACAGCGTCGGGATTTTCGCGGGATATTATTTCCCAGGCCGTCGAATACCCTTCCTGGAACGCGACGCCCTTGCCATACGGACCGTAGCTCATGATGACAGGGTGTCTGTCGTCCCCCTCGGGACGAAAGATATCCGCGCGAAGAACCAGGCCATCGCTCATCCTGATTGGCATATCCCACTCGACGATCATTGCGTCCTTGCGTTCGATCTTGTGTGTCATGACTTGTTCATCTCGCTTGAATGGGTGCGATGGCGCTGTGTCATTGAGCGACGACTCCCAACTCACGCATGAGCTTGGTGTTTCGTTCGACGGACCTTTTCACATACATGCCGAATTCGGCTTTGATGTTGGGTGCGGTCGAATAGCCCATCTGCTGAATGTGATCCCGTACGTTCGCGCTGCCTAGGACTTTGCCAACCTCGCTGTTCAGTCGGTCAACGATCGCCGCTGGCGTTCCAGCCGGAGCGAAGAGGCCGACCCAGTATTCGATCTCGAAACCTGGCACACCGGACTCGTTCAGCGTAGGCACGTCGGGTAGCGCCGGGGACCGTTTCGGCGAGCTGACCGCAATCGCGTTCATCCTCCCGCTCTTCACATAGGGCAGAGCGTTGGAGATTGATGCAAACAGAAGCTGCGCATCTCCAGAAAGAAGCGCCGTTTCTGCACCGCTGCTTCCCTTGTAGGGAATAGACACGATGTCCACCGACGCCATCGAATTGAACATCAGGCTGGCCAATTGCGCCGTGGCGCCCGGGATGGCGAAATGCAAAGAGCCGTGCTTGGCGGCGGCGATCGTTTCAGCCACGGTGTGAGCCGCGAAGTGTTTGGAGCCCATCAATACCAGCGGGCTGGTGACTATCTGTGCGACCGCCTCGAAGTCTTTCACAGGGTCGTAGTTGAGCTTTTTGTAGAGACCGGGGTTCATTGCGTGTGTACCGCTGTTGCCGGCGAGCAGCGTGTACCCGTCGGCTGGCGCGTGCGCAACCATGTCGGTACCGATGATCCCGTTCACGCTGGCACGGTTGTCTACAACGACGGACTGTCCCAATGAGCTTGTCAGCTTCTGTGCGATCAGTCGCGCAATAGCGTCGGTCGGACTCCCCGGTTCCATGGGCACTACAAGGCGAATACTCTTCGTTGGATAGGTCTGCGCCCACGAGTAAACGCATACGCACGACATCAACAGGATTGCCACCTGCTTGAACACGTTCTTGAACATCTGCTCATCTCCGTTCTTAGGCACTCGAGAGTGCGAAATTCATTTAATTGAGCAAATGGTAATTTAATGAATAGGCAGAAGTATTGAGGATATCCCGCAGCAGGGGCGAGGTCGCCAAGCGACCACGCGACGGCTCAGGCGCGAGCCTCGGTGGGTCCGCTTGTTCTCGGTGCAAAAAGCGACTGTTGGACCGATGCTCGTCTTGTGTTGGACCTCGCGCAACACGATGGCCAGGACAGTGGCGATCCTTCAGCCCATGGCGCTCAAGCCGAGGAAAGCGATTCTGCTCACCGATTGCGCCTTGGAGGAAGTTTCAGATTCAAGCTGGCAGGGGAATGCGAGACAGCTGCTCGCACATGTCGAGCAAACGCCCTTGAAGCGCAACGTCTTGCGTCTGTGGATTTGGCGCGCGGCGTCGCAAGTGGTAGAAGTATTTTCCCGTCACCAATGCATCGGCGTCTTTGCCCGCAGCAAGCCATGCCTGCGTTTCATGGGCCTGTTCCAAGTCGTCAGGTGCGCCAAGTCCGCCCATACGGGTCGGCACCCAACCCGGCTCGAGCGAGTTGCTCAAAACTCCGGGCCAACGGCGAGCGACCGCAAACGCCAGCAAGACGTCATGAAGCTTGCTTTCGGCATAGGTCTGGGAGCCGTTCCAGCGGCGGTTGTTCCACTGCATGTTGTCCAGATGGGCGTCAACGCCGTGATGCATGCCGGAGCTCAGGTAGACAAGCCGCTTGGGCTTGTGCATCAACGCGGTCAGCAGGTACGGGGCCAGGACGTTAATGGCAAAGACATGGGACAACCCGTCTTCGGTTTCGATGCGACGCGGTTCGCGATAACCAACGCCGACGTTGTGAATCACGGCGTCGAATCGCCCCAGCTTGTTCGCCTGCTCAGCGACGAGCCGGCTTCCGGCGATGGTGGAGACATCGCCCTCGACAATGGTGCGTGCTTGGGGCAGCGCGCGCCGCGCGTCCGCGCGCGGGTCGCGCGCGGGTCGAATTGCGAGCATGGAAGACCACCTCATGCCCCTGTTTGACGAGCAGTTGACCAGCCATGAGGCCGAGCCCTTCCGACGAGCCGGTGATGAAGATTCGAGACATGGAATTTCCTTTGTTCTTTGTTGTCGCGGCAGGCGATCACTGCAACGATAGGTTGCCGTACATTTTTGATAAAGGTAGATTGGCTCATTTGATCTTTGCGTGAATTCAAAGATGAGGAGGCGCCATGAGTCTGGATGGACGGCTGTTGTCGAGGATGAGTGTGCTGGCGGCGGTGATCGAAGTCGGCAGCTTCAGCCGTGCGGGAGAGGTGTTGGGGCTGTCGGCGTCGGGGGTGAGCCGGTCCGTGGCTCGGCTCGAGGAGCGATTGGGCGTGCGGCTGCTGAATCGCACCACCCGCACGCTTCATCTGACCGGCGAAGGCGCGCGGCTTTACGAGCGCGCGGTGCCGCATCTCGCAGGCATCGAGGAGGCGGCCAGCGACGTGGCCGGGTCTTCCGTCACCGTTCGTGGCAATCTGCGCGTGAGCCTGAACCCGGTGTTTGCGCGGCATGTTCTCGCCCCAAGGCTGTCAGAGCTGAGTGAGAGGTTTCCGGGACTCGAACTCACTGTGCTGCAGCACTCGGATGCTGGTGACCTTGTCGCCGAAGGCATCGACGTCGCGGTGCGTTTCGGACCCCAGCCACCTTCAACGATGTCGTCGCGGCTGCTGCTCGAAACCCGCGTGCTGACAGTCGCTTCGCCTTCCTATCTCGCGCGGCACGGGCGCCCGAAGGCGCCCGCGAAACTCAAGGACCACGACTGCATCCAGTACATCGATCCGCAACGCGGCAAGCCATTCGCGTGGGAATTTCATCGCGGGCGCGAAGTCTTGCCCATCGCGACGACCGGTCGCTTCACCATGGCCGACGCGGACACGATGATCCAGGCCTGTGTGGCCAGCGCCGGCGTGGCGCAGGTGTTGGCGCTGAGCGTCGAGCGCCTCATCGCCGAAGGTGCGCTGGTGGATCTGTTCCCCGATTGGCCGGGCGAGACTTTTCCACTCTACATCATCCGGCCGTCGCGACGACTGGCACCTGCGGCGGTTGACGCGTTCCTGCAGTTTTGCCGCGAGGTTTGCGACGCACACCTGCGCGCGCGCAAGGCGACCTGAACGGGCCTTGGCCCATGCGCGCAGCGCGGGTGGCCGACGAGCGTTCCTTGCAGGCGAACGAACGCCGTCGTGTGCGCTCAGCGCGGCGCTGCCGGCATTTGACTGATGACATCCAGGCACTGGAATGCCGAAGTGGACGCAGGCAGACTGCATCGCCAATGCAATCTCGCGACGGCCATGCAGAAGTCGCACGGCGTTGTCGCCAGGACGATGGAGCGATCGAATGAACGTGGACAGCAAACTGCTCGGCGGCCTCAGCATCCTGGTGACCATTGTCGTGACTGGCGGTTTCCGCAAGGCGGCGGCCGTGCTCGGACGGCCCGCCTCCAGCATCACCAAGGAGTTGGCCCAACTGGAGTCCACGCTGGGCACGCGATTGCTACACCGGTCGACGAGATCGGTGTCGTTGACGGACGATGGCCGCCGCCTGTACGAAACGGCGCAGCCCTTGATCGCCGAATTGGAAGAGGCTGTGAGGGCCGCCGCGAGTGCCAGGAAGGCGGTCCGGGGCCGTCTCAGAGTCAATGTCGATCCACTTTTCTCGCGCCTCGTTCTGGCGCGGCACATCAGCGATTTTGTCGACGCTCACCCTGGCCTCGAGTTGGAGATCGTGACACGGGACCAGCTCGGCGATCTGATCGCCGAGGGATTCGATGTCGCTGTGCGCTTTGGCGAGCCGGCGTCGCAGGCATTGGTGGCCCGGCGTCTTGCCTCGACAAGAATCCTCACCGTCGCGTCGCCTGCCTATCTCGAGCGGCGAGGGCGGCCAAGCCATCCGGCAGACCTGCAGAGCGTCCAATACAGATGCATCCAGTACCGTGACTCGGCGTCCGGCCAGAATTTTGCGTGGGAGTTTCACAAGGGGGAGCAGCGCCTGACCGTCGCGACGAACGGGCCCATCACCGTGAGCGACGTGGGCTCGCTGCACCAACTGTGCGTGTCGGGTCACGGCATCGCGCAGATCATGGCCCTGGGAAGCGAAGAGCTGCTGCAGCAAGGAAAGCTGGTGGAACTCTTTCCGGCGTGGGACGGCGAACTTTTTCCCTCTGTACGCACTGTTCGCGTCGCGCCGGACCTTGCCGGCGAGAACGCGCGCGTTCCTGGATTTTGTCGAGCGGCTGAAGTTCTGACGCATGTTCCCTAAGTCCCTCAGATCTTCCATGGACCTAGGGTTTTCCCTGTTTGCATACGAATGCAAGATTTCGACATTACATACGCATGCAAAGCTTAACCACCAGGAGATTTCAATGATCAGGTATTTGAAGCGCGGCAAGGACGTGCAGGTTCGGGCAGAAGACGACGCCAAGGTGCGCGCGACTGTCGAAGGCATCATCAAATCAGTCGAAGCGCGCGGCGATGCGGCCGTACGCGACTACAGCAAGCAGTTCGACAACTGAGACCCGGCCGACTTCCGGCTGTCCGCGGACGCCGTGGAGAAGGCGCGCAAGAGTCTGTCGGCGCGCGAGATCGAAGACATCACCTTCGCGCAGAAGCAGGTGCGCAATTTCGCGCAAATCCAGCGCGACTCGATGAAGGACGTCGAGGTCGAGACCTACCCCGGTGTCATCCTGGGCCACCGCAACATCCCGATGAATGCCGTGGGTTGCTATATCCCCGGCGGTAAATATCCGCTGCTGGCGTCGGCGCACATGAGCGTGCTGACCGCCAAGGTGGCGGGCGTGAAGCGCGTGGTCGCGACCGCGCCGCCGTACCAGGGTGCGCCGCATCCCGCCATCGTCACGGCCATGGCGGGCGCCGATGAAATCCTCGTGCTGGGCGGCGTGCAGGCCGTAGTGGCGATGGCTGTGGGCACCGAGACCATCGCCCCCGTCGACATGCTCGTGGGACCCGGCAACCTGTTCGTGGCCGAAGCCAAGCGGCAGCTCTACGGACGTGTGGGTATCGACCTGTTCGCCGGTCCGACGGAAACACTGGTGATCGCCGACGAAACGGCGGACGGAGAGATGTGCGCGGTCGACTTGCTCGGCTAGGCCGAACACGGCCCGACCTCGCCGTCGATTCTTCTCACCACCAGCGAAAAGCTTGCGCACGACACGATGGCGGAGATCGAGCGCCAGTTGAAGATCCTGCCTACCGCAGCCATCGCCGCCGTGAGTTGGGCCGACTACGGCGAAGTGATCGTCTGCGACACACAAGAGGAAATGCTGCAGAAGGCCAATGAACTCGCGTTCGAACATGTGCAGGTGATCACGCGCGATCCCGACTACTTCCTGAATCACATGACCAACTACGGCGCGCTGTTCCTCGGGCCGCGCACCAACGTGAGCTTCGGCGACAAGGTGATCGGCACCAACCACACGCTGCCCACGAACCGCAATGCGCGTTACACGGGTGGCCTGTGGGCCGGAAAGTTCATGAAGACCTGCACCTACCAGAAGGTCTTGACCGACGAAGCCAGCGCGCTCATGGGCGAATACTGCTCGCGTCTGTGTCATATGGAGAACTTCGCGGGCCATGGCGAGCAAGCCAACTTGCGCGTGCGCCGCTATGGCACCCGTCCGGAGGTCCCGTGGTATCAGCCGGTGCCAGCTCTCACATGACGAGTGCGCTGCCCGATTCGCCGAGCTTTCGCGTCGATGGCCAGCGCGCGCTGGTCACCGGCGCGGGACGCAGCATCGGCCTGGCTGCAGCGGCGGCGCTGGCACGGGCCGGTGCCCATGTGACGCTGGCTGCGCGTTCCGAGAACGAATTGCGCGAGGCGCGCGCGCAGGTTCTGGCAGAAGGCGGGGCGTGTGACTACCTGGTGCTGGACGTGACAGACTCCGTGGCCGTTGCCAGCGTGCTGGGTGCCCAGGCTCCGTTCCAGATCCTCGTCAACAATGCAGGTCTCAATCGACCTAAGCTGCTGGTGGACGTGCAGGATGAGGATATTGACGCTGTGTTCGATCTCAACGTGAAGGCGACGCTCCTGGTCACGCGCTTGGTCGCGCGCGGACTGCTGGCGGCGAAACTTCCGGGCTCCATCATCACCATCTCGTCGCAGATGGGCGTGGTGGGCAGTCCGCGCCGCACGCTGTATTGCGCCAGCAAGCACGCGGTCGAGGGGATGACGAAGGCGCTGGCCTGGGAACTGGGGCCGCACGACATACGCGTCAACACCATCTGCCCGACCTTCATCGAGACCGCGATGACGGCCACCATGTTTGCCGAGCCCTCGTTTCGCGGCTGGGTCACGGAACGCATCGCGCTCGGGCGTCTGGGGCGCACCGAAGAGATCATGGGCGCGGTGGTGTTTCTTGCCAGCGAAGCGTCGAGCCTCATGACCGGCAGCGCCATGATGCTTGATGGCGGTTGGAGCGCCGCGTGAAATCCAAGGTCACCGCACAAGACGTCGCGAAGCTTGCCAATATGTCTCAGTCGGCTGTCAGCCGGACCTTCACGCCGGGTGCCAGCGTGTCGGAAGACACGCGCGCGCGTGTGATGATCGCGGCCAAATCGCTGGGCTATCGGCCCAACGCCATGGCGCGCAGCCTCATCACCCGGCGCAGTCACATCATCGCGCTCGTGATGGGCTATCTCGAGAACCAGTTCTACCCGCTGGTGATCGAGAAACTCTCGCAGAAGCTTCAGAAGCAGGGCTATCACGTGCTGATGTTCATCAGCGACGGCGACGAGACCGACGGTGTGCTCGACGAAATCTTGCAGTACCAGATCGACGGTATCGTGATGGCCTCGGCCATGCTCTCACCCGATCTCGCGCGCCAGTGCGCGGACTCGGGCGTGTCCGTGGTGCTGTTCAATCGGGTGCCCGACACCAGTGCGCTGGCGCGGCATTCCACCAGTTCGGTCACTTCCGACAACCGGGAGGGCGGCCGACTGGCCGCTCAACTGCTGCTTGCGCGCGGGCACAAGCACATCGCCTATATCGCCGGTCTGGAAAAGTCGTCGACCAATCTCGAGCGCGAGCGAGGCTTCAATGAAGTGATCGCCGATGCGGGGGCGACCGTGTTCCGGCGCGGCATGGGGCACTACAGTTTCGAGCGAGCGCGCGACGCCGCGCGCGCTATGTTCGCTGGAGTGCCGGCCGCCAAACGGCCCGATGCGGTGTTTGTGGCCAACGACCACATGGCGATCGCCGTGATGGACGTGCTTCGCCACGAGCTCGACCTGCGCGTGCCCGAGGACGTGAGCGTGGTCGGCTTCGACGACGTGCCGCAAGCCGCATGGGAGAGCTACCGGCTGACGACCGTGGTGCAGGAAGTCGATCCCATGGTGGACGCCACGGTCGAGCTGCTGCACGAACAGATGCAGGATGGCGCGCTACCGCGCAACGTGGTCATCCCGTGCCGGATGGTCGAACGCAGCTCGGTGCGCGCCTTGCGCAAGCGCGCATCGACAAGAAGTTGAGTCAACACCTATCTATCGCATCGCATTGAATTGCAGCAATCAATTGGCGAAGGAATTGCCTGCGACTTGACGGTCAGTCATC
Organism: Variovorax sp. YR752; assembly: GCA_945860785.1. Lineage (GTDB taxonomy): Bacteria > Pseudomonadota > Gammaproteobacteria > Burkholderiales > Burkholderiaceae_C > Variovorax. Next base: position 13,680 of record CAMATD010000002.1, on the reverse strand, counting down.
AATGACATGATTCTCAGGCGCTTGAGTGCCATCCCGGTCGGGGCAATCATTGCCTCCATTGATCAAATGGAACACGGCGATGGAAATCAGGAACTGCACGGCGCTCGTCACCGGCGCGAACCGGGGCGTGGGTTTCGCGTTCACGCAGGCTTTGCTCGAGACCGGCGCCAAGAAAGTCTATGCGGGCGTTCGCCAACCCGCTGCAATTGCGGACCCGCGGGTGGTGCCGGTCCTTCTGGATGTGACTTCCGCCAAGGACATTGAGCGCGTCGCGGCGCAATGCGCCGACGTCGACCTGCTGGTCAACAACGCGGGCGTGATGCTGAGCAAGCCTGCGCTGGCAGATGGGGCGGTCACGGCCTTCCGGTCGGAACTCGAAGTGAATGTGTTGGGCCTCCTGCAGATGATGCAGGCATTCGCACCCGTTCTGTCGCGCAATGGTGGCGGCGGCATCGTGAACATGCTGTCGGTTGTGAGCTTGTACATCTACCCATTCAATGGCACCTACGGCGCCACAAAGCATGCGGCCAAGGCGCTGACGGATGCGGCCCGCGTCCAGCTTCGTGCGCAGGGGACGCATGTGCTGGGCGTCTATGCGGGCTTCATCGACACCGACATGGCCGCAGATGTCGAAGGCGCAAAGACGAGTCCGGCCCAGGTTGCAGCGCGCGCGCTGGAGGGCATGCGGCAGTGAAAGGGCCATGTCTTTGCGGACGACTATGCGAATTTCCTTGAGGCCGCGATGCGGGAAGACCCGTCTCGCATTGAGCAGGAGATGCAACGGCAATGGGATCAGGGCCGCCCTTTCAAAGGCTGATCGATACCGAAGACGCAAGTAGATATTTTTGTTAATGCAAGAAGGAAGCAATCATGTACGCAATTACGGGAATCACGGGCAAAGTAGGCGGCGCAGTCGCGAAGGCGCTGCTTGAAGCAGGCCACAAAGTGCGGGCCATCGTTCGGGACGAAGAGAAGGGCCGCCTCTGGGCTGAGCGGGGCTGCGAGGTCGCCATCGCCTCTGCTGGCGACGTGCCTGCACTCACGCGCGCATTCGCTGGCGTCGAAGGCGTGTTCTTGATGAATCCTCCCAACTATGACCCGGCGCCGGGCTTTCCCGGCACCGTTGCCTTGAACGAAGCGAACATCGCCGCGTTGACCGCGGCCAAGCCCGGACGGGTCGTCTTCCTGTCGACGGTCGGCGGCCATGTCGAACGCTTCTCTCTCCTCAACAACTCGCACATGACGGAGAACGCGCTGCGAAGCCTGTCCATTCCCGTGGCCTTTGTGCGCGCCGGTTGGTTCATGGAGAACGCCGCGTGGGACGTGCCTGCGGCCCGGGACGGCGTGATTCCGAGTTTCCTGCAGCCGCTCGATCATCCAATCCCCATGGTGGCGACCGCCGACATCGGCCGCACCGTCGCGAAGGTGCTTTGCGAAGAGTGGCAACAGCTTCGCGTGGTCGAGCTGGAGGGGCCGCGGCGCTATAGCGCGAGCGACATCGCCAAGGCCTTTTCCTCGGTGCTGGGACGGCCGGTGCGCAGTGAGACGGTGCCGCGCGACACCTGGGAATCGCTGTTCCGCTCCCAGGGCATGAAGCACCCCGAGCCGCGCATCCAGATGCTGGATGGCTTCAATGCGGGATGGATCGACTTCGAAGGCACTCCGCAGGACGTGCTGCGCGGCACGACGCCACTCGAGACCGTCATCCAGGAGCTGGTGCGCCGCGCCCAGTAAGTGCCGCAGGATTGCATCAAAGGAAGGCGAGAAAGTATGTCGAGGTTGTTGCTTTCTCACGCCGAGGCTTCCCGGCAGCCCGTCGCGGCAGCAAGTGCCCACGTGATGACCCGCCTTGCTTGCGGGGTCCTGCACGCTGGTCGCCGCAGGCGGTTACTTCGCGCAGCCTCTGGCGCGATTGATCGGCCAGGATCTGCAACTGAGATCGTGGGCCTTCGGGTTGATCGTCACCTTAGGGCAACTGGGCTACGTCGCCGGATTGCTTCTCGTTGCACCGCTGGGTGACCGCATGGAGGCGCGAAGCCTGCTGGTTCGCACGTTGGCCGCATCGGCAGTTGCACTAGGCGTGGCCGCGTTGAGCCGGCAAGGCGGTGTCTTCCTCGTGGCGTGTTTTGGCATCGGCGTCGCGGCAACGGCCGTCCAGATGTTGGTATCGGTGGCGGCCATCACGGCCGCGGCGGAACATCGGGGCCGGGCGATCGGCGTGGTAACCAGCGGGCTGCTGACCGGCATGCTGCTGGCATGGCCGATAGCCATCCTCATCCACGCGCACTGGGGATGGCGTGCCATCTTCGGCGGCGATGCCGTGGTTGTCGCGACGCTCGCGCTGCTGCTGAGGTTTTCATTGCCGGTCCACCAGCCCGCATCGCCGCGCAGGTATGTCGAGCTGCTTCGTTCGTTGCACATGCTGGTCTGCTCGGAACCGGAGTTGCGCTACCGAGCCTCGATGCAGGCATTTCTCTTCGGGGCATTCAGTTTGTTCTGGACGGCCGTGCCTTCCACCCTGGCGCACAGGTTCGATCTCGGTCCGTCCGCACTGGCTGCGTTCGGCGCCGTCGGGGCGGGCGCTGCTTTCGCGGCGCCGCTGGCGGGCAGGGCGGCCGACCGCGGCCTCGGCCGTCGTGCGAGCGCGGTGTGCATCGCGGCGGTGGGGACCGCGTTTGCCATGGCCGCGATCTGCGGCGCGCACGGCATTGCGGTCTGGGCGCTGGCCGGGGTGGCCATTGGCGCAGGCGTTCAAGGAAGCCACGTGATCTCCCAGCGCGCCGTCCTTTCGATTTCGGTGCAAACCGCAAGCCGCCTCAACAGCCTTTACGTCGCGACCTTCATCGTTGGCGGGGCATGCGGGTCCGCCGCCGCCATGACGCTGCTGGCGCTTGGCGGGGACCGCGCCGTCACTCTTGCAGGCGTGGCGCTGGCGCTGGGCGCCGGCATCCTGTGGCGATTTCGGGGACACCGCTTCTAGCTGATTTCTGGCTTCCAGGCGATCCGCCGCGTCGGGCCATCTCAGGGAGACATCACGGCGGGCTCCAGAGTCGCGCAGGTCTGACATCGATCTCTTCCAGTCAACCTTGCAGCCTGACATTGCCTGCTGCGGTGCTTGCGGGAGGCTCGTCTTCCTCATCCAGCACCAGGCCCTTTGTCGGTGGCTTGGGCGCCCAGAGCAGGAAGCTCAAGCCCACGAAGAGACCGCAGCCAGCGAGGAACATGAACGCGGGAAACACCGCTTCAGAAGTCGCCTTGGGCGTGACGAAGTTGCTGGCGCCCGCAATGACCGTCAGGCACAGCGGGCCCAGGATCTTGCCGATGCCGTTCGCGGCATTCCCCACGCCGATTCCCCGGGCTGCGAGGCGAACAGGGAAGATCTCGGCCGTATATGGACTGATGGCGCACCAACCTCCGTCGAAGAAGATGGCGCCCGCCGCAATGGCGATCACGAAGACCGGAAAGCCGCCGGCGAGCAGTTGGGTCGAGTAGAGACCGGCGCATCCCAGCGTCACGGCGATCCCCAGGCCATAGATGACGCCGAGCTTCTTCCTGTCGATCACCACGGGTAGACACCATAGCCCGCGGTGCTGAATGCTGTCCACGTCAGCATGACGAACCAGAAGCGCGACTTGTTCTTGTAGACCTCCGAGAAGTTCGGCTTGTTGTTGACCGACACGGGCGGAGTCGAATGGGGAACGGAATCGAGCGGAGTGTTCAGCAACCGTGCCACCGACTCGCGTGCGGCCGCGATCTTTCCGCGAGAAAGGAGCCATGACACCGATTCAGGAAGAATCAGCCACATCAGGAGGCCCACGATCGCAGGCGCCAGTCCCAGCAGGGCCACGCCTCGCCATCCGAAGCTGGCCAGCAGCGCGGCGGAAGACAACGCCGCAATCAGCGAGCCCACTGACGCCGCGACGATGGGCATGCCGCCCAGATGCCGGCGCAGCGGTGTCGGTGTCGACTCCACGATCAACACCGTCATGCAGGTGGCGGCGCCGCCCAAGCCAATGCCGACGATGAATCGCAAGACGGCGAAGTACTCCCAGGCACCATCCGGAATCGCGGCGATGGCGGCCGAGCCGATGGCGCACACCATCGTTCCGGCGATCACCATCGGCTTGCGGCCGAAAGCGTCCGCCAGGTAGCCGAACGCCAGCGCGCCTGCAATCGAGCCGACCCCCGCGCTCAGCAGGATGATCGCGGATTGCATGTACGTCAGATGCCACAGCGGGCCCAGAACGGCCAGCAGGAATCCGACGATGTAGAAATCGAAGAAGTCGAGCGCATAACCTGCGCAGAACAGACCGAATGATCCCCAGAAGGTCTTTCCGACCTTCGACCTGTCATACATCTGAATGATATTTTCAGCCACTTGTTGTCTCCGGTATTTTTGTTGATAGGTTGAGCCGTGAGCGCCAATCAAATGGCGCTCACGTCGCCTTGGAATGTGTCGCCGGCGCGTGCAGCGCTTATTTGATGGCCATCGGATTGATGGGCGAGCCGGACCGCCCTGGTGATCGGCAACGGCGGGGCAGTGAACATGAACTCATAGACCTTGTCGCTCGCGCAATCCTCCGCCAGGTCCTTGAGAAAGAAGATCTCTCCCATCGAGATGCCGATCTTCGGAATCACAACCCAGTGCCAGGGCTGCGTGCAGTCGTCTGTTTCGTTGGGGCGGACTTCACAGCCCCAGGTATCGGTGCAGATGGCCGCAATCTGCTGCTTATGGATCCATTCCGCCGTCTCGAAGGACAGGCCGGGCGCTTCGCCGCCGGCGTACCCGCCCCATTCACCGCTCGCCAGGCAGCGTTCCATGTGACCCGTCCGGACGATGAGAAAGTCACCACGGCGTACTTCCACGTCCTGATGGCGTGCTGTGTCTTCCAGATCCTTGATCGTCACGGCGTCGCCATCCGCAAGGGACTCGACACCGTGAAAGCGCGCGACGTCAAGCAGGACGCCGCGTCCCACCATCTTGTCCTTGACCTTGTCGATGCTGTTCTTGTGGGCACCGTCCGAGTCCACAAGACGGACGTTGTAGCCGTTCCACATCTTGTCGTCGAAGAAGATGTGTCCGAGGGCATCCCATTGCGTTCCACACTGCAGCGGCATCGACACCGCGTCGTCGGCGTAGCGCAAGCCGCCGGCGTCCTGGTTTCCCGCGACCGCGTCGGTGCCGGTCGCAAGCATGGTGTGGATCGGGTTGAAGCGGTTTCCCCAAAAGCCCTTTTGCGGACCGTTGCGGTCGAAGTTCAGGCCAAGAGAAAACACCTTGCCTTGGCGCACCGCCGCCGCGGCGGCGGTGACCTCGGCGGGCGTCACGTAATTGAGGGTGCCGCACTCGTCGTCAGGGCCCCATTTGCCCCAATTGCTGCACCGCTCGGCCACTTCGCGCAGGTGCGCCATGGTGAACTTGTCTGTGTCGTATCGTCGTGTCATTTCTGTCTCCACTGGGCCGGAACTTCATCCGGCAAGTTGTTGAAAAAAAAGTGGCCTGCCGTTTCGTTAATGATTTTTTGCTCATCTATTGCTCCGGAATCACGTCTCTCGCCGAGGGACCAACTTGGATCGATATTCCCTCGAAGGAGGAAGCCATAAAAACGAACAGAACGCTGAGCATCTTGTCATCTATTAAGCAGATGATTATTTGTAGTTGCTGAGAAACTCCCTGTCAAGGGGGTTTTTGAGTACAGTTCAGCGGGGGCGGCATCGCCCGCAGACGGGCGTTGCCGCCCGATTCAACGTTGCCAAGGACTCCCAACAAATTGAAAGCCGCAGCCCCCGCCACTACCAAACGCGCCCGGCCATCGACGATGACCGATCTCAAGGCGCCACAGCAGCGACTTCCGCCCAGCGAGAGGCAGATGCTCATCATCGAAGGCGCCGTTTCCTACTTCGCGGAGGTGGGCTTCGAGGGCCAGACGCGAGAACTCGCAAGTCGACTGGGCATCACGAACGCGCTGCTCTTTCACTACTTTCCCACCAAGGAAGACTTGGTCGAACGCGTCTATCAGCAGGTGTATCTGGGCCGGTGGCGCACAGAGTGGGAAGACTGGCTCAAGGACTGCAGCCAGCCTCTGGAAGCAAGACTTCGCAAGTTCTACAAGAGCTACCTGTCAGTGATATTTACCTATGACTGGGTACGCATCTTCTTTTTCGCGGGATTGCGCGGCGTCAACATCAACGACCGTTACCTGAATGTGCTCGGCACCCGGATCGTGGGTCCGATCTGCGACGAGGTCCGCCACTCCTTTGGCCTGCCCTCGTCGGCGGACGTTCCAATCACCGAGATCGAGAAGGCGGCGGTTTGGGGGCTGCAGGGGCAGATTCTCTACATCAGCGTGCGCAGGTTCATCTACAACCAGGTCATCGACGATCCCGAGTCCATTGCGGATGCGGCGATCGATGTCTTTCTTTCGGGCATTTCACGCGTCGCCTCCACGGCGTCGCAGCCTGCCGCGAACCGCGACTGATGCGGCGGACCGCGGTTTGCTCGCGCGGTCCCACAAACCCCAGCCCCCTTGCACGCACTTCGATGGATTCGGGTTTGCCCGAGTGCATCTCTTTATTGAGCGCATGCTAAATTGGAGTCCATGGATGGTGCGACCAGCGCCGTCAATCGACGATCTACAGGAGACATGACATGGCAAAGAGCAACGCACCAGGCGATGCTGCATCGTTCGGGAAGCCACGCAAGACAGAGCAGCGGGATGGCATGTGCATCGATTGGGATGTGCCCGTCGAGATGGATGACGGCGTGGTGCTGATGGCCGACGTATTCCGTCCCATTGCCGCCGGCCAGTATCCGGTCATCATGTCGCACGGCGCTTACGGCAAGCAGCTTCACTTCGAGGATGGCTACAAGACGGCGTGGGACAAGATGATCTCCGACTACCCGGAAATCCTCGCCGAGAGCTCGGGCCTGTATCACAACTGGGAGGTGGTGGACCCCGAGAAATGGGTGCCTCATGGCTATGTCTGTGTTCGCGTGGACAGCCGAGGTGCCGGCCGCTCGCCGGGCCGACTCGACCCGCGCTCGCCGCGCGAGACGCTCGACTACAAGACCTGCATCGAGTGGGCCGGTGTCCAGAATTGGTCCAACGGTAAGGTCGGCCTCAACGGCATTGCCTACTACGCGATCAATCAGTGGATGGTCGCAGCGCATCAGCCCAAGCACCTTGCAGCGTTGTGCCTCTGGGAAGCGATGGCCGACCACTATCGCGACTATATTTTTCATGGTGGCATCTACTGCACCTTCGCGCAGAACTGGTACGACATGCAACTGCGCACCGTGCAGAACGGCATGGGCGCGCGCGGTAAGCGCAGCCGGGCCAACGGCACGGCGGTCGCGGGCGACGTCACGATGTCCGAGGAAGAGCTCGGCAGCAACCGCATTGACATGTGGCGCGAGCTGTTCGAGCACAACTTGGACGACCAATACCACCGCGATCGGGGCGTCGACCTCAGCAAGGTGAAGGTACCCATGTTGTCCGCGTCCAATTGGGAGGGCAGGGGCTGCATCCTCGTGGCAACTTCGAAGGTTTCGAGCATGCGGCGTCGGAACAGAAATGGCTCGAGGTGCACGGACAGGAGCATTGGACACAGTTCTACACGGACTACGGCCTAGACCTCCAGCGCCGCTTCTTCGATCATTTCCTCAAGGGTGAGGACAACGGCTGGGACAAGCAGCCGAAGGTGCAATTGCAGGTTCGCCATCCCGGCGAACGCTTCGAACTGCGTTGTGAAGACAACTGGCCCATTCCGCGCACGTAGTGGACGCGCATGCATCTGCAGTCGGGCGAACGCCTTTCCGGGAAGGCCTGCGCGGTGGAGTCCACCGTTTCCTTCAAGGCATTGGGCGACGGCCTGACCTTCCTGACCGAGCCGATGGAAACCGCAACGGAAATCACCGGCCCCATTGCAGCCCGTCTCCAGATCTCATCCAGCACGACGGATGCCGACTTCTTCCTGATTCTTCGGGTGTTCTCGCCCGACCTGAAGGAGGTCACGTTCGCTGGCGCCCTGGACCCGCGCACGCCCATCGCGCAAGGCTGGCTGCGTGCGTCACATCGCAAGCTCGATCCTGCGCTCAGCAAGCCGCATCGCCCCTGGCATCCGCACGACGAGATCCAGCCGCTGGAACCCGGCAAGAAATATGCGCTCGACATCGAGATCTGGCCCACCTGCATCGTCGTGCCCGCCGGATACCGTATCGGCTTGAGCGTGCGCGGCAAGGACTACGTGCATCCGGGTGGAACCGGGAGCCGGCTGTCGACGATGAAGAACGACCTGACCGGATGCGGCCCGTTCCTGCACGACGATCCTCGTGACCGTCCGGTGTCGATTTTCGGCGGCACGACCACGATCTACTTGGGTGTGGATGAGGACAACTTCGTGCTGCTGCCCATCATCCCCGGCGAACGCTGAGCAGCTATCTCTCTTAGCTGCGAAAGAGGAGACCATCATATGTCGATGTTCCTTGCAGGGCTGTACCCCAGCCTGGCCGCTTTCTGGTTCGATGTTGTCTGGACGGTTGGCGCGGCGCAATGCGTGCACGTGTACGAGCCGCCGCTCGCCGCGAAAACGCCGGAGCGACACTGAACGGTTCTTGGGATGCGAAGAAGGTCGTCGAGGACATGGGCAAGGCGATCGAGTAGCCATTCCGCGTTGCATCTCCTGCCCTTTGCAATCGAATGACGCCTGAGTAACGGGTCGACATCAGTTTCCTTTCGATATTCGATCCTGTCATGCAAACAAGGGAAATCCCCGCAGCTGGTTTTATTGACCATCTGCTTACTTGAGGCTCAAAATCCTCGACATGGCGAGTTCCCAGCCATCACCAATGAACAAAACATCTACTCAGGAGACCGCGATGCCGATGAATTACCGACTCCCCACTTTGCTTCTTGCGCTCGGCGTCTGCTTGGGCGCCATCAGCGGCATGGCCGTCGCGCAGACCTTCCCATCCAAGTCCATGGAGATCGTGGTGCCGTTCTCCGCGGGAGGTCCATCCGACATATTTGCGCGGCTGCTCAGCCGCAAGTTGTCCGAGGCTCGGTCGCAACCCGTGATCGTCGACAACAAGACCGGCGCCACGGGAATGATTGCATCGACCTTCGTGGCCCGCGCGAATCCCGACGGCCACACCCATCCTGATGGCCTCCACCAGCAGCCACGTTGCGCCTGCCCTATATGGAAAGCCGACAGTGAACACGGACAAGGATCTGGCTGCGGTCATCGGCGTTGTCTCGATGCCTCTCTACCTAGTGGTCAATCCTTCACTACCGGTGAAGGACGTGAAGGACCTGGTCGAACTCCTGCGCAAGAACCCAGGCAGGTATTCCTATTCCTCAGCGGGCAACGGGTCCGTCAACCACTTGTCCATGGAACTTTGGAAATCGATGGCAGGGCTCAACGTCGCTCACATTCCCTATCGCGGTGCGGCGCCTGCGCTTCAGGCCGTCGTTTCCGGCGAAGTGGCTTTCACATTCGATACCTTGTCCCAAGCCGATGCATTCGTGCAAGCCGGAAAGTTGAAGGCCCTTGCCGTGTCGGGAAAGCACCGCTCGCCGTCACTTCCGAATGTTCCCACCATTGCCGAATCGGGCTATCCGGCATTCACGCCGACCATCTGGTTCGGTCTCTTCGCACCGGCAAAGACGCCAGCGCCGGTCATCGAAAAGATCAACGCGCAAGTCACGCAAGCCATGGCCGCAAAAGACATCCAGGAGAAGTTGCGTTCGCTCGGAGCCGAGTTCGCGCCCACCACACCGGCGGACTACCAGCGCTTCGCAAATGCGGAATCGATCCAATGGCGCAAGGTGATCGCATCGACAGGCGCGACGGCCGATTGAGCGGCCGCCAATGAATTGATTGAATGGAGTCCTCATGTTTGAATATTTCGGCGACAACTACACATGGAACATGGCCGTCAATCTTGCCTTGGGCATGGGTGCCCAGATCGGTGAAATCGAAGATGTTTCCGGTCCGGTCAAGGAGGCGTCGCGGCGGGCCGATCCCGATGCGGCAGAGCAATTCTTTGACGCCTGGAATGGGCTTGGCGATCGCCTGGTCAGACTGGCTCGAGAAGACGAGTCGCGCGGCCGGCACCTCAGCGCGAGCCGCAAATTTCGGCGGGCGGCCATCTACTACCTACAGGCCGAGCGCATGCAGAGCCCGACGAACCCCCTGCGCGCCGGTGCGTTCACCCGCATGCTCGAGAGCTTCCGGGACTACGTGCGTCTGGCAGGCGAGCCGGTCGAATGGGTAGAAGTCCCCTACAAGGACACGAGTTTGCCGGCGCTCTTCATTCCCGCGGAAGACAACGCAGAAGGACCGGCGCCTTGCATGATCCATTTTGATGGCCTCGACGTCACGAAGGAGATCCTGTGGCTCGCCGGTATGGGGCCTGCCTTGCGGCAACGCGGTGTCTCTGTATTGCTCGTCGACAACCCGGGCGTGGGTGAAGCCATACGCCTGCGCGGCCTCAAGAACTTTCCGGAAGCGGAAGTACCTGCCGCTGCCTGTGTCGACTATCTCGAGAGCAGGCCTGACGTCGACAAGAACCGGATCGGCATCATGGCCCTCTCGCTGGGCGGTTACCACGCACCCCGAGCCGCTGCCTTCGAACAGCGCCTGAAATGCTGCGTCGCATGGGGGGCCAACTACGACTGGGGTGCGACTCAACGGTACCGCTATGAGAGCCGCGACAGGAGCTTGCCTGTGCCTCACTTCTGGAACCATGCCATGTGGGTCTTCGGAAAGGGCTCGGTGGAGGAGCTCCTTGAGGTCGCCGACAAGATGACCTTGGTGGGAATTCTCCATCGGATTCGATGCCCGATACTCATTGCGCATGGCGAGAACGATCGCCAGATCAAGTTGCAACAAGCTCGCCAGGCCTACGACGACTGCGTCAACAGCACCAAGCGCGAACTGCTCATCCACAAGATCAGCGAAGGCGGCGCCGAGCACTGCAGCATCGACAACCTTGCCATCGGGGTCGATGCCATTGCAGACTGGGTCATGGAGTCGATGCGTGAGCTCAAGCAGGCTGCCTCATGACAACGAACCGACCCTCGCACTCCATTCTGATCCGGCCGGAGCATGCGCGGCGTTTCGTGAGCTCAGCGCTTCGGGCCTGCGACGTACCCAGTCAGGACGCGGAGTTGATCTCCGAGTCGATGATCGAGGCCGACCTCACTGGAGCCGACGCGCATGGAATTGCGCGGCTGCCGCAGTATGTCGATGCACTCCGGAAGCGGCACATCAATGCCCGACCACACATGCAACTCTAGGAGACCGGTCCGGCGACGTGCATCATCAGTGCCGACAACGGCATGGGGCATCTGGCTGCGGATCTTGCCGCGAAAACGGCTGTCCGAATGGCGCAAGCGTCCGGCATCGCGTGGGTGGGGGTGAACGGTTCCAACCATGCGGGTGCAGGCGGAATCTACGCCGCCCAAATTGCGCGCAGCGGCCTGATTGGCATCTACGGCGCGGTCGCCGGACTCAATCACATGGCACCAGCCGGCGGCAGCGAGCCGTTGCTTGGGACTAATCCATTGGCCATTGCGATTCCGCGTCCTGGCGACCAATCCTTGCTGCTTGACATCGCCATGTCCGCCGCATCTTTCGGTGCTGTCCGCAACGCCGCGCTCATCCAGGCGCCCATGCCAGTGGGCTGGATGGTCGACCGCCATACCGGCGCCCCCTGACGGACGCGTCGCGCGCCAACGAGGGCCTGCTAGTGCCCGCGGGTGCTCACAAGGGCCTGGGGCTGTCACTCATGATCGGCCTCCTGGCCGGACCGCTGAACGGTGCGGCTTTCGGCAGGGATCTCGCGGACTTTGCGTCGGGTGGCGGATTCGGCGTGAATGTGGGTCACTTCGTCCTTGCCATGGACATTGCCCGATTCGTTCCAATCGATGGTTTCCTTGAAACCATCGAGCGCCATCTGGGCGATTTCCGGCACAGTCGTCCCAGCGGGGGTTCGCCGGGCATCCGGATTCCCGGCGAGGAACGGGGCAAACGAAAGCAACAACGCATTGAGCAAGGCTTGCCGTTGTCCGAGAGACATGTTGACCAACTCCTCGCGCTGAGCCAGTCGCTGGCCATCGAACCGTTGTCGCGACCGGGCCGTTGAGCGACGCACCATCGATACGGGTGAATTGCGGGGAGCTATGCCGATTCATTGCGCTTCGGAAGGAAATTGCATTTCGGTCATGAATCTAATGCCCGTGGGGCATGAGTCACAACGCTCGATCCTTATTCTTTCGTCCCAGAATAAGTGCTTTCAAGAAACTTTCACCGCTGACAATGTCCTTCAACGCTCGCTTCGCCACGGGAGTCAATGTCCTTGCAGCTGTCGTCAACGCAGGCAGCTTCGTGGGCGCTGCCGACGCGCTCGACATGACCCAATCGGGGGTCAGCCGGGCGATTGCCCGGCTGGAAGAACTGGTCGGCGTGCGCCTGCTGGACCGCACCACGCGATCTATCTCGCTGACGGATGAAGGTCGGCGCCTGTTCGAGGAAATCACGCCCTTGCTCGCAAGCATTGAGGACGCGGCGGCGAGTATTTCAGGCTCGCGCGTGATGGTGCGTGGCCGGCTTCGAATCCATGCCGATCCCTTCTTCTCACGAATGATCCTGGCGCCTCGGATCGGCGAATTCCTGGAGCAACATCCGGAAGTGGAAGTCGAACTGCTGACGCGCGACCAGATGGGCGATCTCGTGGCAGAGGGGTTCAACCTGGCGGTTCGCTTCGGTGAACCCGTCAACTCCAGCTTGATTGCCCGTAAGTTGCTCGAAGTGCGCATTCTGACGGTCGCCGCTCCTTCCTACCTGGAGCGCTGCGGCGTTCCCGAGCATCCGCGTGAGCTCAAGAACGGGCGCCACCAGTGCATTCAGTACCGCGACCCGGCTTCGGGCCGGCCGTTCGCGTGGGAGTTTCATCGCGCCGGAAGGGTCGTTCGGGTCGCCACGAAGGGCCGTGTCCTCGTGAACGAGGTCGGCTCCATGCACGCCGCGTGCGTGGCAGGGGTGGGCATTGCCCAGGTCATGTCGCTGGGCGCTGAGCCTTTGCTGGGGACCGGGGCGCTCGTCCAGCTATTTTCGGACTGGTCGGAAGAGAAATTTCCATTGCACGTCTTCTATCCTTCGCGCCTTCATCCACCGGCAAAGGTGCGTGCGCTGCTGAACTTCATCACCAGCCTGGAGTTGTGACGTGCAGGCATTCGCCGAAAAGGCACTCGCGAACTCCCCAGGTTCCCTTGAGCGCGTCCGGTCAGCAGTTCGCGCCGTTTCCGAAGTGATGTTCCACCATCAAGAAGAGATTCTGCGGATCTATCGGGATAGCCATCTGCTCGATGGCAAATCGCGCCGAGTGATTCTGGCGCGCGTCGAGGAATTCATCGGGATGGTCGATTTTCTGTCCCGAGGTCTAGGATCTACGGAGCCGATTGCACGCAAGTCACCATCGACACGGTAGACCATTTGCAGTGACGGCCAGCAAGCCAAGGCTTAGAGTTCCAGCAGCGAGCGCAGATGCGCTTTCTGCGCAGTACAGGCCGCGTCCGCCTTGCGTCTGATCACCAGGTCGGCGATCGTCGCGTGCTCTTCATCGACTGTGCGCAACCGCGCGTCCTTCGACATGAGGAAAGAGCGATAGCGGAAAGT
>CAMATD010000001.1 GCA_945860785.1 Variovorax sp. YR752 | reverse complement strand
CAATCGCGCCTTCGTGGAGGGGCTGGATTGCTACGACCGCACGCTGAGCTATGGCGAAGTCACTTCGCTGCCGGCCGACGTGCCCACGCTCTACATCGACTTCTCGGGCAACGACGCGCTGCGCGCCACCATCCACCACCACTTCGGCGATGCGCTGGTCTACGACTGCTATGCCGACTCGGCGCAGAAGACCGAGTTTCTCGGCAACACCGATGCGTTGCCCGGCCCCACGCCCCAGCTCTACTTCGCCCCGGTGCAGATCCGCAAGCGGAACGCCGACTGGGGCCCGCAGGAGGTCAACCGCCGCTTCAACGAAGCGCAGGGCAGCTTCATCGCTGAACTGAGCAAGCCGGGCAACCGCTGGATGACGCTGGCCCATGGCGAGGGCTTCACACATGCGCAGGCGGTGATCGACGACCTGCATGCGGGCAAGGTGGACCCGCGGCAGGCGCATGTCGTTCGCCTCGGCTGAACTTTCCTTTCGCGCGGGCGGCGCGTCACAGGGCGTTACGAGGTTGTGGCATTGCGGAGGCCCGAATTGGTGCAACATCGCACTACACCTTCGCACCACCCGATCGCCAGCAAAGGAACGTGCCGCCATGTCCGACAGCGAATCTCCCGACTCCAGGGACGCCCCAGAATTCAGACCCCGCCGCGAGGCCCCGGTGGGCACCCTCATCGTCATCGCGCTGCTGGCGCTGGCCGCCGCCTTCTTCGGCTGGCGCTGGTACCAGCAGCAGAAACCGCCCGAGCCCACGCCGGTCGCCGCCGCGCCGAACGACGGGCCCGCCGCACCGGTGCCCGCTGCCGAGCCCACGGGTCCGCAGAACCCCGTCGATGCGCTCGCACCACCCGATGCCGCATTGCCGGCGCTTGCGAATTCCGATTCGCGCGTCATGAAGGCACTGACCGAGCTGCTGGGCGCCAAGCATGTGGCGGCGTACCTGCGGTCCGACGGCATCGTGCGGCGCTTCATCGCCACGGTCGACAACTTGGCGCGCGAGCAGGCGCCCGCCAGCGCATGGCCGGTGCAGCCGACGGGGCAGCGCTTCATCACCGAAGGGCAGGGCGCGACGCAGACCATCGCCGCCAACAACGCGGCGCGCTACAACGGCATCGTGCTGTTCGCCGAGTCGGTCGATCCGGCCAAGGCGGTGACGGTGTATGCCAAGCTCTATCCGCTGTTCCAGACCGTCTATGAAGAGCTGGGCTTTCCGGGGCGCTACTTCAACGACCGGCTCATTGCGGTGATCGATCACCTGCTGCAGGCGCCCGAGCCGAAGGGCCCGGTGCAGGTGCGGCTGGTCGAGGTGAAGGGCGACGTGCCTTCGCAGCGGCCGTGGGTGCGCTACGAGTACGTCGATCCGAAGCTCGAATCGCTGTCGTCCGGGCAGAAGATCATGGTGCGCATGGGGCCGGAGAACGAGCACAAGGTGAAGGCCAGCCTGCGCGGCTTCCGCCAGCAGATCGCCACGGGCGAGCTGGCCAAGAAGAAGCAGCCCTGATGCCGTGCGCCGTGTAGGCGCAGGCCGATTGCACGCGGCGCGGATGGCGCAGATGATTTGTTCTCAAGATCTTGAGGACAACCGTATGAACCTGATGAGCGTCGACCTCTATCAAAGTGCTACCGATCCCCAGAAATTCCTGGCGCTTCCCGCGGGCGTCGATCCTGTCGAGCTCATGGGTCCGATAACCTTCGACCGGGACTACGCCCAGGTCAAGCGATACCAGGAGGCCTTCGAATTCAACCCCTCCGAAACCTACGCCGGCGTCAATGCCGCCAAGATCGCCGCGGACATCCTGACCGTGAAGTGGGCGATCTATCGCCGTGAAGGCTGACCGGCGCGACGACGGCGCCGGGCCGTCGCGCTTGCGCCTTCAGGCCTCTTCGGTTTCCTTGTAGTCGCCCACCGGCACGCAGCTGCAGAACAGGTTGCGGTCGCCATACACGTTGTCCACGCGGCCGATCGGCGGCCAGTACTTGGCCCGCTTGAGTTCGGCCAGCGGGAACGCGCCGAGTTCGCGCGAATACGGGTGAGCCCATTCCGTACCGAGCAGGCTGGCCGCCGTGTGCGGTGCGTGCTTGAGCGGGTTGTCGTCCTTCGGCCAGACGCCTTCCTCGACGCGGCGGATCTCGCCGCGGATCGCGATCATCGCGTTGATGAAGCGGTCGAGTTCGGCCAGCGGTTCGCTCTCGGTTGGCTCGACCATCAGCGTGCCGGGCACGGGGAAGCTCAGCGTCGGCGCATGGAAGCCGTAGTCGATCAGACGCTTGGCCACGTCCTCGGCGGTGACGCCGCTGGTGTCTTTCAGCGGGCGCAGGTCGAGGATGCACTCGTGCGCGACGTGGCCATTGGGGCTCGCGTACAGCGTGGGGTAGTGGTCCTTCAGGCGCGCGCTGATGTAGTTGGCGCTGAGGATCGCGGTTTCGGTCGCGGCCTGCAGGCCCTTGGCGCCCATCATGCGGCAGTACATCCAGCTGATCGGCAGCACGGCCGCGTTGCCGAGCGGCGCTGCAGAGACCGCGCCCACGCCGTTCGACGCCACGCCGACCGTCGCATGGCCCGGCAGGTAGGGCACGAGGTCCTCGACCACGCACACCGGCCCGACGCCCGGCCCGCCGCCGCCGTGCGGAATGCAGAAGGTCTTGTGCAGGTTCAGGTGGCTCACGTCGCCGCCGAACTCGCCCGGCGCGGCCACGCCGACCAGCGCATTCATGTTGGCGCCGTCGACGTACACGCGGCCGCCATGTTCATGCACGAGTTCGCAGAGTTCCTTTACGCGCGTTTCGAACACGCCGTGCGTGCTCGGATAGGTGATCATCACGGCGGCCAAGTGCTTGCTGTGCTTTTCGCAGGCGCGCTTCAGGTCGTCCATGTCGACGTTGCCCTGCGCATCGCAGGCCGTCACCACCACCTGCAGGCCCACCATCTGGGCGCTCGCGGGGTTGGTGCCGTGCGCCGACGAGGGGATCAGGCAGATGTTGCGGTGGCCCTGGCCCTTGGCTTCGTGGAAGGACTTGATGGCCAGCAGGCCGGCGTACTCGCCCTGTGAGCCGGCGTTGGGTTGCAGGCTGATGCCGGCATAGCCGGTCGCTTCGCACAGCCACGCGCGCAGTTGTGCGTCGAGCTGCGCATAGCCCAGTTGCTGGTCGGCCGGCGCGAAGGGGTGGATGTTCGCGAACTCGGGCCAGGTGATCGGGATCATCTCGCTGGTCGCGTTGAGCTTCATCGTGCAGCTGCCCAGCGGGATCATGCTGCGGTCGAGCGCCAAATCCTTGTCCGACAGGCTGCGGATGTAGCGCAGCATCGCGGTTTCGCTCTTGTGCGTGTTGAACACCGGGTGCGTGAGGAAGGCACTGGTGCGGCGCAGGTCCTCGGGCAGGCGCGGTGCGGTGTTGGCGAGGTCGTCGAAGCGCGGCATCGGCGTGCCGGCGGGAACGAACAGGGCCCACAGCGTCTCGACGTCGGCGCGCGTGCTGGTCTCGTCGAGCGAGATGCCCAGGTGCTGCTGCAGGCGCTGGCGCAGGTTGACGCCGGCGGCGCAGGCGCGCTCGATGATCTTCGGCGTGTCGTCGCCGGTGCGGATCGTCAGCGAATCGAAGGCGAATGCATTGACCGGCTCGCGGCCCATCTGCGTGAGGCCCTGCGCGAGGATGGCCGTGAGTGCCGCCACGCGCTGGGCGATGCGCGTGAGGCCGTCGGGCCCGTGGTACACGGCGTACATGCTGGCCACGACGGCCGGCAGCACCTGCGCGGTACAGATGTTGGACGTGGCCTTCTCGCGCCGGATGTGCTGCTCGCGCGTCTGCAGCGCGAGGCGGTAGGCGGGCTGGCCGTGCGTGTCGACGCTCACGCCGACGAGGCGACTTGGCAGCGAGCGCTTGAATTCGTCGCGGCAGGCGAGGTACGCCGCGTGCGGGCCGCCGTTGCACAGCGGCATGCCGAAGCGTTGGGTGGTGCCGCAGACGATGTCGGCGTCCCACTCGCCCGGAGGCGCGAGCAGCGTCAGCGCCAGCAGGTCCGCGGCCACGCAGAAGGCGGCGTCGCACTGGTGCGCATGGCCCGCGAGCGGGCGCAGGTCGTGCACATGGCCGGTGGTGGCGGGGTACTGCGCGAGCACGCCGAAGAACCCGCCGCTCGCCATCAGCAGCGGCAGCGTTTCGGATGCGGTGCTCACCTTGACCTCGATGCCCAGCGGCGCGGCGCGCGTCTTGATGACTTCGATGGTCTGCGGATGGCAGTCGCCCGACACGAGGAACACGTTGCTCTTGGATCTAACGCTGCGCTTGGCGAGCGTCATGGCCTCGGCTGCGGCCGTGGCTTCGTCGAGCATCGAGGCATTGGCGATGGCCATGCCCGTGAGGTCGCACACCATCGTCTGGAAGTTGAGCAGGGCTTCCATGCGGCCCTGCGAAATCTCGGCCTGGTAGGGCGTGTAGGCCGTGTACCAGGCGGGGTTCTCGAGCACGTTGCGCAAGATGACGCCGGGCGTGTGCGTGCCGTAGTAGCCCTGCCCGATGAAGCTCTTGAACACCTTGTTCTTCGATGCCATCGCCTTCAGCTCGGCCAGCGCATCGGCCTCCGTGACGGGCGCCGGCAGCCGCATCGGCTTGGCACGGCGGATGGCCGCGGGCACGATGCCGTCGATGAGCTCCGCACGCGTTGCCGAGCCGATCACCGGCAGCATGCGCGCCTCGTCCGCTGCATCGATGCCGATGTGGCGGGCGAGGAATTCTTCGGCGTTCTCTAGTTCTTGCAAAGAGGGAAGGGCGGGAATCGGCATGGCGGTGAAGGCTCGAGGAGAAAAGAAAAGGCGGCTGAAGAAGAACTCGGCGGATCAGGATTCGGCGGCGAACTTGTCGTAGGTGGCTGCGTCGAGCAGCGCGTCGAGCTGTGTCGGTTCGCTGAGCTTGACCTTGAAGAACCAGCCGCTGGCCAGCGGGTCGCTGTTGGCGAGCGACGGGTCGGCGCGCAGGGCCTCGTTCACTTCGGTGATCTCGCCCGACACGGGCATGAACACGTCGGCTGCGGCCTTGACCGATTCGACGACGCCCGCGACTTCGCCTTGGGCAAAGGTCTTGCCGACTTCGGGCAGGTCGACGAACACCACGTCGCCCAGCGCGTCCTGCGCGTGCACGGTGATGCCGACGGTGGCTGCCGCGCCTTCGGTGGACACCCACTCATGGTCCTTGGTGTACTTGATGCTCATGGGAAAACTCCTCGTGGAAAAAATTGATCGGGGTATGGAGCCTAGCCGCGGTAGTAGCGGGTCGGCACGAAAGGCATGGTCGAGACTTCCATCGGCACCGGCTTGCCGCGCACGATGGCCTGCACGCGCGTGCAGGGCTCTGCGAAGGCGGTGGCTACGTAGCCGATGGCGATGGGGCGGTCGGCCGTCGGGCCGAGCAGGCCGCTCGTGACAATGCCGATGTCATGGCCTTCGAAGGATTGCAGCACCGTGCCGTCGCGCACCGGAATGCGCTCCAGCGCCACGAGGCCGACGCGCTTGCGCTTCAGCGTGTCGTGGTCGGTGTGGCCGGCGGCGCCGGCCGTGGCGGCGGTGAGCTGGGCCAGGATCTTGGCCGCGCCCGGAAAGCCGCCTTCGCGCGCGCCGCCCGTGCGGCGCACCTTCTGCATCGCCCAGTTGAGCGAGGCCTCGACCGGCGTGGTCGTGGTGTCGATGTCGTTGCCGTACAGGCAGAGCCCGGCTTCCAGGCGCAGCGAATTGCGTGCACCGAGGCCGATGGGCTTGACCTCGGGCTGGGCCAGCAGCAGGCGGGCGAGGGCGTCGGCGTCCTTGGCGGGCACCGAGATCTCGAAACCGTCTTCGCCGGTGTAGCCGCTGCGGGTGACGAAAGCGGCAATGCCGCCGATCTGCACCGCGCCGCCGGTCATGAACACGAAGCGCTCGATGCCCGGCGAGAGGCGCACCAGCGTGGCAGCGGCCTGCGGGCCCTGCAGCGCCAGCAGCGCATGGTCCGGCAGGGGCTGCACCTCGCAGCGCGCGCCGATCTTCTGCTGGATGTGGGCGATGTCGGTCACTTTGCAGGCGCCGTTCACGATCACGAAGATCGAGCCGTGGCCTTCGTTGAAGAACATCAGGTCGTCGAGGATGCCGCCTTCGTCGTTCAGTAGCAGGCCGTAGCGCTGCTTGCCGGCCGCCAGGTCGATCACGTCGACCGGCATCAGGGTCTCGAAAGCGGCCGCCGCATCGGGCCCGACCAGGCGCAGCTGACCCATGTGCGAGATGTCGAACAGGCCGGCCGCATCGCGCGTGTGCTTGTGCTCGGCCATCAGGCCGGCGGGGTACTGGACCGGCATGGAATAGCCGGCAAAGGGCACCATGCGGGCGCCGAGCTCCACGTGCAGGTCGTACAGCGGCGTCTTGAGAAGTTGGGTGTCGGAGGAAGCGGAAGAAGCGGCCACGGGGCACTCCAAAGGGGCAGTCGAAATCCATGGCTGCAACGCCACGGGCCACCCTGCTGTCCGCTTTACCTGAGAGATTCGCCCCACGATCGGGGTTTGCTCCTTCGGTGGGCCGGTGCATGCGCAACGGCCTCTCTCCAGCAAGGAAACGCCGGTGTGCACCGGCGCCTTGTCAGTCCTTTTGCCTGAGCGCTCGGGAATCCCCTGCGCCTTCGGCGGCCCCGGCATGCGGGGCTCTCTCCTGACCTTTGGGAGTGTAGTGGATCGCGCAAGCCGTTGGCGCACTGCACAATTTCGGCTGGCGGATCGCCGCGAGTCGATGGACACACATGTGCCTCCAGTAATTCAGGCTCGTTGAGCATGCCACCGGTGCCTCAGAGCGGGTCAGAGAACCACTTCATGACGCTCTTGACGATGCCCTTGAACGTGGTGCTGTCGCTGATCGCCAGGAAGCTGCGGACAGTGGACGCACCAGCGGCCATGCGCACCATCCAGACTGTCTTTTCCTTGCCCTTGTCGTCGTCCTTCGTCATGTTGAACTCCTTTATTGAGACGCCCGAAAGACTCGATTACACGCATACCTTGGCCAGGGTCCCAGACAGGAATCGAGGTGCTCCCCTGTGAATAACAATGCATTCGCGCATTCCTCTTGGTTTCTTCAGGCGAGAGGAAGCTAGGAGTGGCAAGGGAAATTCTGATGGCAGTTGCTAACCAGATGTTCTGCACATGCTCGATAGAGAAGTCGTTCTTGATGTCGTCCTTCTTGACCTTGTTGTCGGCGAAATGATGTGACTTCCCCAATGAGAAAGTCACAGTCATCGTTGTCGATGTCGTACTAGTCCTGGTAGTTGGCGAATGCAAGGCTGTAGTCACCCTGCGCGCTGGTGGTGCCAACAACACCGCAGCATCGTGATGGTGATCATGTCCCGTTTATCGCAGTTACGATCCGCGACAACTACACAGCAGTACCGCGAGGAGAGGGGACGATGGCAGTTTCAGCCCAACAGCGAGCTACGCCAGCAATAGCAGCAGCTAGCAGCCCAGTAGTGGCAGCGTCAGCACCTCTGCCAATAGCAGCGCAGGCTCCGCAATCCATTGCGATCACGATCCAGATGCCGCCCGCAGCGGATGTGCACTGGACTGCTTACGCAACAGCAGTCGTCACACCTGCTGTTGCGCTGCTTGCTGTAGTTGCCGCAACCTATGTAGGCGTCAGGAACTGGCAAACCGCCCGTGACAAGCTACGTCTTGAGTTATTTGAAAAGCGCTGGGCTTTCTACGAAGCGATCAACAATGCGATCACAGAAATGATCTTTCGTAGATTTGGTGAAGACCAGGACAAGATTTATCGCCAAAACTAGCAGCACTAACAACATATGGCCGAGCAATCCATCGTTACTCTTCTTAGCGCGGCACTTACACCCGTGATTGCCGTAGGCGCCGCCACCGTTGCCTACCTGAACATGAGGACGGCAAAGCACAAAATAAAAATTGACCTCTTCGAGAAGAGACTGAAGGTGTACAACAATCTCAAAGATTTAATCGACTCGTTGTATGTGAATGTTTTGCCCGAAGACGATCCTTACCTGAAGTACATAGATATCGCGAAGGAAGCGCAGTGGCTTTACGACAAACCAACGATTGAGTGGATGGACACGAATATTGGATTAAAAATCCGAGACATGTCGATCAAGCATGGTGAAGCCGAGGTTGCTGAGGATGAAGCGAAGAGGCGTGTAAGAGGAGAGATGAGAGAACTGCGAACCAGCCTAGTCCAGGCAGAGTACACGATGCGGGATGTGTTTAGTCCCTTCCTCAAGATTCACGAGCAATAGGCCCTGACATGAACTCCGTCACACCCGATCTACATTGGACCGCGTATCTGACGGCGCTGCTCACGCCGCTTGTTGCGATCGTTGCCGCATACGTCGCGTTTGTGAATGCACGCACGGCCAAGAACAAGCTAAAGCTAGACCTGTTCGATAAGCGAATCAAGGTGTTCGCAACGATTCGTGACCTGATAAGAGGGATGATTCATCAGAGATGAAGTTGGCTCAGCCGTTCTATTTCCACTTATTTATAGATGCATTCAATGAGGCGCAGTTCTTATACGATGCTCGCATTCATATGCATTTGAAGGGGAAGGCCTTCGAGCTGTGCAAGCGGTATAAGCTGATCATCTTGGAGCAAGAAGAACTCCTGAAAGACGGCCGCACCCTTAGCGAAGAAGAACAAGAGCAATCTAATCAGATTTTGAAAAGGAAGGCGTCATTGCAAGAAGAGTTGATAGAAGAGGAAAAGGTCTTGCTCAACCTGTTCGAGCCTTTCCTGCAACTAAGCCAATAACGCGTACGGTCGCATTGCGTCCAAAGCGATAAAGTCCGGCCCATGCGCACCAGTAGTGGATCGCGCGGGCCCCGGGCCTCGCGGCCTCAGTGCACGATTTCGGCCGGCGGCAGCAGCCGCTCGATGCGCTCGCGCAGCGACTCGGCCCGCTCGGGGCCGGCTGTTTTCTCGATCTCGCTGAGCATCAGCGCGGCGATGGTCAGCATGGCCTGCCGGTCGCGGGCCTCGCGCAGGGCGTCGCGCATCTGCAGGGCGAACTTCGGATCGCGCCGCACGAACATGCGCTCGCAGATGTCGAACAGGAACATCCGCGTGGTGGCCAGGGAGCGCTTGCCGTCGAAGTTGTCGGCCGTGGCTGTGAACTGGATCGGTTCCGCCGCAGGCACCGGGGCGGGCGGCGTGGCCGCGGCAGCCCGGGCTTCGGCCTGCGCCCTGGCCGTGGCAACTGCCTGCGGGTCCTGCAGATAGCCCTTGAGCACCAGCGCCTGGATCGCCTGCTCGGCTTCGTCGCGGTTCGTGAACAGCGGGCTGAAGTCGGTCAGCGTGCGCCGGCCGTCGGCCATCAGCAGCAGCGCGCGCTCCCGCTGGCTGAGCGTGCGCTGGCCGCCCTGGAGTTCGTCGCGTGCCTTGTCGGTCTTGGTAGGAAACATGGCGGCCACAGCTTTCGGAGATCGAGGGCTGCAGCATCGTTGCAAGCGGTGACATCTGCGTGAACCGTTTGCCTTACAGGGAAGAATCGGCGCCAGATACCCCGGCGACGGTCGGTCAGGTGCCGATGCTTTCCTTGCGGATCAGCCACTGGTTGCCCACGCGCTGCAGCTCCAGCGTCTTGCGGTCCGTGCTTTTCAGCTTGTCGGCGCTGTAGACCTGCTTGAAGCGGGCGCTGGCGGTCTGGCCGCTGACGCTGATGACGAGGTCGTCGACGGTCACGCTGATCTTCGACTTGCCCGTGATGCGTGCGCGCCGCTCGGCTTCCCAGCGCTTGCGGTCCTGCTTCTTGGCCGGCGTGAACTCGGGGGCGTAGGCCGCGAGGTAGCGTTCCACGTCGCGGGCGGACTAGGCCGCGGCCCAGGCGCGCACGGCCGTTTCCACCTCGGCGATGCCGGTGGAGGGCGCGGGCGCAGGCGTGGCCGAAGGCGCCGGTGCGGGCGGCGGCGCAGGTGTCGCCGCAGCCGCCGCCGACGCGGCGGGCGCGGGTGGTGGCGATGCGGCCGGCGTGGCAGCCAGGGCGGCCGTGGAGAGTCGCCCTCCGGCGAGAAAGCAGGTGACGAGTCGGTTCATGGTGCGGTTCCCTCTTTGTCGGTTGTTGGCGTTGAGCGTGGCGTCGATTCTGGCAGCGAACCCGCCGCGGGTGCAGAGGGCCCGCTACTTGAACCCGAGCGCGTGGGGCAGCCAGGTGCTCAGTGCCGGTACGAAGGTCAGGATGACCAGCACCGCGCCATGCGCCCAGAGAAAGGGCACCAGCTCTTTCACCAGCGCCG
Source organism: Variovorax sp. YR752 (assembly GCA_945860785.1). GTDB lineage: Bacteria > Pseudomonadota > Gammaproteobacteria > Burkholderiales > Burkholderiaceae_C > Variovorax. The sequence goes on along the minus strand of CAMATD010000001.1, from coordinate 96,439 downwards.
ACATCGGCACCTTCGACACGTTGCAGGTCACGAACAGCAGCCCGCCCACCGGCAGCGTGATCATGCCCAGCGTGAGGTTGAAGATCACGATCATCGCGAAGTGCACCGGGTCGACGCCCAGCTTCATCGCCACCGGCGCGAGGATCGGCGCCAGCACCATCACGCCGGGCAGCGGCTCGATGAAGATGCCGAAAAGCAGCAGGAATACGTTGACGATGATCAGGAACATCCACGGCGAGAGGTTCATGCTCACCAGCCATTCCGCCATCTGCTGCGGCACGCCCTCGATGGTCAGGATCCACGCGAACGAGGCCGAGAGCCCGATGATGATCAGCACCGAGGCCGACAGCAGGGCCGAGCGCGAGAGGATGTCGGGCAGCATCTTCCATTCGAGCGTGCGGTAGACGAACTTGCCGCACACCAGCGCATAGAACACCGCCACCACCGAGGCCTCGGTCGGCGTGAACCAGCCGGCGCGCATGCCACCGAGAATGACCACCGGCAGCAGGATCGCGGGAATCGCCTTCCAGGTCGTGACGAGGATCTCGCGCAGCGGCGGTGTCTGGCCGTCGCCCTTGTAGTTGCGCTTTTTCGAGACGTAGAAGTTCACGATGCACATCGCCACTGCAATCAGCAGGCCCGGCAGCAGGCCGGCCACGAACAGCGTGCCGACCGAGACCGTCTCGTCCTGCAGCGCGTAGATGATCATGATGATCGAGGGCGGAATGATCGGCCCCACGATCGCGGTCGAGGCCGTCAGCGCCGCCGCGTAGGAGCGGTCGTAGCCGGCCTTGTCCATCATCTTGATGAGCATCGACCCCGGCCCCGCCGCATCGGCCAGCGCCGAGCCCGAGATGCCCGAGAAGAAGGTGAGCGACACCACGTTGGTGTAGCCCAGTCCGCCACGCCGGTGGCCGACGAACTGCCCCGCGAAGCGCAGCAGCACCTCGGTGAGCGAGCCGCCGCTCATCAGCTCGACCGCGAGGATGAAGAAGGGCACGGCCATCAGCGGAAAACTGTCGATGCCGGTGAAGATTTCCTTCAGCAGCACCAGCAGCGGGTAGTTCTCCGCGAGGATCAGCGTAGTGACGGTAGAGAGGCCCAGTGCAAAGGCCACGGGCACGCCGATGGCCAGGAAAATGCAGGCGGAGACGATCAGAACGATGCTGGCATCCATGGTCGTGCCTCCTTACAGCGACGCCGAGGCGTTGGCGTCGAAGTGCGCATCGGACGCGAACTCGCGCCGCATCACGTAGCCGCGCACCACCAGCAGCCAGTGCACGATCAGCAGCACACCGCCGAACAGCATTGCGCTGTAGATATAGGCGAACGGAATCTGCGTCACCGCGGTGAGCTGGAACATGGTGCGCTCCATGTAGAGCCAGCCGTACCAGACCATGAAGCCGAAGAAGGCGAACAGCAGCGCGGCAACGAAGGCACGCACCGCGATGGCGGCGCCGCGCGGTAGCGCGTCCTGCAGGTTCTCGACCGCGATGTGGCCGCCATAGCGCAGCACCGGACCGGCCCCGAGGAAGGTGAGCCAGATCATCATGTGGCGCGACACCTCTTCGGCCCATTCGAGCGAATTGCTCGTGGTGGTGTAGCGCATGACAACGTTGGTGAAGATGATGACCGACATGGCGGCCAGCAAGAGGATCAGCGCCCAGCGGTTGGCGGCAAGAAAGTAGCGCTCGAAAACTTGCACTGTGTTGTTCTCTGTTCTGTCTGGAAAAAAACGAAGCGCCCGGCGCACTGAAGCGGGCCGGGCGCGGTCATCGGAAGAAGCGGGCGCGCAGGCTTACTTGACGTCCGTGATCTTCTTGATGTTGTCGGCGCCGCATTCCTTGGCGTAGCTCACATAGGCCGGCTTCAGGGCTTCGCGGAAGGCGGCACCGTCGACGGTCTTCACGACCTTCATGCCGTCTTTCTCGAGCTGGGCGATGCCGTTGTTCTCGTCGTCGTTGACCTTCTTGCGCTGGGCGATGGAGGCCTTCTTCGCGGCCTCGACGAACACCTTCTTGTCGGCGTCCGAGAGCTTGTTCCACACCTTGGGCGAGAGCAGCAGCAAGGCCGGCGAATAGACGTGGCCCGTGAGCGAGAGATGCTTTTGCACCTGCGAGAACTTCGACGCCAGGATCACCGGGATCGGGTTCTCCTGGCCATCGACCGTGCCCTGCTGCAGCGCGCCGAAGAGCTCGGGGAAGGCCATCGGCGTCGGCAGGATGCCGATGGTGCGGTAGCCATCCATGTGCACCTTGTTTTCCATGGTGCGCATCTTCAGGCCGGCGGCATCGCTGGGCTTGACGATGTCGCGCTTGCTGTTCGTCATGTGGCGAAAGCCGTTCTCGGTCCACGCCAGCGCGACGATGCCCTTGCTCGGGAACTTGGTCAGGATGTCCTGGCCGATGGGGCCGTCCATCACCTTGCGGGCGTGGTCGTAGTCGCGGAACAGGAAGGGGATGTCGACGATCTTCACCTCGGGCACGAAGTTGCCCACCGGGCCGGTCGAGGTGTTCAACAGGTCCTGCGTGCCGAGCTGGATGGCCTCGATCTGCTCGCGCTCGCCGCCGAGGGCCGAGTTCGCGAAGTGCTGGCACTTGAAGCGGCCCTGGGTGCCTTTCTCGATCTCGTCGCAGAACACCGTGGAGCCCACGCCGTAGTGCGACTCCTTGGAGGTCGCGTAGCCGATCTTGAGCACCGTCGGTTGTTGGGCAAGGGCGGAAGTGCCGAGGGCGAGCGAAAGGCATGCGGCGGCGAGAAGGCCGAGTTTCATGGTGTCTCCGGGGGTTTTGGTCAAGAACGCGTCAGGCGCGTTCGACTATGCAACAGCCGGAGGCTTCGCCGTGTCGGGACTTTCACGGACGGCCTCGCGCGCCGGCCTCACCAGAGTTTTGCGCAGCTCCCGCTCAACACCACGTCGGCACTGGGGGCCGCAGGCGTCGCGCTGCGTTCGCGCGTGACGATCAGGCGCGACACCTTGGACAGGAGCTTTTCGGAGGTGTCGGGCAGGGCCGAGACCTGGGTGCCGCTGGCCGGGACCATGCCCATCGCGAAAGGCGCACCGTCGGCGGGCAGGGCCCACAGCACCAGCCGCTCGTCGCTCGCCAGTGCGGGGGCGGCGATGGGCGCGGGGCCCAGCACCTTGAGCGTGAGCGTCTTGCCATGCCGCAGCGAACTGACCAGCAGCCTGCCCTGGCCCTGGGCGTCTGTCAGCACGCCCACGTAGCTTTGCGGCAGCCGTTCGCCCGAACGCATCGCGAGTTGGTCGCTCGATATGAAGATGCCGGGCGCCGAAAGGAACAGCGCGCTCGCGGTGACCACGCCGGCCGCGACGCCGCCGAGCCCGAAGCCCGCGGGCCGCAGCCAGTTCGCCCATCGGGAAGCGGATGCTTTGCGCGCTTCGGCGGGCCGGGTGCGCGCGGCAATGGCACGCCAGAGATCGGCCGAAGGCCGGCGCGCAGGCACCGACAGCGCTAGCTGCCCCAGCCGCTGTTCCCATTGCGCCACCAGCGCGCGCACGTCACTGCGGTCGCGCAGCAGGCGCTCGAAGCGCCGCCTGGCGCCGCCTTCCAGCGTGCCCAGTGCATAGGCCGATGACAGCGCATCGAGCAGGCGAGGGTCGGTGTACCTCATGACGTCACCCCCTGTGCGCTCAGGCAGGTGCGCAGCTTGTCGAGGCCGCGGCGTATCCAGGCCTTGACCGAGCCCAGCGGTGCATTCATCTGCGCAGCCACCTCGGTGTGCGACAGGCCCTGGTAGTAGGCCAGCGCCAGGCTCTGCCGAAAACTGCCGTCGAGCGCCGCCATGCAGCCTTCGATGCGCAAGGCCTGCATGGCCTGCTCGAACAGCTGCAGGGCGCCGGGCGCGGCGTCCGTGCCCGGCGCCGTGTCGGTGTTGTCGTCCTCGTCGCTGGTCTGTTGCGGCTGCTCGTGCGCATTGCGCCGCGTGCGCGAGCGCAAGGCATCCAGCGCCTTGTTGCGGACGATGGCGATCAGCCAGGTGATCGGCTGGATCTCCTGCCCGTCGACGCTGGAGCGGTAGCTGCCCGCGTTTTTCCAGATGCTCACATAGGCCTCTTGCAGCACGTCTTCGGCTGCCTGTTCATTGCCTAACATACGAACCGCGACGCCAAACAGATGCAGGTGCGTGCGTTCGTAGATCTGGGCGAAGCAGGCGTGGTCGCCGCGGGCTGCTCCGGCGATCAGGTCTTGCAGGCTGGTCAGAATATTTCTATTCATGCGGGCGAGTATTGCATCCGTTGCGGCGTGTGTGTCGTTTCTGGAAGAAGCTTCGGGCGCTTGCCCGATCCCTCGAAGCCGGTCATTTTGGTCGGCGCTCATTCTTTTTCTTGACTCGGGAAATGCCATGACATCGAACACGCGAATCCTTCCTTTGGCCTCCGTTCTCCTCGGCGCCGCCTTGCTCGCGGCCTGCGCGTCGCCACCACCGCCGCCGCCAATGGCGCTGCCGGCTGCCCTCAAGGCGCCCGACGGCGAGCGCGCCGCCTTCGCCTGGCATGCAGTCGGTGTGCAGATCTACGAATGCCGCGCGGGCGAGAAGGGCGACTGGGGCTGGCAGTTCGTGGCGCCCGAAGCGGAGCTCTACGGTCCCGGCGGCGAAAAGGTCGGAACGCATGGCGCGGGGCCAAACTGGACCGCGCTCGACGGCAGCAAGACGCTGGGCACGGTGAAGGCCCGCGCCAACGGACAGCGCGAGGCGGACATTCCGTGGCTGCTGCTGTCTGCCAAGTCGGCGGGCACTGCCGGGAAGATGGCCAGCGTCACGGGCGTGCAACGCATCAACACCGTCGGCGGCAATGCACCGGCCAAGGGCTGCGGGGCGGCGGCCGACGGCGGCAAGCGGATCAGGCAAGGCTACAGCGCCGACTATGTTTTTCTCATCACCCGGTAGACGCTGAATACGACACTGCGGGCCCATGGGCCCGCAGTGTCGGTTCGGCGACGGCCGGATCTCAGCTCTTCTTGCCGCCGCTGGCCTTGAAGCTCTCGACGGAGGCCTTCAGGTCCTTGTACTCGGGGCAGCTCATGTTGCAGGCTTGGCCCAGTGCGTCGAGGCGCTGCTCGGCCTTGGGCAGGTCACCCATCGAGATGTACAGCTCGCCCGAGTATTCGAGCGCGCCGCGGTGCTTGGGATCGATCTTCAGCGCGGCGTCGTAGTACTTCTCCGAAGCCACCCACTTGCCCGCGCCCGACTTGCGCAGGGTGTAGCCCATGAGGTTGTTCCAGTCGGCATTGCCGCTGTCGTTGACGCGTTCGAGTTCGCTGACGGCCGCGGTCCATTTGCTATCGGCGATCAGTGCACGGGCGGCAGCGAGGTTGCTGGCCGGCGCGGCCTTGGCGGCCGGTGCGGGCGCGGGCGTCATGTCCGCGGCGAGTGCGTGGCCGGCGGCCAGGGTCAGGGCCAAGGTGGATGCGATGGCGATGCGGTGGAACATGGTGTTCATGGCGAAAGATCCTCTCGAATGGTCGTTGAATGGGTTGGCGGACGGCGATGTGCATCGTCGTCCTGCTTCCATTTACGCCACGGGTTTCCGAACGGACGCCTCATGGCAAAAAAAAGCTGTACGAGGGCGAGATCAGAGCGGTCGTTGATCAGCGGTACACCAGCAGCGTGCCCTCGTGCGCAGGGCACCGGGTGCTCCCCGCAGCGAAATAAAGGAGGAGCGAAGCGGGGGACATTCGCGGAGGGGAGCACCCGGTGTCCTGTGCACGCCCCCCGAACGTGCGCCCCCCGAACAAATGAAAAAACCCTCCGCCTCCGAAGAGGGCTCCCAGAACCGGCGAGTGAACGCCTCACATCCCCACGTAGTTCGGCCCACCGCCACCTTCAGGCGTGACCCACACGATGTTCTGCGTCGGATCCTTGATGTCGCAGGTCTTGCAGTGCACGCAGTTCTGCGCGTTGATCTGCAGGCGCTGCTTGCGGTCTTCGGTGCCCACGAACTCGTAGACGCCCGCGGGGCAGTAGCGGCTTTCGGGGCCGGCGAACTTCTCGAGGTTGATGTTGACCGGCACCGTCGCGTCCTTGAGCGTCAGGTGGGCCGGTTGCTGCTCTTCATGGTTCGTGTTGCTGATGAACACGCTCGAGAGCCGGTCGAAGGTGAGCTTGCCGTCCGGCTTCGGATAGACGATCGGCTTGCACTCGGCCGCGGGCTTCAGGTACAGGTGGTCGGGCTTGTTGCGGCGCAGCGTCCATGGAATGTGGCCCTGGAGCAGCCATTGCTCGATGCCGTTCATGAAGGTCGCGATGCCCAGGCCCTTCTTGAACCAGGCCTTGAAGTTGCGCGCCTTCTTGAGCTCGGCATGCAGCCAGCTCTTCTCGAAAGCAGCCGGGTAGGCCGTGAGCTCGTCGTGCTGGCGGCCGGCCTGCACCGCGTCGAAGGCGGCCTCGGCGGCCAGCATGCCGGTCTTGATGGCGGCGTGGCTGCCCTTGATGCGGCTCACGTTGAGGTAGCCGGCCTCGCAGCCGACCAGCGCACCGCCCGGGAACACCGTCTTGGGCAGCGACATCAGGCCGCCCGCTGTGATGGCGCGCGCGCCGTAGCCGATGCGCTTGGCGGGTTTGATGCCCTTGGCTTCGTCGCCTTCGAGGTACCAGCGGATGTTGGGGTGCAGCTTCCAGCGCTGCATTTCCTCGAACGGGCTCAGGTACGGGTTGCTGTAGTCCAGGCCGGTGATGAAGCCCATCGTGACCTTGTTGTCCTCCATGTGATAGAGGAAGGCGCCGCCGTAGGTGTCGCTCTTCATCGGCCAGCCGGCCGTGTGCAGCACGAAGCCGGGCTGATGGCGTTTCGGGTCGATTTCCCACACTTCCTTCACGCCCAGGCCGTAGGTCTGCGGGTCCTTGCCTGCGTCGAGCTTGAACTTGGCGATGAGCTGGCGGCCCAGGTGGCCGCGCGCGCCTTCGGCAAACACCGTGTACTTGCCCAGCAGCTCCATGCCGAGCTGGAAGTTCTCGGTCGGCTCGCCGTCCTTGCCGATCCCCATGTTGCCGGTGGCCACGCCGCGCACCGAGCCGTTCTCGTTGTAGAGCACTTCGGCGGCCGGAAAGCTCGGGAAGATTTCGACGCCGAGGTTCTCGGCCTGCTGCGACAGCCACTTGGTGAAGGCGCCCAGGCTGATGATGTAGTTGCCGTGGTTCTGGAAGCAGGCCGGCAGGAACAGGTTGGGCGTGCGCAGGCCCGATTTCTCGCCGAGGAACACCATCGCGTCGTCGGTCACCGGCTGGTTCAGCGGCGCACCGAGTTCCTGCCAGTCGGGCAGCAGCTCGTTGAGCGCGCGCGGGTCCATGATGGCGCCCGAGAGGATGTGCGCGCCGGGCTCGGAGCCCTTTTCGAGCACCACGACCGAGATGTCCTTCTCGTGCTGGGCAGCGAGCTGCTTGAGCCGGATCGCGGTCGAGAGGCCGGCCGGGCCGCCACCGACCACGACCACGTCGTATTCCATGGCTTCGCGAGGGCCGAACTGGGCAAGGATTTCGTCGTGGGTCATGTGGGTCTGGTCGATAATGTTTTGAGGCTCGGACGCTACGAGGGCGCGAAACATTTTAGGGGGAGTGCAGCACGTCGCCCGCGCGACCCTTCCGCGTCGCCTTCGCGACTCAACAGGACCCGTTTCCCATGGCTTACAGCATCGATCTTTCCGGCCGCGTGGCCTTCATCACCGGCGCCTCCAGCGGCCTTGGTGCCCAGTTCGCGAAAACGCTGGCGCGTGCCGGTGCCGCGGTGGTGCTGGCGAGCCGCCGTGTCGAGAAACTCAAGGAGCTGCGCGCCCGCATCGAAGGCGAGGGCGGTGACGCCCACGTGGTCGACTCGACGTGACCGACATCGGCAGCATCAAGGCCGCCGTGGCGCACGCCGAGACCGAGGTCGGCGCCATCGACATCCTGGTCAACAATTCGGGCGTGAACGTCCGGCAGCGGCTGCAGGACGTGACGCCCGACGACTACGACTTCATCTTCGACACCAACGTGAAGGGCGCCTTCTTCGTCGCGCAGGAAGTGGGCAAGCGCATGCTGGCGCGCGCCGACGGCTCGGCGCCGGGCACCTACATCGGCGGGCGCATCATCAACATCGCCTCGGTGGCCGCGCTCAAGGTGGTGCCGAACCTCGGCGCGTACTGCATGAGCAAATCCGCGGTGGTGCAGATGACCAAGGCCATGGCGCTGGAGTGGGGCCGCTTCGGCATCAACGTGAACGTGCTGTGCCCCGGCTACATCGCAACCGAACTCAACGAAGACGTCTGGACCACCGAGGCCGGCGCCAAGCTGGTCAGCATCCTGCCGCGCAAGCGCGTGGGCAAGCCCGAAGACCTCGACGGCCTGATCGTGCTGCTGGCCAGCGGCCAGAGCCATTTCGTGAATGGCTCCGTCATCGCGGCCGACGACGGATTCGCGCTCTGAGCCCGCGCGCCTGGATCGGCATTGCGGCCGGGCTGGCGGTGGGCGCGCTCTGGGGCCTGACCTTCGTGGCACCGCGCATGGTGGGCCACTTCGGCATGGTCGACATCACCGCCGCGCGCTTCGCCGTGTTCGGCGCCGTCTCGGCGCTGGCCGTGTTCGCGCGGCCGGCTGCCGTGCGCTGGCCGACCGGACCGCAGGCCCTGGCGGCGCTCGGGCTCAGCGTGCTGGGCTTCAGCGGCTACTACCTGCTGCTGGCCTTCGGCATTGCGGCGGCCGGCACCGAGGTGCCCAGCCTCATCATCGGCACCATTCCCGTCTGGATGATGCTGCTCGGCCGGCCTGTGGGCCTGCACATGCGCGCGCTGCTGCCCGGGCTGCTGCTCACGGGCGCCGGCATCGCGCTGATGATCTGGGGCGCCTGGTCTGCCCGGCACGGTGCGGGCGGTGGCGTCGACGGGGCGCGCTTCGGCTGGGGCATCGCGCTCGCGCTGGCCGCCATGGCGAGCTGGACCGTGTATGGCCTCCTCAATGCGGCCTGGCTGCAGCGCCACACCGAACTCAACACCACCGACTGGGCCAACTGGCTCGGCGTGGCCACGGGCCTGGGCGCCTTGCTGCTGTGGGTGGTCGCGGGCAGCGACGCGGCCACGCTCCGGGCGCAGCCCGACGGCATGCTGTTCGTCTGGATCGCGCTGGCGAGCGGCTTCGGCTCGTCGTGGCTCGCCACCATTCTCTGGAACGTCGCGAGCCAGCGGCTGTCCGCCAGCCTGTGCGGGCAATTGATCGTCAGCGAGACGCTGTTCGCGCTGTTCTATTCCTTCGTCTGGGACGGCCGCTGGCCGCAGGCCACCGAGTGGGTGGCGGCGCTGCTGTTCGTGCTGGGCATCCTCGCATCCATCAAGGCGCACCGATGAGAATCGAAATCCCCGAAAAGAAAAAGCTCGTGTACCAAACGTCGATCCCCATCCGCTGGGGCGACATGGACGCCATGGGCCATCTGAACAACGGCACCTACTTCCGCTACCTCGAGACCGCGCGCATCGACTGGATGCGCTCCATCGGCTTCGAACCCGTGCCGGGCGGCGAGGGCATGGTGATCGTCAATGCCTTCTGCAACTTCTACCGGCAGATCGAGTACCCGGGCAACGTGCTGCTGAAGATGTACGTGAGCGACCCGGGGCGCACCACCTTCGAGAGCTGGGGCACGATGGCGCGCGAGGAAGAGCCCGACGTGATCTGCGCGGCGGGTGGAGCGACGACGATCTGGGTCGACTTCCCGAAGCAGAAGGCGCTGACGCTGCCCGACTGGCTGCGCACGCTGGTGAGCGAGTAGGGCGTGTCGATGCGGCTGAAGACGCGCGCGTTCGCATCCCTCGCGCTGCTCGCCACCTGGAGCCATGGCCAGACGAAGGCCGGCTCGAACGAATGCCCTGCCAACGCGCCGTTTCTGCGCGCCGAAGCACTGAAGACAGCCGGCTTCGAGTTCCCCGTGTTCAAGCGCTACTGCTACATCGACAAGTCCGGCAGCTACGCGCTGCTGCTCGGCGAAAAGCAGGACCTCCCGTTCCCCGAAGAGCAACTGTCCTCGGCCATCCAGGCCGCGCTCTACAAGGTGGGCAGCGACAACGCGCTGACGAAGCAAGGGGCGATCCGCGACTTTGCGGGCGAGCACGCGGCGGGCATCAACTTCCGCACGAAGCTCTTCGAGTTCACGGACGTCGACGGCGACGGGCTGGTCGATCCTGTCCTCGTGTACCGCTTCTTCGAACCCGACGGCGGTGAGCACATCGACACCGACGACTACGTGGGCCGCATCAAGATCATCGCCTTCCATCAGGGACAGAAGGTGACCATTCACGCCATCACCGGGCACCTCGACGGTGAGCGCAAGACAACTGCCAACAGCAACTACTTCGCCTTGCCGAAGGCGGTGCAGCAGCACCTCGTGAAGAAGATGACCGCAATGTACGGCGCCGGCCAGTTCGGCTTCGACAACTCGTACGGGTTCGTACCGAAGAAGGAAACGGCCAGGCGCTGAAGTTCAGGCAGGCCGCAGCACGATGCGCGCCTCGAAGCCGCGCGCCGCGCCCGCCGGCGGCGATGCGAGTTCGAGCCTTGCGTTCTGTTTCTCGACGATGGTGGTCACGATCGAAAGGCCCAGCCCGTAGCCCGTGCGGTCCGAGCCGTGCCGCACGTGGCGCTGTTGCAGCGTCTTGAGCTGTTCGGCGTTGACCCCCGGGCCGACATCCCGAACCACGAGGGCGCAGGGCGCCGCCACTTCGATCACCACGCGTCCCTCGCCGCCGTAGTGCAGGGCGTTCTCCACCAGGTTGCGCAGGGCGATCGCTAGCGCATCGACGTCGCCGAGTGCGATGGGGGCCGCGCTGTCGGGCACCTTGAGCACGAGCCGCTCGTTGATCTGCCGGTCTTGCCAGAACTCCTGCGCCACGGTGCCCGCGAGCTGGACCAGGTCGACGCGGGTGCGCGTCAGCGATGCACCCGACTCGGCACGCGAGAGCTGCAGCAGCTTCTCGGCGCGGTGGCTGAGCATCTGGAGCGCATCGAGTGCCGCCTGCACGTCGTCGCGCCGCAGGTCGTGCTCGAGCGCGGTCTGCAGGCGCAGGCGCGCCGCGGCCAGCGGCGTTCGCAGTTCGTGCGCCGCATTGGCAGCCAACGCGCGTTCGACGTCGAGCGATTGCGACAGGCGGTCGAGCAGCCGGTTGACGTTTTCGCTGACCGAGCGCAACTCCTGGGGCAACCCCGGCAGGGTGATCGGCCGCAGGTCGGCGCCGCTGCGCTTCTCGATCTCGCCCGCGAGCCGCTGCAGCACGCGCAGTTCGGTGCGGGCCACGTTGCGCAGCACCAGCACCAGCGCGAGCAGCGGCAGCACCGCGCCGAGCGGAATGATCAGGCCGAACAGCGTGCGGTTCAGCGCCCTGCGGCGCTCGTCGAGCGGGTCGGCCACCTGGAAGTAGAGGCCCAGCGTGGGGTGGCGCACGGTGTAGATGCGCCAGGTCTGGTTGTTGGCGAAGTCGGCGGCCAGCGGAACATCGAAGGCATCGATGGGCGCCTCGGCCGAGCGCAGCAGCACGTGCTCGTGGATGTCGACGACCTGGTACATCACCGCGTCTTCCGAGAACAGCTGCTTGGGCGCGATCAGCGGCACGGCGGGGACGCTGCCGCTCCCGTGCTGCAGCTTGTCGAGCTCCTGCACCGCCATGTCGAACATGCGGTGCGACACCTCGACCAGTTCGTTGTCGAAGTTGTGGTTGATCTCGCGGTCCACATACCAGACCACGGCCAGCACGCACAGCAGCCACACGCCGCCGACCCACACGATCAGCGTGCGGGTCAGGCGCCCGGCGAGCGAGTCGCGGCTGCCTCCTTGTCGTGGATCGCTCATTCGTCGTCGTCCGCCGAGAACGACAGGCGATAGCCGAGGCCGCGCAGCGTCTGGATGTGGCTGCGTCCCAGCTTGCGCCGCAGGCGGCTGACGAAGACTTCGAGCGTGTTGCTGTCGGCTTCGTCGCCGAAGCCGTAGAGCGCGTCCGCGAGGTTCTCGCGCGTGTGGATGCGCTCGGGTCGAGTGGCCATCACGCGCAGCAGTGCCCATTCCTTCTGGGTCAGCGTGATCGGTTCGCCGTTCTTGCGCACCATGTCGTGCGCGAGGTCGATTTCCAGCGTGCCGAGCTGCAGCACCGGCGAGCTGCTGGTGGCGCTGCGCCGCCGCTCGACCGCGCGCAGGCGCGCCAGCAGCTCGGCGGGGTCGTAGGGCTTGATGAGGTAGTCGTCGGCGCCGGCGTCGAGTCCGCGGATGCGGTCGGTGACCTGGTCGCGCGCCGTCAGCACGATGACGATGGGGCGCTCGGGCAGGGCGCGCACCTGGGGCAGCAGCGAGAGGCCGTCGCCGTCGCCCAGGTGCAGGTCGAGCAGCACCGCCGCGTACTGCACCGCAAGCAGGGCGCCGCGGGCATCGGCTAGGCTGGGCGCCACGTCGACCGCGAACGCCTTGGCGCGCAGGTAGCTGCAGACGGCGTCTGCCAAGGCGATGTCATCTTCGACCAGCAATATGCGCACGCGATGCCTTCTCTTGCAAAAAAAGAAGTCTAGCGCCGCCGGATCGCAACCAGCGGCTTGCCGCATTCCCCCATGGTTCAGGGGCCCTTCAGGCTGGGTTCATGCCCGGAACGTAGTCTCGCCACAGTTTTTCAGTCTTGTTTTCGCTTCATGACACGTTTCCCGAATTTTCGTCTGGGGGTTTGGACCCTGGTCGCACTGTTGGCATGGGACCTGTCCGGCTGGGACCTGCAACTGGCGCGCATGACGGGCACGCCCGAGGGTTTTCCCTGGCGCGACGACCCCTTCCTGGTTCATGTCGTGCACGAAGGCTCCCGGGCCCTGAGCTGGGCGCTGTTGATCATCCTGTTTGCCGCCATCCGCTGGCCGTTCGGCATCCTGCGCCGCCTCACGGGGCGCGGCCGGACGCAACTGGCCCTGACGGTGCTGGCTTCGGTGCTGACAGTCAGCCTGTTCAAGCAGGTCAGTGAAACGAGCTGCCCCTGGGACCTGAAGGAGTTCGGCGGCGTGGCGCGCGGTATGTGTCGCACTGGTCGTGGGGTGTCTCGGACGGCGGGGGCGGCGGATGCTTCCCGGCGGGTCATGCCTCCGCGGCCTTCTGCTATCTGGGGGGCTATTTCGTGGGGGGCTATTTCGTGCTGCGCCGGGTGTCGACCCGCGCGGCGGCGGCCTGGCTCGGCGTGGCGCTGATCGCGGGACTGGTGCTGGGGGCGTCGCAGCAGCTGCGGGGCGCCCACTTCATGAGGCATACCCTCTGGACGGCCTGGATCTGCTGGGTGGTGGGCTGCGCCATCGATGCCGTGGCGACGCGCTTCGGTCCGCAATCTCTGAAGCAGGCGGTGCCCGTTCATGCAGGATCTTGAGTTCGCCTTGTTCGGGTTGGTCAATGCGGGCGCGTCGGCGCCGGCGTGGAGCATCTCCTTCGCGCTGTTCGCGTCCAATTTCGTTCCGGCCCTGCTCGCACTGGCGATCGCGGTGGGTGCAGTGTTCGACCGTCGCTGGCGCTACGCGATGTTCACCATGCTGGTCAGCGTCTTGGTGGCCTGGCTGGTGGTGGGCGTGATCCGCTCGCTGATGCCGTTGCCCAGGCCGGCTTTCTATGGTCTGGGCATCCAGTGGGCGTCGCAGGGCATCCGCCCCGGGTTTCCAAGCCTCCATGCGGTCGGCTGCTTTGCCGCTGCCTTCTCGCTGTGGTCGCTGCCGCGGCGTGCGCCGATGCTGGTGGCGCTCGGGGTGGCTGCGGTGGTGGCATGGAGCCGCGTGTACCTGGGCCTGCATTTCCCGTTCGACGTGCTCGCGGCGATCATACTCGGTGCGTTCGTGGTCGTCCTTGTCGAGCGCGGCCTCAGCCGTCCGTTGAGCCTGGTTGTCGACAAGGCACTGCGGACGCGGTTGCGCAACCGGGTGCGCCGCGCCGCCAGGTTCAGTGAGTCTTAAGCCCCTGTTCATACACTTCCTGCATGCCTGTTTCGCACACTGAGTCCGCCCCGGGGCCACACGGCCGTTCCGATTGGCCGGGCTCGTCTTCTTTCTCCACGCAAGGCACCCTCTGGACGCATTTCGACCAATGGCTGTCGAAGCCGCGCTCGCCGCGCCAGGTGATCCTCTGGCTCAGTCTCTACCTGGTCCTGACCGCCAACTGGCCGCTGTGGAACGAGCTGGCCCGCATCGGCGGGGCGCCGAGCACCTACCTGCCCACGGTTGCGGCCATGAGCCTGCTCACGCTGTGCGGCTCGGTGGCCATCCTGTCGCTCACGGCCTGGTCGCGCTGGATGAAACCCCTGTGGTTCGCCGTGGTCGTGCTGGCCGCGGTGGCCCAGCACTACATGCTGCAGTACCGCGTGGTGATGGACCCGACCATGATCGCCAACGCGCTGCAGACCGATCCGAACGAGGTGCGCGACCTGATGAGCTGGCACATGGCCTTCAATGTGCTGGTCGTCACGCTGCCCGCGGGCTGGGCGATCTGGCGCGTGCGCGTCGCGCCGATGCGCTTCTTCTCGAAGCTCTGGCGCAATGCGGGCCTGCTGTTGCTGGCCGCGGTCGTGGCGGTGGTCACGGCGGTGGCCATGAACCGGCAGCTGGCGCCGCTGATGCGCAACAACGTCCAGTTGCGCTACATGATGAATCCGATCGCCAGCCTCTACTCGACGGGCTTCGTGGTGACCAGGCCGTTCTTCAAGCACAGCGGCAAGCTGATACCGATCACTGCCGGCACCGCCCTGGGCGCCAGCTATGCGGCCCAGGTGCGGCCGCCGCTGTTCGTGGTGGTGGTGGGCGAAACCGCGCGCGCCGACCACTTCGCCCTCAACGGCTATGCGCGCGACACCACGCCTGAACTGGCCAGGCGCGGTGTGCTGAGCTATCGCGACGTGCACTCGTGCGGCACCAACACGCTGGCCTCGGTGCCGTGCATGTTCTCGCCGCTGGGCAAGCAGGGCTACGAATCGCGCAAGGACGACTACGAGAACCTGGTCGACGTGCTGCAGGCTTCCGGCCTGGCCGTGCTCTGGCTCGACAACCAGGCTGGCTGCAAGGATGTCTGTATCCGCATTCCGAACGCCTCGGCCTTCGACGGCCTCGATGCAGCCACCAAGAAGGCGCTGTGCGACGGCGACGAATGCCTCGACGACGTGATGCTCAAGGGGCTCGACGAGCGGATCGCCGCACTGCCGGCCGAGCGCCGCGCCAAGGGCATCGTGCTCGTGATGCACCAGATGGGCAGCCACGGCCCGGCCTACTACAAGCGCTCCGCACCGGATGTGAAGCGCTTCCTGCCCGAGTGCAAGACCAATGCGCTGGCCGAGTGCGGCCACAACGAGCTGATGAATGTCTACGACAACTCCATCGCCGAGACCGACCGTTTCCTCGCCCGCACCATCGATTGGCTCCAGGCGCAGTCGAAGCGGTACGACCCGGCGATGCTCTACGTGAGCGACCATGGCGAATCGCTCGGCGAGTACGGCCTGTTCCTGCACGGCGTGCCGTACAGCTTTGCGCCCGAGGCGCAGAAGCACGTGCCGATGGTCACCTGGTTCAGCGAAGGCATGAGCGAGCGCCGCAAGCTCTCGCGTTCGTGCATGGAAGCGGGGCTCGATGCGCCGCTCACGCATGACAACCTCTATCACACGGTGCTGGGCGTGATGGACGTGGCCACGCCGACCTACAAGCCGGCGCTCGACGCGCTCGCGTCCTGCCGCAACAAGGCCTGAGTTCTTCTACTTCTTCTCGCGGGGCAGCCGCCCCATCAGGAAGAACTCGGTGTTCGGCTGCATGCCGCTGAAGCTCGCCAGGCGGTTGCTCAGGCCGAAGAAGGCGGTGATGGCCGCGATGTTCCAGATGTCCTCGTCGTCGAAGCCGTGGGCGTGCAGTGGCGGAAAGTCGCTGTCGTCGATCTCGTGCGAGCGGTCGCAGACCTTCATCGCGAAGTCGAGCATCGCGCGCTGGCGCGGCGTGATGTCGGCCTTGCGGTAGTTCACCGCCACCTGGTCTGCCACCAGCGGCTTCTTCTCGTAGATGCGCAGCAGCGCACCGTGCGCCACCACGCAGTAGAGGCACTGGTTGGCCGCGCTGGTGGTGGTGACAATCATCTCGCGGTCGCCCTTGGTGAGCGAGCCTTCCTCCTTGAGCATCAATGCGTCGTGGTACGCGAAGAAGGCGCGCCACTCGGCCGGCCGGCGTGCCAGCGCGAGGAACACGTTGGGCACGAAGCCGGCTTTCTCCTGCACGGCGAGGATCGCGGTGCGGATGTCTTCGGGCAGGTCCTTGAGCTCGGCGAGGGGGTAGCGGCTGGTTGTCATGTCGTCTCCGGGGGTGGTCATTGGCTTGCGCGCCTTCCATCATAGGCAAGCCGCCTTCCTACACGGCATGGCGCGCATCGCCGCCATGATGAAGCCTCGCACCACAACAGGCGGCGACAGAGCCGCACACAACGCGATGAAAGACGAGACGTATTCGGACCGCCGCGGATTCCTGCGCCGATCCATTGCCATCGTGCCGGCCGTCACGGCGTTCGGCGCGGGCGGTGTCACCGGGGTCACGCTGGCACAAACCGCCAGCCCGGCATCCGCACCCAACCTCGCTGCCGCCGCACCGCCGCCCGGCGCGCCCTACATCCCGGTCTACTTCAACGCCGCCGAATGGGCCTTCGTACAGGCCGCGGTCGCGTGGCTCATTCCTTCCGACGACCAGGGTCCCGGTGCCATCGAAGCCGGCGTGCCCGAGTTCATCGACCGGCAGATGGAAGGCGCATTCGGCCATGCCGCCACCTGGTACATGCAGGGCCCGTTCGTCGAGGTGTCTCCGCTCTTCGGCTACCAGAAGAAGATGCCGCCGCGCGAGGTGTACCGCGCGGGCATTGCCGCCACGGACGCCTACAGCCGCAAGCAGTACGGCGACAAGGCCTTCGCGCAGCTCACGGCGGCGCAGCAGGATGAGGTGCTCAGGGGGCTCGAGGGCGGCGGCATTGTGCTCGACGGCGTAGGCGCTATCGACTTCTTCGGTTTCCTTCTGCAGAACACGAAGGAGGGCTACTTCAGCGACCCGATCCACGGCGGCAACAAGAACGCCGCGGCGTGGAAGATGATCGGCTTCCCGGGCGCGCGCGCCGACTACGCCGACTGGGTCGACCGTCCCGGCGTCAAGTACAACCTGCCGCCGGTGAGCATTGCCGGCCCGCAGGGTTGAGGGGAGGCACCATGGCAAACATCAAGAAGTCCGGTGCCGATGCTGTGCTGGTCGGCTTCGGTTGGACCGGCGCGATCATGGGCATGGAACTCACCGCCGCGGGCCTGAAAGTGCTGGCGCTCGAACGCGGCGAGAACCGCGACACCCAACCCGACTTTGCCTACCCGCGCATCACCGATGAGCTGAGCTACGGCATCCGCGGCAAGCTGTTTCAGAACCTCTCGCGCGAGACGGTGACCATCCGCCACACACCGACCGAAGTCGCCGTGCCGTACCGGCAACTCGCATCCTTCCTGCCCGGCGACGGCGTCGGCGGCGCAGGCGTGCACTGGAACGGGCACCACTGGCGCCCATTGCCCAGCGACCTGCGCATCCGCAGCACCTACGAAGAGCGCTACGGCAAGAAGTTCATCCCCGAAGGCATGACCATCCAGGACTTCGGCGTGAGCTACGAAGAGATGGAGCCGTACTTCGACCAGTTCGAAAAGATTTGCGGCACCTCGGGCAAGGCCGGCAACATCCGTGGCCAGATCCAAGCGGGCGGCAACCCTTTCGAAGGTGCGCGCGCCAATGAATTCCCATTGCCGCCGCTGGCCTCGGTCAACAGCGCCCGCCTGTTCGAAAAGGCTGCGCGCGAGCTCGGCTACCACCCGTTTCCGCAGGCCGCGGCCAACGCGTCGCGCGCCTACACCAATCCGCACGGCGCGCAACTCGGACCCTGCAACTTCTGCGGTTTCTGCGAGCGCTACGGCTGCTACATGTATTCGAAGGCCTCACCGCAGACCACGCTGCTGCCGGTGCTGATGAAGCGGCCCAACTTCGAGCTGCGCACCCGGTCGCACGTGCTGCGCGTGAACATGGCGCCGGACGGCAAGCGCGCCACCGGCGTGACCTACATCGACGCCGAGGGCAACGAGGTCGAGCAGCCGGCCGACCTGGTGGTGCTTTGCGCCTATCAGTTCCACAACGTGCGCCTTCTCTTGCTGTCGAACATCGGCAAGAAGTACGACCCGGCCACGGGCAAGGGCGTGGTGGGGCGCAACTATGCCTACCAGCTCAACGGCGGCGCCAGCCTGTTCTTCGACAAGGACCAGCCGATGAACCCCTTCGTCGGAGCGGGGGCCAGCGGCACCGTGATCGACGACTGCGACGGCGACAACTTCGACCACGGACCGCTCGGCTTCGTTGGCGGCGCGAGCATCAACTGCATCAACACCGGCGGCCGGCCGATCCAGCAGCTGAGCCTGCCGCCCGGCACGCCGAGCTGGGGCGCGAGCTGGAAGAAAGCGGCCAAGGAAAACTACCTCTACCAGGCCGGCGTGGGCAGCCAAGGCTCGGTGATGGCCTACCGCGACAACTACCTGGACCTCGACCCGACCTACAAGGATGTGCACGGCCAGCCACTCTTGCGCATGACCTTCGACTGGAAGGCCAACGACCTCGCGATGACGCAGTTCATCGGCACCAAGGTCGAGCAGATCGCCAAGGCCATGGGCCCGAAGCAGATGCGCATGAATTTCCAGAAGCCCGACGCCCACTACGACGTGCGCTTCTACCAGTCGACCCATAACACCGGCGGCGCGCCGATGGGCACCGACCCCGCGACCAGCGCCGTCAATCGTTTCCTGCAGGTGTGGGACGTGCCCAATGTGTTCGTGATGGGCGCCAGCGCCTTCCCGCAGAACTTCGGCTACAACCCGACCTGCATGGTCGGCGCGCTGGCCTACTGGTCGGCCAGGGCGATCCGCGAGCGCTACCTGGTCAACCCGGGAGCGCTGGCATGAACGCGCGCCGCATCATTGGCGGCGTGGCGCTGGCCCTGACGCTTCCGGGCGTCGCGGCGTGGGCCGTGGCGCAGAAGGCCGAGACACCAGTGGCGCCGCCGACCGCCAACCCCGCCAAATCCACCCCCGTTCCTGCAGTGCCTGCCGCGGCCACCGACCCCGTGCTCGAACGCGGCCGCTACCTGGCGCGCGTCGGCGACTGCGTGAGCTGCCATTCGGTGGCGGGCAGGCCCGCGTTCTCGGGCGGCCTGCCGATGAAGACGCCGTTCGGCACCATCGTCTCCACCAACATCACGCCCGATCCGCAAGGCGGCCTCGGTGCCTACACCGAGACCGAGTTCGCACGCGCGCTGCGTGCAGGCATCGCGAAGGACGGCCATCGCCTGTACCCGGCGATGCCCTACACCTCCTTCGCCCGCGTGAACGACGAGGACATGCACGCGCTTTTCGTCTTCTTTCGCAACGGCGTGCAGCCGGTCGCGCAGAAGGCGCCGCCCACCAAGCTGCCATGGCCCTTCCGCATGCGCGGCCTGATGATGGGCTGGAACTGGATCTACCTCGACAAGGGTGTTTACCAGCCCGACAGCGCGCGCAGCGCCGAGTGGAACCGCGGCGCCTACCTCGTGCAGGGCCCGGGCCACTGCGGCGACTGCCACACGCCGCGCAGCATGATCGGCGGCGTCAAGTCGGCCAGCGACCGCAAGGGCGAACTGTTCCTGTCGGGAGCGATCATCGATGGCTGGTATGCGCAGCCCCTGCGCCATACCGACCGGCCGAGCATGGCCCAGTGGTCGTCGGAAGACATCGTGCAATACCTGCAGACCGGCCGCACTGGCCAGACAGCGGCCTTCGGCGCGATGGTCGATGTGGTGCAGAACAGCACCCAGCACCTGTCGACGCCGGACCTGCAGGCGATCGCGGGCTACCTGCAGTCGCTCGGCGCGAAGCCCAACGGGCCGGGCGTGCCGTCGCAGGCCGCCCTGGTCGCGGCCGCGCCGCAGCACCCGACCGCGCTGGCGCTGCGCAACGGCACGGTCGAGGGCAACAGCGGGGCGATGGTCTATCTCAACAATTGCAACGCCTGCCACCGCTCCGACGGTACGGGCGCCAACAAGACCTTTCCCGCCCTCGCGGGCAACAGCGTGGTGAATGCCAGGGACCCGACCTCGCTGATCCGCCTCGTGCTCGCGGGCTCGGCCATGCCGAGCACCGTGCAGGCACCGTCGCCCATCGCCATGCCCGACTTCGGCTGGCGGCTGACCGACGCTGACGTGGCCCGCGTGCTGAGCTTTGCGCGTTCGAGCTGGGGCAACCGGGGCGAGGCCGTGACCGCGGCGCAAGTGGCCAAGGTGCGCGATTCGCTCAAGCCGGTGGCGACCACAGCGAAGGCGCAGTGAACACCGCGCAGCAAAGCGCGCTTACTTGAGCGCCTTGCCCTGCGTGGCGCCCAGCGGCGTGTGCAGTTGCGAAGTCACCCACTGGCCAGTGTTGTCGTCGCGGCCCTGCAGCAGATAGCGGGTGTCGGGCTTGCCGTAGTTCTGCACGGCGATGGCCGAGAACTTGCCGATGTCGGTCTTCGGGTCGCGCAGGCGGTTCACGATCAGCACCTTCTTCGTGTCGGCGAAGTCGGCCATCATGTTCTGGTCGCCCTCGCTGTCGCCGGCGATGAAGCTCGGGCCGTAGCCGTACTTGCTGACCAGGAAGCGCTGGATGTTCTTCGTCTTGCCGGGGCCCTGGGTCTGGTCGTAGCCGCGGCGGTACTCGGGCTGGATCACGCCGTTGGCGTCGCGCTCCAGCTCCATCGCGAGCACGCGTTCGGGCGGGTTGTTGTAGCCGAAGGCGGGGTTCGAGGAGATTTCCTTGATCACGTCGACGAAGGACGCCGAGCACACCCACACATCGAAGCCCGCGTTGCGGAACGCGGCATACAGCTCCTGCATCTCGGGCTGCAGGCGCAGGCCGTTCTTCCAGCTCACCGAGACCACGCCGGCCTGGCCCGGCAGCGCGGGCGGCGACGTCCACTTCACCTTGACGACCGGCTCCTTCAACTGCCACGCCACCGTGTCGGCCGTGAGCTTGCGCACCTGCGCCTCGGTCATGCCGACGAAGAGGTACGTGACCCAGGGGTAGGCCGTGTCGTGGTCGAAGGTGTCGCCGATGGCCTCGTAGAGGAAGCGCACCTTGGTGGTGAACGCGATGTAGTGCGGGTTCAGCTTCACGGCCGCCAGCGGCTGGTTGCCCTTGAGGCCGGCGTAGTTCTAGTAGAGCCAAGTGTAGCTGGCCACGATGTCGGGCACCACGCGGTCGATGTTCACGGGCTGGCCGGCCGCGTTGTTGTACGCCGGCAGGAAGTCTTTCTTGGGGATGTTCTTGCGCAGCGCCACTTCGAGCTGCGCGGGCGTGGCGCCAAAGGCGAGGTTCTCGAGCTGGTAGATCAGCGAGGCTTCCTCGATGTCGAGAAACACGCTGGTGTTGTCCCAGTCGAACACCACGTAGGGTGGCTTGGCGGCGTTGTAGCCCGGGCTGCCCTTGCCGAGGCTGGCAATCAGGCCTTCGATCTGCGCCTTGTTGAAGGCGTCCCAGTGGCCGGGCGACAGGCCCTTGGCGGGCGAGAGGCTGGCGCAACCGGCGGCGACGAGCGCGGCAGCCATGGGCGTGAGAAGGACGAGTCGGCGTTGCATTTATTTTTCCTTGTACTTGTGCAGGGGTGAATCAGACACGAGCGCACGGAACGCTCGTGACACTTCGACGGGGGCCGGCGCTCAGCGCGACAGCGGTGGCGCCTGCCGCGAGTCGAGCACCGCGAGATCGCTCTCGTCCTTAAGCCCGACGCCGGTCAGCCCCCGGCGCAGGGACTCACGCATCAGCCATGCCAGCTTGAACGCGGCCGCTTCGTGCGGCAGGCCCTCGGGGCGCACGTTCGAGATGCAGTTGCGCTCGGCATCGTGGCGGCCGCGTTTCGGCGAATGGGTCAGGTAGATGCCGAGGCTGTCGGGCGAGCTCAGGCCGGGGCGCTCGCCGATCAGCATGACCGAGAGCATGGCGCCGAACAGTTCGCCCACCTCGTCGGCCAGGGCCACGCGCGCCTGCGTGGCGATGACCACCGGTGCGAAGCGCGTGTCGGGCGGCAGCTGCGAGCGCAGCGCCGCGAGCAGCGGTGCTGCGTGGCGTGCCACCGCGAGGGAGGAGAGGCCGTCGCCGATGACGATGCAGACATCGCAGCCGTAGCGCCCCATGCCGCGCAGCCGCCCGGCATCGTCATCGTCGAGTTGGCGACCCAGGTCGGGGCGGCGCAGGTAGGTGGTGCGGTCCGCGGCGCGGCTGCGTGTGCGGGCCACCTCCCAGTGCTGCGCGCGCAGCGTGGCGTCGAGCGCATCGACATCGAGCGCCGCGTGGATGGCGTCGCGTGCCATCGCGTGGGCCCAGCCGAAGCGCAGCGTTTCGTCGGTGGGCATGCCGGCGCCCGCACGGCCCAGGGCGAGCCGGGCGGGCGTGGCAGAGCGCCATTGCGCCCAGGGGTCGGGTGTGACGGCGTCGCTCATGATGCTGTGAGCGCGGTCAGCCCGCTCATGCCGGCCAGCAGGCGGTTGGAAAAGGGCGGTGCGAGCTGCCCCGCGGCATTGGTGATCTGCATGCGCTGCAGCCAGGCCTCGAACTCGGGCGCGCGCTTCAGGCCCAGCGTCTGGCGCAGGAACAGCGCGTCGTGGAAGGATGTGCTCTGGTAGTTGAGCATCACGTCGTCGGCGCCTGGAATGCCCATGATGAAGTTGATGCCCGCTCGTGCCGAGCAGTACCAGCAGGTTGTCCATGTCGTCCTGGTCGGCTTCGGCGTGGTTGGTGTAGCAGATGTCGCAGCCGATCGGCAGGCCCAGCAGCTTGCCGCAGCAATGATCTTCGAGGCCCGCGCGAATGATCTGCTTGCCGTCGTACAGATACTCGGGCCCGATGAAGCCGACCACCGTGTTGATGAGGAAGGGCTTGTAGCGCCGCGCCAGCGCATAGGCGCGCACCTCGCAGGTCTGCTGGTCGACATCGAAATTGGCGTTGGCCGAGAGCGCGCTGCCTTGGCCGGTCTCGAAGTACATGACGTTGTTGCCGATGGTGCCGCGCTTCAGTGCCAGCGCCGCGGCATAGGCTTCGTCGAGCAGCTCGGGCGTCACGCCGAATGAGAGGTTCGCCTTCTCGGTGCCGGCGATCGACTGGAACACCAGGTCCACCGGCGCGCCGGCTTCCGCGAGTTTGAGCGTGTTGGTCACATGCGTGAGCACGCAGCTCTGCGTGGGAATCTCGAAGCGCTGGATCACCTCGTCGAGCATGTGCAGCAGCTGGCCCAGCACCGGCATGCTGTCGGAGGCCGGGTTGAGGCCGATCACCGCATCGCCCGCACCGTAGAGCAGGCCGTCGAGGGTGGAGGCGGCCACGCCGCGCAGGTCGTCGGTCGGGTGGTTGGGCTGCAGGCGCACGGCCAGGTGGCCGGGCAGGCCGATGGTGTCGCGAAAGCGCGTGATCACGCTGCACTTCTTCGCGACCGACACCAGGTCCTGGTTGCGCATGAGCTTGGACACGGCCGCCACCATCTCGGGTGTGAGGCCGGGCGCGAGCGCGGTGAGCGTCGCCGTCGTGGCCTCTTCGGACAGAAGCCAGTTGCGGAAGTCGCCGACCGTGAGATGCGACACCGGCGCGAAGGCCGCTGCGTCGTGGCTGTCGATGATGAGCCGCGTGATGTTGTCGCTCTCGTAGGGAATCAGCGCTTCCGTCAGGAACTGCTTGAGCGGCGTCTCGGCCAGCACGTGGCGCGCCGCCATGCGCTGCTGCGCTGTGGCCGCGCCGATGCCCGCGAGGTAGTCGCCTGAGCGCGCGGGGCTGGCGACGGCCATGACCTGCCGCAGGTCGTCGAAGGCGAAGACCTGCTGCTCGATGGTGGTGCGATAGCGCATCTTTCTGTCAGGCTCTCAGGCGTTCGTGGCGGTCAAGGAAAGCATCTCGTCGGGCGCGGCCGCCTTGCGCTGCGCCGAGGTCAGCAGGAAGTAGCCGTAGGCCGCGGCCATCAGCACCAGGAACAGCACCGTCAGCATGAAGTTGAACCAGACCATGGCACCGAGGCACACCACGCCGAGGCCGAGCGCGATGGCGGGGAACACCGGGTAGAAAGGCGCGCGATAGGTGCGCAGCAGGTCGGGCTCGCTCTTGCGCAGCTTGAAGAGCGCGGCCATCGAGATCAGGTACATCACGATCGCGCCGAGCACCGCCATGGTCACGATGTTGGCGGTGAGCGTCTGGCCGCCGAACTGCATCCACTCGTCGCTGAAGATCGCGACCACGCCGATCACGCCGCCGGCCAGCAGCGCGCGGTGCGGCGTGTCGAAGCGCGGGCTCAGGCCGGCGAAGTAGCTCGGCAGATAACCGGCGCGCGCCAGCGCAAAGATCTGGCGCGAGTAGCCCATGATGATCCCGTGGAACGAGGCGATCAGCCCGAAGAGACCGATCCACACCAGCATGTGCAGCCAGCCGCTGTTGTCGCCCACCACCGCCTTCATGGCCTGCGGAAGCGGGTCGTTGATGTTGGCGAGCTTGCGCCAGTCGCCCACGCCGCCCGCGAAGATCATCACGCCGAAGGCCAGCACCACCAGCGTGACGATGCCCGTGGTGTAGGCGATGGGAATGGTGCGGTGCGGATCGCGCGCCTCTTCGGCCGCCATGGCCGCGCCCTCGATGGCCAGGAAGAACCAGTTCGCGAACGGGATCGACGCGAAGATGCCCGAGATGGCCGCGCCGTTGAGCACGCTGCCGCCGGCCCAGCCGTTGGCCACGAAGTTGGCCATGGTCCAGCCCGGCGTGACCACGCCCATGAACACCAGCAGCTCGACGATGGCCAGGATGGTGACGAACAGTTCGAAGGCCGCCGCGATGCCCACGTCCACCCAGTTGAGCCCGATGAAGATCACATAGGCGCCGAGCGCGAACCACTTGGGGTTGATGCCCGGGAACTGCACGTTGAGGTAGGCGCCGATGGCGAGGGCGATGGCCGGCGGCGCGAAGACGAATTCGATCAGCGTCGCAAAGCCCGCCACGAAGCCGCCGTTCGGACCGAAGGCGCGCCGCGCATAGGCGAAGGGGCCGCCCGCATGCGGGATGGCGGTCGAAAGCTCGGTGAAGCTGAAGATGAAGGTGGTGTACATCGTCGCCACCAATACCGTGGCGACCAGAAAGCCCAGCGTGCCGGCCGGGTTCCAGCCGTAGCTCCAACCAAAGTACTCACCCGAAATGACAAGGCCTACCGCGATGCCCCAGAGCTGGATGGGGCCGAGTACCTTCTTGAGGTGACCTGTGCCTGCCTGGGCAGTCGATGCGGCCGGCGTGGCTTCGGTGGAGTGCATGGGAGGCTTCCTCTCTTTGTGGATGTTGACAGTGCACATCCAGCAAAGCAAGGGTCGTTCCACTAGATACATCGCCCTACAGGGAACGATGCAGGCGCTGGCCATAATCGGGGCCTTTCAACCCCCGAGGTGTTTCGTGAAGTCTCTTTTCTGTGCCGCGCTCGTGTCTGTCTTTGCCATCCCCGCAGCCTTTGCGCAATCCGCCCCCGTGACCACGCCCAGCGGCCTGATCTATCAGTCGCTCAAGGAAGGCACTGGCGCCTCGCCCGCCGCGACCGACACGGTTAAGGTCCACTACCGCGGCACCTTCCCCGACACCGGCAAGGAATTCGACAGCTCCTACAAGCGCGGCGAACCCACCGAGTTCCCGCTCAACGGCGTGATCCCGTGCTGGACCGAAGGCGTGCAGAAGATGAAGCCGGGCGGCAAGGCCAAGCTGACCTGCCCGCCGGCGATTGCCTACGGTTCGCGCGGTGCGGGCGGTGTGATTCCGCCGAACGCGACGCTCAACTTCGAAGTCGAGCTGGTGTCGGTCACGAAGCGCTGAGCCCCGCGGACCGGCGGACTCAATCTGGCTGGTACTGGAACAGCCAGGTCTCCGTCAACGTCTGTTCGCCGTTCTTCAGATAGAGCCGCATGTCGATCGGCTCGTTGCCTTCCGGCGTGAAGTCGAACTGCGCGCGCCAGTGGCCGGGCACGCCGTTGGGCACGGCCTCGGCGAAGACGTACGAGAACTTGCCGCGCGGCGCCGTTAGCACCAGCTCGGGCTTCACGCCGAAGGGCACGGTGGTGAGTGGCTGGCCGATGAACTCGACCATGAACTTGCGCACGCCCGGCGGACGCGGCTGCCCCGGCTGCCCGCCGCGTCCGATGCGCGTGGCCACGCAGCGTGCGAGCGGCGACGGAAAGGGCTCCTGGTCGGTCCAGTGCAGGCGGTACTGCAGGCTGTAGCTCGAGCCCGCCTTGGCATCCGCCTTCGGCACCCAGAAGGCGACGACGTTGTCGTGGATCTCGTCGTCGGTCGGAATCTCGATCAGTTGCACCGAGCCTTCGCCCCAATCGCCCAGCGGCTCGATCCAGAGGCTCGGGCGCTTCTCGTAGTTGACGCCGTCCTGGTAGTGGTCGAAGGCGCGGTCGCGCTGCAGCAGGCCGAAGCCGCGCGGCTTGGTGTCGGCGAAGGCGGAGGCGCGTGTCTGCGTCGGGTTGTTGAGCGGGCGCCAGATGCGCTCGCCCGCGCCGTTCCAGATCGCGAGGCCGTCGGAGTCGTGCACCTCGGGCCGCCAGTCGATGGCGGTGGGCTTGGTGGTCTCGGAGTACCAGTACATCGAGGTCAGCGGCACCAGGCTCAGGCGGGCCACGTCGCGGCGCAGGAAGAGGCGCGCATCGATGTCCATGATCACGGCCTTGCCGCGCTGCATGATGAACTTGAAGACGCCCGTGACGCTCGGCCCTTCGAGCAGGGCGTAGACCGTCATCGAGGTGGTGTTGTTGGCGGCCGGCGTTTCGAAGTAGAAGCGCGTGAAGGTCGGAAACTCTTCGGGCTTGTCGGGCACCGCCACGTCGAGCGCGAGGCCGCGGGCCGAGAGACCGTACTGGTAGAGCTCGCCGATCGCGCGGAAGTACGAGGCGCCGAGGAAGGCGACCCAGTCGTTCTGCTGCCAGTCCAGCTTGCCCTGGTCGCCCAGGCGGCTTTCCTGCAGCCGGAAACCCGCGAAACCCGCGCCAGGCGGCAACGCGCGTGCGGGGCTGTCGGGCGGCATCGAGAAATAGGTGGGGCTGTAGAGCACTTCGCGCGAGAAGGCATCGCCGTCGGTGTTCTCGAGCACATGCATGCGCACCGGCGTCTGGAAGAAGCGGCCGAGGTGGAAGAAGGTGACGGGAAAGGCACCGGGGCCGTCGCGGAAGAGGGCGTTGGCGGGGTCGCACTTGATCTTGCCGTGCGCGTCGTAGTCGATGCGCTCCAGCACGTCGGGTGCGAGCGGCGCGGCGGCCGCATAGGGTTGCGCGGCCAGGCGCTTGGTCTGTGCGACGAGGTTGTCGAAGGAGAAGGGCGAGGGCTGGCTCAGCTGCAGGCCGTTGGCGGCCAGCGCCTCCGTGGGCAGTCCAAGGGCGGCGAGTGCGGCGGCGGCACCGCCTGCGGCAAGGAAGGATCGGCGATCAAGCATGTGTTTCTTGAGGGTTGCGAGTCTTTGAGGGGAATGCGAAAACGAGGCGGGCTTCGGAAAAACATCCTAAGGCAGCGAGAAGCGCATCAAGGATTTTCCGCGATGGGAACAGCGGCAAGCCTGACGCCGCCCGGGGTTGCGTGGCGTCAGCCATTCCGCGCAATGCAGGCCGGACAAAGCCGCCGATTCGGGAAATTGTGCGTTTATGTATCGGCCGCATCCACGGCGCTCAGCGCGTACACCGCATAGAGCGGCACGCCGAAGAACATCCTGAACATCGGGCCCAGCAGCGTGTACGCGAGGCCCAGGCCTTCCATCACGCGGTAGGTGGCGTCGAGCCGCAGGCGCGGGTGGGGCTGCGTCAGCTCCGCGGGGCGGCGAATGCCCCAGAGAAACTCCGCCCCGGTCGGGCGCACCGAGGGATGGTTCCTTGCGCGGCCCGTGGCGATCCAGCACAGGGCATCGAAAGCCAGCACCGAGCCGGCCGGGGCCCGTTCCCCGAAGGCGGCGAGCACCGCCTCCACCGCCTCCGGCTTCAGGTACATGAACACGCCCTCCGTGAAGAGGAAGACCGGCTGCGCCTTGCGCTTGCGAGGCAGCCCGAGCTGGTTCCACCAGTCGGGCGAGGTCAGGTCGAGCTCGCGGACATCGTGGCGTGGATGGGTCTCGGGAATGAGTTCGCGGCGCAGTTCGAGCACCTCGGGCAGGTCGGCATCGGTCATGCGGGACTTGTCGTCGTCCAGCCACTGGAAGTAATGGCTCAGGCCGCAGCCCATGTTCACCACGCGGGCGCCGGGGTGCTGTTTCAGAAAATCCTGCGCCAGGGTACGGAAGCGGCGCGTGCGCGCGAGGATGCCGTAGATGGTCGCCCGGTCTTCGGGCAGGGCTTCGCCGTCGTCGCGTATCTTTTCCAGGATCCCGGCAGCGTAGGCATCCCGCACGGCCACCTGCGGAAAAATCGCATCGCCCGAGGCCCGCGCGGCCAGGGGGATCTTCAAGGTAGACGGCACGGCCGACAGGTGGCGTGCGGGCTTGCTGGTGGTCATGAATGCTGGAACAAGGGCATGCGCAAAGTCTGGCGGCTCCGGCACGGGCGGGCAAGTCAGTCTTTCGTTCTGGGCTCGCCGGCCCCGGCTGGCGATTCTTCCGTGCGCAGAAAATAAGGTTTCCGCAAAATCGCTTCCTTGCGCTGCGGTCCCGCGCCATAGTCGCCGACAACCAACTTCTGAACATCGAAAAAGGAAAACGCCGTGAGTACTCTGGATATCATCGGCCTTTGCGGCAGCCTTCGCAGCGGGTCGATCAACCGGGCGGCCCTGAACCTCGCCGGCTCGCTGATGCCTGAATCCATGCGGCTGGATGTCGTCGAATGGCGCGAGGTGCCTTCGTTCGATGCGGATGTCTTCGCCAAGGGCTACCCGGCTTCTGTTCAAGCGCTGCGAGATCGCATCGCCCGTGCCGACGGCCTCGTCATCGCCACGCCCGAATACAACTTCTCGATTCCCGGCGCCTTCAAGAACGTGATCGACTGGCTCAGCCGGGGCGAAGACCAGCCCTTCGCGCACAAGCCGGTGGCGATTCTCTCGGCGTCCCCCGGTCCGCTCGGCGGTGCGCGCGTTCAGTACGACGTGCGGCGCGTGATGCTGTTCGTGAATGCGATGGTGCTGGCGAAGCCCGAAGTCTTCATCGGCGGGGCGGGGGGCAAGTTCGATGCCGAAGGAAACTGCACCGACGAGACGACGCGCAAGTTCGTGGGCGACCAGATGAAGTCGTTCGAGAAGTGGATTGGGGCGGTGAAGCGGATGGCTTGAGCTGCATGGTGTGGTGTGCGGTTCATTCGGGGTGCGTGCACAGGACACCGGGTGCTCCCCTCCGCGAATGTCCCCCGCTTCGCTCCTCCTTTATTTCGCTGCGGGGAGCACCCGGTGCCCTGTGCACAGTGGACGCTGCCGTTGTGCCGGCCGATCAACCGCTGCGCCGAGCGATCACGCCGGCGGTGTGCTCTGCGCAGCGAAATAAAGGAGGAGGCATGCGGCCCTAGGCCGCGCCGGGGGACATTCGCGGAGCAGAGCACACCGTCGGCGTGATCGCGCCCCGAACAACAAGCCTCAACGTGGCCCAAATAGATCGTACACAGGCTCTCAGAGCTTCTTCTTCATCGAAGCGAGATAGAAGCCTTTGACGTAGTCGTCGATGCGCCCGTATTCCTCGTAGCCTTGCTTGACGTAGAACCCACGCGCCTGCCATTCGAAGGTTTCGAGGGCCGCGCTGTGCGCGCCGAGCTTCGTAGCGCGCGCTTCGGCTTCGGCGAGCAGGCGCGAGCCCGGACCCTGGCCGCGTGCAGCCTCCGCCACCCAGAGGACGTCGATGCGGAGCCAGTACAGGAAGACGTAGGCGCGCAGGCCGCCCACGAGTTCTCCGTCCGCATCCTTGGCGTTGAGCCAGACCGGTTGCGACTCGGGGTACTCGCCGACGAAGCCGTAGTTGAACTGCCGCAGGTGCCGGCTGAGCACGCCGCTTCTGACTTCTTCTTCCGTGGCGGTGGCAATGATCGAAGGGGTCATGGGGTCAGCGGGTTTCCAGAAGATGTTGAACCAGCAACTGCGCCGCCGGTGACAGGGCTGAGCCTGTCTTCGTCGCCATCAGCAACCGGCGGGTGGCCCACGCATCCTTGAGCCGAACCACCTTCAGATCGAGCGCAGCCACCTGCGCCTTGCAGGCTGCGAGCGGCACCACGCCGACACCGAGGTTGGCCGCGATCATGTGGCACATCGCATCGAAGCTGCGCACCTGCACACGCAGGCGCATCGGGATGCCGGCCTGCTCGGCGGCGCGCGATGTCAGTGCGAGCAATGAGCTGCTGCGGTTCAGGCCGACGAGCTCGTGGGCGAGGCAGGTCTTGAAATCGGTGCGCCGGGTGCGTGCGAGCGGATGTTGCCGGGCACACAGCACCACGAGCTCGTCGGTCTGGAAGGGCGCGACGTCGAGTCCGTAGGCGGGCGTGTTCTCCGCGAACACACCGACGTCGGCGAGCCCATCGACCAGCGCGCGCACGATGTCGCCGCTCAACTGCTCCTCGACCTCGATGCGGATATCGGGATGCTGTGCGAGGAAGGTGGCGAGCGCGGTGGGCAAAACTCCGTCAGCGCCGACATGTTGGCCCACAGCCTGACATGGCCGCGCACGCCGCTCGAATAGTCGCCCAGCTCGTTGCTGAACTGCTCGAAGCCCTGGAACAGCCGCATCGCATGCTGCATCGCCACATGGCCGGCGGGTGTGAGCGCGATGCCTTGCGAGCTGCGTTCGAGCAGTTGCGACCCCGTGGCCGCCTCGAAGTCCGACAGCCGCCGGCTCGCCGCCGAGAGCGCGAGGTGGCACGCCTCCGCGCCCTTGGTGATGCTGCCGGACTGGGCCACGGCGCAGAAGAGGCGCAGCGTCACGAAGTCGACGCGGGCCGGGTTGATGGGGCTTGCCATGGGCGGATTCTAGAGAGCGTGCTGCCTCATGGCTGCGGGCCTTCGCGTTTTGCGAAGGCGTGCTGCCGTCAAAGCAATTCCATTCATCGCGATCTGTTTCTAGAGTTGGGGCAACCCTACACGGAGACAGACGCAAACATGAACGCACTCGAAGGCCTGAAGGTGCTGGAGCTCGGCCAGCTCATCGCCGGCCCGTTCGCCGGCAAGACCCTGGCGGAGTTCGGCGCCGACGTGATCAAGGTCGAGCCCGCCGGTGTCGGCGATCCGCTGCGCAAATGGCGGATGCTGCGCGACGGCACCTCGGTCTGGTGGGAGGTGCAGTCGCGCAACAAGCGCTCGGTGTGCCTCGACCTGCGCAGCGCCGAAGGGCAGGAGGCCGTGCGCGCATTGGCGCTCGAAGCGGACGTGCTGATCGAGAACTTCAAGCCCGGCACGCTCGAAGGCTGGGGCCTGGGGTGGGAGCAGCTGCATGCGCTCAACCCGCGGCTCATCATGCTGCGCATCTCGGGCTATGGGCAGACCGGGCCCTACCGCGACAAACCTGGTTTCGGTGTGCTCGGCGAATCGATGGGCGGTTTGCGCTACCTCAGTGGCGAGCCGGGCCGGGTGCCGGTGCGCGTGGGCGTCTCGCTCGGCGACACGCTCGCAGCCCTGCACGGCGTGATCGGCGTGCTGACCGCGCTGCACCATCGCACAGCGCATGGCGGCCAGGGTCAGTTCATCGACGTGGCGCTCTACGAATCGGTCTTCAACGTCATGGAAAGCCTGCTGCCCGAGTACGACGCCTTCGGTGCGGTGCGCGAGCGTGCCGGCAGCGCATTGCCGGGCATTGCACCGACCAATGCCTACCGATGCAACGACGGTCACTACGTGCTGGTGGCGGGCAATGGCGACAGCATCTTCCGCCGGCTGATGCAGGCCATCGACCGCTCCGACCTCGAGAACGACCCGCAGCTCATGCACAACGACGGCCGTGTGCTGCGGGTGGAAGAGATCGATGCCGCCATCGAGGCGTGGACGCTGCAGCGCAGCCGCGACGAGGTGCTGGCCGTGCTCGATGCGGCCGGCGTTCCGGTGGGGCGCCTCTACACGGTGGCCGACATCGCGACCGACCCGCAGTACCTGGCGCGCCAAATGATCGTGGAGGCGCGCGGCTCTGACGGCGAGATGCTCAAGGTGCCGGGCGTCGTGCCCAAGCTCAGCGCCACGCCGGGGCGCATCGCGCATGCGGCGCCGCGGCTTGGCGAGCACACCGAAGATCTGCAGGGCGCAGGCTGGCCTGCACGCCGCACAGAAAGCGAGGCGGTATGAAAGCAGGCAACGGCACACGGCTCCTAATCAACGAGGTCGCCACGCGCGACGGCTTCCAGATGGAAAGCCGCTTCATTCCCACTGACGACAAGGTCGCGCTGGTCGATCGCTTGAGCACGCTCGGCTACGCCAAGATCGAGGTGACCTCGTTCACCTTGGCCAAGGCCATCCCCGCGCTGCGCGACGGCGAGGAAGTGATGCACCGCATCGCCCGCCGTCCGGGCGTGGTCTACACCGCACTGGTGCCGAACGTGCGAGGCGCCGAGCGCGCGCTGGAAAGCCGCATCGACGAGTTCAACATCGTCATGTCGGTCAGCGAAACCCACAACCTCAGCAACCTGCGCATGACGCGCGAGCAGTCGTTCGCGCAGCTGGCCGAGGTCGTCGCGCTGGCGAAGCGGGCGGACGTGCCGGTGAACGTGTCGCTTTCCTGCGTGTTCGGCTGCCCGATGGAAGGCGAAGTGCTGCTGTCTGTTGTGCTGGGTTGGATCGACCGTTTCGCGGTGTTGGGCGTGCAGGGCATCACGCTGTGCGACACCACCGGCATGGCCTATCCGACGCAGGTGCAGGCGGTCTGCGATGCTGTGCTCGCGCGGCATCCGGCATTGGAGTGGACGGCGCACTTCCACAACACGCGCGGCATGGGCCTCGCGAACACGGTGGCCGCCGTCGAGGCGGGTATCCGGCGGCTCGACATGTCGCTGGGCGGCATCGGCGACTGCCCCTATGCACCCGGCGCCACCGGCAACGTCGCGACCGAGGACGTGGTGCACATGCTGCAGTGCATGGGCTACGACACCGGCATGAATCTGGACGGGGTGGTCGCCGCTGCTGAGCAGCTCGAATCGCTGGTGCAGCATGAGTTGTCCAGCCAGGTCTCGCGCGCCGGACACCGCCTGACGCGGCACGCGCCGCCGGCAGATTTCAACGACATCGTCGAGCGTGCGAATGCACGCCTGCAAAAGGAGCAAGCATGATCGACCACCTGGATCACCTGGTGCTCACCACCGCCGACGAAGAAGCCTGTGTGCGCTTCTACGTCGACGCGACGGGCATGGCGCTGGAAACTTTCGGCGCGGGCCGCAAGGCCTTCCGCTTCGGCAACCAGAAGATCAACCTGCATGTGAAGGGCCACGAGTTCGAGCCCAAGGCGCATGTGCCGATGCCGGGCTCGCTGGACCTGTGCTTCATCGCGAGCGTGCCGCTGAAAGACGTTGTCGCGCGCCTCCAGGAGAAGCAGGTGCCGATCATCGAAGGCCCCGTCATGCGAACAGGGGCCACATCCCGCATCCGCTCGGTCTACGTGCGCGACCCCGACCTGAATCTCATCGAGATATCGGAGCTCGCGCCCTGAAGGGGCGGGCCTCGAGGACAGCAAACCAACAAAACCGGAGACAAACCATGAAACCCATCCACCGCCTTCTCGCGGTCAGCCTTGCGCTGGCCGCCACCGCCTCGAACGCCGACACCTGGCCTTCGAAACCCATCACCCTCGTCGTGCCGACCGCGCCGGCGGGCTCTACCGACATCATGGCCCGCCTGGTCGCCGATCCGCTGCAGCGCGCGCTGGGCCAGCCCATCGTGGTCGACAACAAGCCCGGCGCCAGCGGCAACATCGGCACCGAGTTCGTGGCCCGCGCCGCGCCCGATGGCTACACGCTGCTGATGCAGTACTCGGGCTACCACGTCGGCAACCCCGCGCTCTTTCCGCAGATCAAGTGGAGTCCGACCAAGGACTTCGTGCCCGTGGCGATGGTGATGCGCGCGCCGCACGTCGTCGCCGTGAGCGGCAAGCTGCCGGTGAACTCGATGAAGGAGCTGATCGAGTACGGCAAGAAGAAGGAGGGCGGCCTGTTCTACGCCTCGTCCGGCAACGGCTCGATCCAGCACATTGCGGGTGAGCTCTTGTCGCGGCAATCGAAGCAAGCGATGACGCACGTGCCCTACAAGGGCTCGGGTCCGGCCATCAACGACCTGATCGCGGGCAATGTCGACATGTTCATCACCACGCCGCCCTCGGTCATCGGACACTTCGCGGGCGGCCGCATCAAGCCGCTGGCGTACACGGGCAGCAAGCGGCATCCGTCGATGCCCAATGTGCCGACCGCGGCCGAGGCGGGGCTGCCGGGCTACGAGGTCGAGTCGTGGTTCGCGGTGTTCGCGCCGGCGAAGACGCCGCCCGAGGTCGTCAACAAGCTGAGCGCGGAGATCAAGAAGATCGTCGAGAGCGATGCGTTCCGCAAGAAGGTGGACGAGCAGGGCGCCTTCGCCACCTACATGGACCCGGCGGCCCTGGGCAAGTTCGTCGACCAGGAGCTGGCGACCTGGTCGAAGGTGATCAAGGCGGCGGACATCAAGCCGGACTGAGTCCGACCACGGTCACACCGATTTCAGGCCTTGACGCCGGGCACCGACAGGATGATCGCCGCGAGAGTCAGCGTCACCGGCAGGCGGTGCGTAGCGATGGCATGGACCTGGGCCACCGACAGCTTCGTTTGCTGAAGGAGGCTCTTTTCGGAATGAAGGGCTGTGGACATGGCAACTACTCCTAAATGACTGCGAACGGCTTGTTCGCATGGGTTCAAAGATAGACCTCTGAATGGGGAATAACACGGGGCTTTCGTCGACACGGCGTTTCCGTTTTTGCAACGATCGGGGGCTCAGGCCCTGGAACTTCCCGCCGCCTCCAGGATCAGGCTGGCGATCCGGTCCGGGTGAGAGATCAGCGAAAGATGACCCGATTCGACCTCGATCGTCTTCGCCTTCATCCGCTGGGCGAGGAAGCGTTCGAGCTCGGGCGAGGTGGTGCGGTCGTGGGTCGAGACGGCGTACCACGACGGCTTGGAGCGCCATGCGGCCTGCGTGGTGCGTGAGGCAAAGAGCGTGTCGGAGATGCGGCCCTGCACGGCATACAGCACCCGCGCCTTGACCGGGTCGAGATCGCCCGCAAAGTCGCGCAGGAACGCTTCTGCGCTCAACTGCGCAAAGCCATTGGCCTTGACGAGGCCGGCGCTGGCCGGCGGCGTGGGGAACTTCGCGGCGAGCGCTCCATAGTCCTCGCCGGCATCGGGGGCACGTGCGGCCACGTAGACCAGCGCCGACACCTTGGGGTCGACACCGGCTTCGCTGATCACCGTGCCGGCCCACGAATGGCCGACCAGCACGGTCGGGCCGTCCTGCAATGCCAGGATGCGCCGCGTGGCCTCCACGTCGTCGGCCAGCGAGGTCAGCGGATTCTGCACCGCGGTGGCCTTCAGGCCCGCTTGCTGGAGCCGTGCGATCACGTCGGACCAGCAGGAGCCGTCCGCGTAGGCGCCATGCACCAGCACCACGTTGCGCACGCCCGGTGCCAGCGTCCACGCGAGGCCTCGCGTGGAAAGGGTGGAGGCGGCGGCGCCGGCGACGATGGCGGCGGAGAAAGAGCGGCGGTTCATGGTGTCTGGTTCCTTGTGTCGAGATGGGATGGGGAGGTCGATGTCCCGTACTCTCGACGCCATGCGTTCCGCGCGAATTGCGCCGGCGATGATTCCGATGCAGATGAAGCGGGCGCGGATTACAGACGAAACATGAAAAAAGAAAGCGCGAAGAAGCAGAGCGCTATTCTGGAGACAGCGCCTTAGCCCGCGATGAGCTTCTGAACCAGCTCCGCCGTGGTCGCCGCCGCGTACTTGCGCATCAGCCGCGCCCGATGCAGTTCCACCGTGCGGTGGCTGATGCCCAGCGCCTTGCCGATCTCCTTCGAGGTCAGGCCGCGCATCACCTGCGCCGCCACCTCGCGCTCGCGCGGCGTGAGTTCGGCCTTCACCGCGCGGCGCGAGCCCAGGTCCTCGAAGGTCCAGATGCCGGCCTCGTGCGGCGCGGCGCGGTTCATCGCGTGGCCCGTCACGTGGCACCAGAAGGTCTCGCCGGCCATGGCGCCGTGCAGGCCCCCGAGCCGCTTCATCATGCGGTTGTCGGCATAGTTGCCGTTGGCGTTCAGGAAGGGCTCCATGCGCTTGCCGATGCGCTCGAATTCGGCCACGCTCGGGTACAGGATGCTGAACGAATGCCCGACCAGTGCGGAGGGCGTTGCGCCGAAGATCTCGCACACGCGCTCGTTGCAGGCCACGATGGTGCGGTTGCTCGACACCACCATGCCGACGGGCGCATGCTCAAAAGCCAGCCGGTAATCGATCTCGGGCATCGGGGGTCACCATTACGAAATACTACGTATGCGAGTACGTAGTATCGTTCAAGGCTCTTTCCCACCCACTCTCCACCCATCCATCAAGGAGCCCGAGTGAACAAGATTTATCCCTCCGCAGACGCGGCACTCAAGGGGGTCGTGGCCGACGGGCAGACGCTCGCGGTCGGCGGCTTCGGCCTGTGCGGCATTCCAGAAGCGCTGATCGAGGCGCTGAAGGACTCCGCCGTGCAGAACCTCACCGTCATCTCGAACAACGCGGGCGTCGACGGCTTCGGCCTCGGCAAGCTGCTGGAGACGCGCCAGATCAAGAAGATGATCGCGTCGTACGTGGGCGAGAACAAGGAGTTCGAGCGCCAGTACCTCGCGGGCGAACTGCAGCTCGAATTCACCCCCCAGGGCACGCTCGCTGAAAAGCTGCGCGCGGGCGGCGCCGGCATTCCGGCCTTCTTCACCAAGACCGGCGTGGGCACGCAAGTGGCCGAAGGCAAGGAGCTGCGCGAGTTCGACGGCGAAACCTACGTCATGGAACGCTCGCTGGTGCCCGACGTGGCGCTGGTGAAGGCCGACGTGGCCGACAAGTCGGGCAACCTGCGCTTTCGTCTCACGGCGCGCAACTTCAACCCGGCCGCCGCCATGGCCGGCAAGATCTGCGTCGTCGAGGTCGAGAAGATCGTCGAAGTGGGCGAGCTGGCGCCCGACGATATCCACCTGCCGGGCATCTACGTGCACCGCATCGTGCTCAACGCCACGCCCGAGAAGCGCATCGAGAAGCGCACCGTGAGCGCATCGGTCGATGCCGCCGCCGCCAAGGTGGAGGCCCAGACCGCCATCGCCCAGGCCGCTGCCGGCAGCGAGTTGCCCGCCAGGGTCGTCATCAACAAGAAAGAAGGAGCCTGAGATGCCCTGGACCCAAGACCAGATGGCGGCCCGTGCCGCGCAAGAACTCGAAGACGGCTTCTACGTCAACCTCGGCATCGGCATCCCGACGCTGGTGGCCAACCACACCGGCACCAAGGAAGTCTGGCTGCAGAGCGAGAACGGCATGCTCGGCATCGGCCCGTTCCCGACCGAAGACAACGTCGACGCCGACCTGATCAACGCCGGCAAGCAGACCGTGACCACCATCCCCGGCTCGGCGATCTTCGGCAGCCACGACAGCTTCGCGATGATCCGCGGCGGCAAGATCAACCTCTCGATCCTCGGCGCGATGCAGGTCAGCGTGAAGGGCGACCTCGCGAACTGGATGATCCCCGGCAAGATGGTCAAGGGCATGGGCGGCGCGATGGACCTCGTGGCCGGCGTGAAGCGCGTGATCGTGCTGATGGAGCATGTCGCGAAGAAGAAGGACGGCACCGAGGACCTCAAGATCCTCGAGAAGTGCAGCCTGCCGCTGACCGGCGTGGGCGTGGTCGACCGCATCATCACCGACCTGGCCGTGATGGACGTGGTGCCTGAAGGCCTGAAGGTGATCGAGCTTGCACCCGGCGTGAGCTTCGATGCGCTGCAGGCCAAGACCGGCGCCAAGCTGATCCAGTAACAGGGCAGCGAACGCAACGACAACGAAGGGCAGGGCCGCGAGAGCGGGCCCTGCCCTTTTCTTTGGAGCACACAGGAATGAATGCAAGCGAAGTTCTGGGCGGCATCTGGCGGCAGGCAGGCCTGCCTGCAGAAGCCTTGCCGTTTGCACGGCTCACGGGCACCGACCCGGTGCTGCCGTCGTCCTTTGCGGTCGGCGTGGCGGCACAGAGCACCATCGCCGCAGCGGCGCTGGCTGCCTGCGAACTCGGGCACCTGCGAGGTTCGGCGCGCCAGCAGGTCGGCGTCGACATGCAGCATGCGGCGCTCGACTGCACCGGCTGGTTCAGCCTCGAGGGGCGCGTGCCCGACCTGTGGGACACCTTCTCGGGGCTGTACCGCTGCGCCGATGGCTGGGTGCGCATTCACGCCAACTTCGCGCACCACCGCGACGGGGCGTTGCGGTTGATGAAGCTAGCTCCGGCCACCGCCACGCGCGCCCAAGCCGAGGCGGTCATGGCGACGTGGCACACCCGCGATTTTGAGGATGCCGCCGCAGCGCAGGGGCTGGTGGCAACCGCGCTGCGTCGTTTCGACGAATGGGATGCCACGCCGCAAGGGCAGGCCATTGCGGCGCAACCGCTCTTCACCATCGAACGCATCGGCGACGCGCCGCCGCTCGCGCTGTCGCCGCTGCGCGAAGACCAGCGGCCACTCACCGGCGTGCGCGTGCTCGACCTGACGCGCAGCCTCGCAGGGCCCGTGGGTGG
Source organism: Variovorax sp. YR752 (assembly GCA_945860785.1). Taxonomy (GTDB): domain Bacteria; phylum Pseudomonadota; class Gammaproteobacteria; order Burkholderiales; family Burkholderiaceae_C; genus Variovorax. The sequence continues at coordinate 57,671 of CAMATD010000001.1, read as the reverse complement.
CCGCGCGCTGGCGGCGTATGGCGCCGACGTGATGCTCGTCAATTCGCCGAACCTGCCGAACATCGAATCCATTGCCGATACCAGCCGCGGCAAGCTGTCGACGCATGCGGACCTTCGCACCGACGAGGGCCGTGCCGCGCTGCGGCAGCTCGCCGCGCAGGCGCATGTCTTCGTGCAAGGCTACCGGCCCGGCGGCATCGCATCGTTGGGCTTCGGGCCGGCGGAACTGGCGCAGCTGCGGCCGGGCATCGTGTGCGTGTCGCTGACGGCCTACGGCACCCAGGGCCTGTGGGCCCATCGCCGCGGTTTCGATTCGCTCGTGCAGACTGCAATGGGCTGCAACCATGCTGAAGGCGAGGCCGCCGGCGACGGCAAGCCGAAGCCGCTGCCCATGCAGATCCTCGACGAGGCCACCGGCTACCTGATCGCATTCGGTGCCGCCGCCGCGTTGTGGCGCCAGCGGCAGGAGGGCGGCAGCTGGCATGTGCGGGTATCGCTGGCGCAGACGGGGCATTGGCTGCGCGGCCTCGGTCGCGTGCCCGGCGGCTTGTCGATTGCAAGGCCCGACCTCAAGCCGTACGTCGAGACCTCGGCCTCCGGTTTCGGCGAACTGGCCGCGCTACGCCACAGTGCGCAGCTGTCGCGAACGCCCGCCGCCTGGGCGCGTCCTTCGATGCCGCCGGGCAGCCATCCGCCGGTGTGGCCGGCTGACACGGCGAAGTGAGAAACTAGGCCGATGCCCTACCTCGACATCGACAACCTCCAGGCCGTTTTCCTCGACGACGATGCGCTGCGCGCACGGCACCTGGCGCGGCTGTCCTGCGGCCCGTTGCAGATCACGAGCGGGCGTGTCGTGGCCTGCGACCCGCTGGTGCAGCCCGAGCGCCAACCCTTCGCGCGCGAGCTGCAGGCGCGCGGCGCGTTCCCCGTCGAAGTGCTGCACGACAAGGGCCGGCATGCGCTGGCGGTGCTGTGGCTGCGTGACCGCAGCAACGTGCGCGTCGCCGATCTGAACTGGCAGATGGCGCTGATCGAAGGGGAGTCGCTCGAAACGCTGGGCGACGACGAGTTCTACGGCTACCCGGTCGACGCAGGCGTCGGCTGCTTCATGGACCCCGACGCTGCAGCCGCCATGGCAGAGCGCGACAAGCGCGAAGCCGCCACCCCCGACTTCGTCAGCTACTACGACGACGTGCTCGAGGGCGAGATGGGCGACGCCAACGTCGTCGACCACTACCCGCTCGGGCCCGGCTCGGCGAGCAACATGGTGATCTTCCGCTCGGGCTGGGGCGACGGCAGCTACCCGAGCTTCTGGGCGCTCGACGCTGCGGGCGAACCCGTGGCGCTGGTGACCGACTTCATGGTCATGGAAGGCGGCGACGCGCGCGACGAAGACGACAAGCGCAGCGATGCCTACAAGGCGAGTCTCTCGCCCGCAAAGTCGGCGGCGCTCGCGGCGTTGGGGGCGGCGGCTGTCGAAGGCGATGTGGCGGCGGCTGTCGAAGGCGATGTGGCGGCGATCAAGGCCCTGCTCGGTGCGGGGCTCGCACAGCCCAACGAGATCATTCCGTCGTTCGGCGAGACCGCGATCACGAGCGCCATTCGCATGAACCAGCTCGATGCACTGCGCGTGTTGCTGGGCGCGGTGCAAGGCCTGCCGATGCCGCCGCGGCTCTACAGGATGGACAAGGAAGAAACCTACATCGACTACGCGCGCAGGCTCAAGAAGCCGCGCGTGGAAGGGCTGATCGAACTGCTGAAAAAAGCCGCGGCGCCTGCGGCAAAGCCTGGATTTCTGAAGCGCCTCTTCTCTTGAGTGCTCAGGCGCCTAGCGCAGCCCGTACCTTGTTTCCCAACCCGCGCAGCCGCTCGACCGGCTCATTGGAAAACACAAAGCGCAGATATTGCGCGTCATGCGTCTCGCCCCAGCCTTGCATTGCCGTGGCGCAGACGCGATGCGACAGCAGGCGCCGCGACAGCGTCTGCCCGTCGATGCCGAAATCGCTCGTGCGCAGCAGCAGCGACCAGCCGCCGGCCGGAACGCCCACCGGCAGGCCCTTGAGTTCGTCGAGCACCGTGTCGCGCCGGCGCTGCAGCTCGCTCACATAGGGCGTTAGCGTGTGCACCGATTGTTCGAGCGCCGTCGCCACCGCGTCCTGCGCGATGCCCACCGGCACCACCACGTTGGCGAGCGACACGGCCACCAGGTCCGGCATATAGGCTTCGGGTGCGACGGTCCAGCCCACGCGCCAGCCGATCATGCGCAGTTCCTTGGCCGACGAACCGACAGTGATCGTGCGTTCGGCCATGCCGGGGAGGCCGGCGGGGTGGATCACCTGGCGGCCGTCGTACAGCAGTCGCTCCATGGCCGTGTCGAGGATGAGCGTCAGGTCGTGCTGCACGCACAACGCGCAAATGGCACGCTAGTCGTCTTCGTCGAAGTAGCCACCCGTCGGCATCGAAGGCGACATCAGCAGCATCACACGCACGCGCGGCCCGATGGCGGTTTGCAGCGCATTGCGGTCGAGCTTCCATTCGCCGCCGGGCATGAAGTGGAAGGGCACGTACTTCGGCGTTCCGCCGGCCAATCGGATGCGGTTGAGCAGGCCGGCGTAGGTCGGATCTGTCACCAGCACCTCGTCGCCCACCTCGACCGTCGCGAGCAGCGCGTTGAGGATGCCCGAGAGCCCACTCGCGGAGATCACGCAGTTGCGCGCGTTGTACGCCACGCCCGAGAGCGCCGACACATGCCGCGCAGCAACCTCGCGCAACCGCGACTGGCCGACAAACGGCAGGTAGCTGTTGTCCGCATCTTCGGAGGCCGCACGCACGGTGCGTGCAATGGCTTCGGGGTCCGGCGGGATGTCGACGTCGAGGTTCTCGAGCCGAAGAAAGGGCGGGCCGTCCGCATCGTCCGCGATGGCGCCCATGCGGTCGACGCCGATGCCTGCGATGTGTTCGAGCCGTGCGGGACGATAACGTGGCATGCGATCTCCTTGGTGCTGAAGTGAAACCCTGTATTTCTGTTCGTCGCATTGTGCGTTTTCGGGGACTGATGTTCAGGGAGCGCTCACGCCGACGGTGTGCTCTGCTCCGCGAATGTCCCCCGGCGCGGCCTAGGGCCGCATGCCTCCTCCTTTATTTCGCTGCGCAGAGCACACCGCCGGCGTGATCGCTCAGCGCAGCGCTTGATCCGCCGGCACGACAGCAGCGCCCACTGTGCACAGGGCACCGGGTGCTCCCCGCAGCGAAATAAAGGAGGAGCGAAGCGGGGGACATTCGCGGAGGGGAGCACCCGGTGTCCTGTGCACGCACCCCGAACGCACGCACCTCGATCAGTGTCATGCCACGGCGCTGTCAGGCAAGAGAAGCCCCTGCTGTGCCGTGGCAGTTTCACGCAGAAATTCCCACACGGCCTGCATACGTGCCAGATGCTTGGTTTCCACCGGCATCGACATCCAGAAAGTGCGCGTGAAGTTCGCCTGCCCCGCCAGCACCGGTCGCAGCGCACTGTCGCGCTCCGCCACGAACGCCGGCAGCACCGCAATCCCCGCGCCCGCCACCACCGCCCGGTGCTGCGCGAGCACACTGGTGCTGCGCAGTGCGAAGGCGTCGGGGCGGTGCAGCTCGTCGAGGTACTGCAGCTCCTTGCTGAAGAGCAGGTCGTCCACGTAGCTGATGAAGGTGTGGCCGCGCAGGTCTTCGCGCGTCTTGATCGGCTTGTGCGCGGCCAGGTACTGCTTCGACGCGTAGAGCCGCAGCGTGTAGTCGGTGAGCTTGGTCACCACCACCGGCCCGCGCGCCGGCCGTTCGAGCGAGATCACGATGTCGGCCTCGCGCCGCGACAGGTGCACCAGCCGCGGCATCGCCAGCAGGTCGATGGTGAGCTTGGGGTGCTGCAGCGCGAAGAGCGCGAGCTGCGGCGCCAGCACCACCGTGCCGAAGCCCTCGGTGGCGCCGATGCGGATCAGGCCCGACAAGCCCTCCTGCGAGGCCGGCGCGTTGCTCTCCACGGCCTGGAAGGCGCTCTCCATCGCCTCGACCTGCGGCTGCAGCCGGCGGCCCGCCTCGGTAAGCCGGTGACCGCCCGATTCGCGCGAGAACAGCGGGGCGCCGACTTCCTTTTCGAGCGCCTGGATGCGCCGCGCCACCGTGGTGTGGTCGACCTCGAGCCGGCGCGCCGCGCTCATCAGCGTGCCCGAGCGCGCGAGTTCGAGAAAGTAGCGCAGGTTGTCCCAGTCCATGTGCTTGCGTGCCTCCTGGTTGTTGCCCGGCGATGGCTCTGCATTTTTGCAAAGCGATGGCGCATATTTGTCTATTGTCATAGCAAATCTGCAAAGCTAGGATGCGGGATGCACCGGCCCAAGCCGGCACCGTATTCACAGGATTACAGGAGACAAACCCCATGGACGCCACCACCACCCCTTCGACCCAGGTCGCCACCGTCAAGCTCTTGATCGGCGGCAAGCTCGTCGAATCCAAGACCACCGAATGGCGCGACATCGTCAACCCGGCCACGCAGCAGGTGCTGGCCCGTGTGCCCTTCGCGACGCAGGCCGAACTCGACGCGGCTGTGGCCTCCGCCACGGAAGCCTTCAAGACCTGGCGCAAGACCCCCATCGGCACGCGCGCCCGCATCTTCCTGAAGCTGCAGCAGCTCATCCGCGAGAACATGGGCGAGCTGGCCGCCATCCTCACCGCCGAACAGGGCAAGACCCTGCCGGACGCAGAAGGCGACGTGTTCCGCGGCCTCGAAGTGGTCGAGCACGCATCGAACATCGGCAACCTGCAGCTCGGTGAACTGGCCAACAACGTGGCCAACGGTGTCGACACCTACACGCTGCTGCAGCCGCTGGGCGTGTGCGCCGGCATCACGCCGTTCAACTTCCCGGCCATGATCCCGCTGTGGATGTTCCCGATGGCCATCGTCACCGGCAACACCTTCGTGCTGAAGCCTTCCGAGCAAGACCCGATGGTCACGATGCGCCTGTGCGAACTGGCGCTCGAAGCCGGCATCCCGCCCGGCGTGCTCAACGTGGTGCATGGCGGCGAGGCCATCGTCAACGGCATCTGCGACCACAAGGACATCAAGGCGATCAGCTTCGTCGGCTCGACCAAGGTCGGCACGCACGTCTACAACCGCGCCACGCTGGCCGGCAAGCGCGCGCAATGCATGATGGGCGCGAAGAACCACGCCATCGTGATGCCCGACGCCAACAAGGAGCAAACGCTCAATGCGCTGGCCGGTGCGAGCTTCGGTGCAGCCGGGCAACGCTGCATGGCAGTGTCGGTGGCGGTGCTGGTGGGCGAGGCCCGCAACTGGGTGCCCGAGCTGATCGCCAAGGCCAAGACGCTGAAGATCGGTGCGGGCACGGAGAAGGGCGTGGACGTGGGTCCGCTGGTTTCCTGCGCAGCCTACGACCGCGTCAACAGCCTCATCGAACGCGGCGAAGCCGATGGCGCCAAGCTCGTGCTCGACGGCCGCAAGCCTGCCGTGCCCAGCTACGAGAAGGGCAACTTCGTCGGCCCGACGATCTTCACGGGCGTGAAGCCCGGCATGACGATCTATGACCAGGAAGTGTTCGGCCCGGTGCTGTGCATCGCCGATGCCGAGACCATCGACGAAGCCATCGAGCTGATCAACAGCAACCCGAACGGCAACGGTACCGCGATCTTCACGCAATCGGGTGCCGCGGCACGCCGCTTCCAGGAAGACATCGACGTCGGCCAAGTCGGCATCAACGTGCCGATCCCGGTGCCGGTTCCGATGTTCTCGTTCACCGGCTCGCGCGCCTCGAAGCTCGGCGACCTGGGCCCGTACGGCAAGCAGGTCATCATGTTCTACACGCAGACCAAGACCGTGACGGCACGCTGGTTCGACGACAGCACCGTCTCGCACGGCGTCAACATCACGATCAGCCTCAAGTAAGAAGTCCGCCGGATGGACTTCGAACTTTCCGAAGAGCAGCGCGCCTTCGCACAGAGTGCGCGCGACTTTGCGCAGGCCGAGTTCGCGCCCCATGCGGCGCAATGGGACGCGGAGGCCATCTTTCCGAAAGAGGCCATCGCCAAGGCCGGCGAGCTGGGCTTCTGCGGGCTCTATGCGCCCGAGCGCGTCGGCGGCCTCGGGCTGCCGCGGCTCGACGCGGCGCTGGTGTTCGAGGAGATGGCCGCGGTCGATCCCTCGACCACGGCCTTCATCACGATCCACAACATGGCGACCTGGATGCTCGGCACCTGGGCGACCGACGTGGTGGCTGCGCAATGGGGCGAAGAGCTGACGAGCGGGCGCAAGCTCGCGTCGTACTGCCTCACCGAGCCGGGTGCTGGGTCGGATGCGGGCTCGCTCAAGACACGCGCCGAGCTGCAGGGCAACGAGTACGTCATCAACGGCGGCAAGGCCTTCATCTCCGGCGCGGGCGCGACCGACGTGCTGGTGCTGATGGCGCGCACGGGCGGCGGCGGCGCGGGCGGCATCTCGGCCTTCGCGGTGCCCGCAGATGCACCCGGCGTGAGCTACGGCAAGAAGGAACACAAGATGGGCTGGAACAGCCAGCCCACGCGCACCATCAACTTCGACAACGTGCGCATCCCAGCGGAGAACCTCCTGGGCAAGGAAGGCGAGGGCTTTCGCATCGCCATGAAGGGGCTCGACGGCGGGCGCATCAACATTGCGACCTGTTCGGTGGGCGCGGCGCAGGGCGCGCTCGACGCGGCGCGCCGCTACCTGCACGAGCGCCAGCAGTTCGGCAAGCCGCTCGCGAGCTTCCAGGCGCTGCAGTTCAAGCTGGCCGACATGGCGACCGAATTGGTCGCGGCGCGGCAGATGGTGCGGCTGGCTGCATCGAAGCTGGACGCAGGCCATGCCGACGCCAGCACTTATTGCACAATGGCCAAGCGCTTCGCAACCGATGCGGGCTTCAACATCTGCAACGACGCGCTGCAACTGCACGGCGGCTACGGCTACCTGAGCGAGTTCCCGCTGGAGCGTCTGGTGCGCGATACCCGCGTGCACCAGATCCTCGAAGGCACCAACGAAATCATGCGTGTCATCGTTGCGCGAAAATTGCTGGAAGGGGACAGCGATATCCGCTGAAGCCCTGCATCCAGAACCTCTCAAGACAATGACCGACTCCGTAGTTCTCTTCGACGAAATCAAGACCGCCGGCGGCCAGCGCTTCGGCGTTGCCACGCTCAATGCACCGGTCTCGCTCAACGCGCTGTCGGTGGACATGGTGCGCCTGCTCACGCCCAAGCTGCGCGAATGGGCGAAAGACGACAGCATCGTCGGCGTGCTGATGCAGGCTGCCGGCGAAAAGGCCTTCTGCGCGGGCGGCGACCTGCGCCAGCTCTACCAGACGCTGCTCGAATGCGGCCCCGCGCGTAACACCTACGCCGAAGACTTCTTCCGCGAAGAGTACGAGCTCGACTACCTGATCCACACCTTTCCCAAGCCCTTCCTGTGCTGGGGTCACGGCATCGTGATGGGCGGTGGCGTGGGCCTGATGTCGGGCTGCTCGCACCGCGTGGTCACGGCGCAAAGCCGCATCGCCATGCCCGAGATCAGCATCGGCCTCTACCCCGATGTGGGCGGAAGCTGGTTCCTGCGCCGCACGCCGGGGCGCACCGGCCTGTTCCTGGCACTCACGGCGGCGAACCTAAATGCGGCCGATGCGATCTTCTGCGGGCTGGCCGATGTGCTGGTGCCGCAGGAGCGCAAGGGCCAGGTGCTCGAAGTCATCGGTGCTGCCTCATGGGCCGGCGAAAACAAGGCCGACCGTGCCACGCTCTCGCGCATCCTCGCGAAGGCCGGCGAGGGCGCGGAGATGCCTGCTTCGAAGGTGCACGAGCACTACGACACCATCAACGCACTGATGGCCGGCGACGACCTGCTCGACATCGCCAACCGCCTGCGCGATCAGCAGAGCGACGATGCTTGGCTGCAATCCGCGTCCAAGACCTTCGTGAAGGGCGCACCCAGTTCCGCTGCCCTGAGCTTCGAACTCTGGCAGCGCGTGCACCGCATGTCGCTGGCCGAGGTGTTCCGCCTCGAATACTGGGCCTCGCTGGGCTTCTGCGCGCACAAGGACTTTGCCGAGGGCATCCGCGTGGTGCTGATCGACAAGGACCGTAACCCGTGCTGGAACCCCGCCACGATCGAAGAGATCACGCCCGCCTTCATCGAAGACCACCTGCGACCGCGCGGCGAGATGCCGGCCGCACTCGCATCGCTGGTCTGACCCCCTTCATCAAAGACAACGGAGACAACACATGAAGATCGCATTCATCGGCCTCGGCAACATGGGCGGCCCGATGGCCCTGAACCTGCTCAAGGCCGGCCACACGCTCAGCGCCTTCGACCTCTCTGCCGACGCCTGCAAGAAGTTCGGCGCCGAGGGCCTGCCCATCGCGAAGTCGGCTGCAGAGACCGTGGCCGATGCCGAGGTCGTCATCAGCATGCTGCCGGCCAGCGTGCACGTCGAGGGCCTGTTCCTCGGCGGCGCGGGAAAGCCCGCCCTGCTCGACAGCATCAGGGCCGGCACGCTCGTGATCGACAGCAGCACCATCGCCGCAGCCACGTCGCGCAAGGTGGCCGAAGCGGCGGAAGCGAAAGGCATCGCGATGATCGATGCGCCCGTCTCGGGTGGCACCGGCGGCGCGATTGCCGGCACGCTGACCTTCATGGTCGGCGGCGAGACGCGCGACCTGGAGCGAGCCCGTCCCGTGCTCGAGAAGATGGGTGCGAACATCTTCCATGCCGGCGCGGCAGGTGCGGGCCAGACCGCGAAGATCTGCAACAACATGCTGCTCGGCATCCTGATGATCGGCACCTCCGAGGCGCTGGCGCTCGGCGTGGCGTCGGGCTCTGCCTGCAGGTCGGTGGCCCAGGGCGGGCCGGCCGTCTTGCAGTAGCCTGCCACCACCTCTCGAATGATCGTATCGACTGCTGCAACGGCGGCCGACGACTCCCGTGGCCGCGTCACGGTGACGGTCAACGGCGGCAGAGCAGGGCCTTCGCAAAGCTTCAGATCGCCGGCCTCGATCTCGCGCTGCACGAAGATCGGCGGAATCGCCGCCACCCCGAAGCCTTCCTTCACGAGCTGCACGATCGACTGCACCGAGGGAAAGCTGCAGATGCGCGGCTCCGCATCGCGCCCTGCGAACAGCGCGCGCACATGTGCATGCGGGCTGGAGCTGCGCACATAGGTCAGCACCGGGATGTGCTCCAGGTCTTCCACGGTCAGCGCATCCTGCGTGGGCCACACATCGGGCCGTGCGATCCAGCGGATCGGAAAGCGCGACAGCGGCGTCACTTCGAGCTCCATGTTGCCGGCTGCTTCCTCGACCGGGTCGTTCTGGATCAGCAGGTCGAGCTTGTGCTGGCGGAACTGCTCGCGCAGGTTGCGCGCCGGCTCGACGGTGATGTCGGGGTCCACCGCCGGAAAGCGCCGCGTGAGCCCGTGGATCAAGGGCGTGAGCCAGGTGTGCACGACCGTCTCGATCACGCCGATGCGCACGCGGCCCGCGGGCGGTGCGTCGGGCTGCGTCGTGAGCTTGAGCTCGCGTTCGAGTGCCAGCATGCGCTCGGCCTGTCGCACCACTTGCTCGCCCACGGGGGTGAGGGTCAGGGTGCGGTTCGTGCGGTCAACCAGGAAAACCCCTAGCTCGTCTTCCAGGGCCGCAATGCGCTGCGACGCGGCAGCTTGCGTGGTGTGGAGCACCTGCGCCGTCTCGCGGAAACTCTTGAGGCGGGAAAGGACGACCAGCGTCTCCAGAAAGCGTGTGTTCATCGGTCCGTCGGTGTTCGGGGCAAAGGCGTTCTAAAAAAATCTTATCGGGGACTCGAACAATTTCTGAGTCGACAGTCATTGGCATGTCGTGATTTCATCGCCTCCCATTGCAGACATGCAAAAGCCGCACCAGCGGAAAGCATGACATCAAGGGGTACGCAATGGAATTGGTGGATACGGGCAGTGCCGTGCAGGCGCCCGACGAGACTTTCGCAAACGCCCATGAAGCGCGACAGGCCATCCGCGCCGGCCGCTGGCGCCGTCACACGAGCGGGCTGGCGCCGGCCTATGTGCAGGGCAACCTCGCGATCTTGCCGCTGGCCCTCGCGTCGGACTTCATGCGCTTCTGCCAGAGCAATCCGAAGCCGTGTCCACTGCTCGCGGTCGGCCAGCCCGGCAGCCCGCAACTGCCGACGCTGGGCCGCGACATCGACATCCGCACCGACGTGCCCGCCTACCGCGAGGGCGTGCTGGTGGACGAGGTGCCCGACCTGAAGCGCCTGTGGCGCGATGACCTCGTGACTTTCGTGCTGGGCTGCTCGTTCTCGTTCGAACACGGTCTTGTCGATGCGGGCATTCCGTTGCGCCATGTCGCCGAGGGCAAGAACGTGGCCATGTACCAGACCAACATCCAGACCGTGGCGGCCGGACCGTTCCATGGGCCGATGGTGGTGTCGATGCGGCCGATGAAGGCGGCCGATGCCATTCGCACCGTGCAGATCACCGCGCGCGTGCCGAAGGTGCATGGCGCGCCGGTGCACATCGGAGACCCATCGCTCATCGGCATTGCCGACATCACGAGACCCGACTTCGGCGATGCGGTGCGCATCGCGCCCGACGAGCTGCCCGTGTTCTGGGCCTGTGGCGTGACGCCGCAGGCCGTGGTGATGGCCGCCAGGCCCGCGTTGTGCATCACGCATTCGCCGGGCTGCATGCTGACACCGACATGCTCAACCGCGACCTTCCGTTCGCCTGACTCCCTTCACTGTCTTTTCATCACCTAGAGGATTTCCACCATGTGGCTGCAGGAAACCAAACCCGAGGAGCGCCGGACGCTGATCGCCGCCTTTGCCGGCTACGGCGTCGATGCCTTCGACTACATGATCTATACCTTCATGATCCCCACGCTGATCGTGGTGTGGGGCATGACGAAGACCCAGGCGGGCTACATCGCGACCGGCGCGCTGGTCACCTCGGCCATCGGCGGCTGGCTTGCGGGCATCCTGGCCGACAAGTACGGCGCGCGTGCGCATCCTGCAGCTCACGGTGCTGTGGTTCAGCTTCTTCACCTTCCTGAGCGGCTTCACGCAGTCGCCCGAGCAGCTCTTCGTCACGCGGGCCCTGCAGGGGCTGGGCTTCGGCGGCGAATGGTCGGTGGGCTCGGTGCTGATCGCCGAGATGATCCAAGCGCGCCACCGCGGCAAGGCCGTGGGGCTGGTGCAGAGCAGCTGGGCCATCGGCTGGGGCGTTTCGGCCATCGCGTTCTGGGCCGTGTATGCCTTGCTGGAGCCTGCGCTGGCGTGGCGTGTGCTGTTCTGGCTCGGCGTGCTGCTGGCGCTTTTGATCCTCTACATCCGCCGCAACATCAGCGACCCGGAGGTCTATCACCAGACCCGTGCGCGCATGAAGAAGGAGGGCGACTCGGGGAGCTTCCTCGAGATCTTCTCACCCAAGCTGCTCAAGACCACGATTCTCGCGAGCCTGCTGGCCACCGGCATGCAGGGTGCCTACTACGCGGTGACCACCTGGCTGCCGACGTACCTCAAGCTCGAGCGTCACCTCTCGGTGTTCAACACCAGCGGCTACCTGCTGGTGCTGATCCTCGGCTCCTTCGTGGGTTACCTCACGAGTGCGTGGCTGTCGGACAAGCTGGGCCGTCGGCGCTGCTTCATGCTGTTCGCGCTGTGTACCGAGCTGCTGGTGATTGCGTACACGCAGATTCCGATCACCGACGCGATGATGCTGGTGCTCGGTTTTCCGCTTGGTTTCTTTCTTTCGGGCATTTTCTCGGGCATGGGGCTTATCTGAGCGAGCTGTTTCCCAGCCGCGTGCGTGGTTCGGGCCAGGGCTTTTGCTACAACTTCGGCCGCGCTGTGGGATCGATCTACCCGGCGCTCATCGGCTACATGAGTACGTCGATGCCGCTCGGCATTGCCATCGGCTACATGGCGGCGGGTGGCTATCTGCTGGTGATCGTCGCTTCGCTGTTGCTGCCTGAAACGGGTGGGCGCGAACTCTCGGCGGAGGACTGAGGCGATGAAGCGCATCCTGATCGCCAACCGCGGTGAAATCGCCTGCCGCGTCATCCGCGCCTGCAAGGCGCTCGGCATCGAGACGGTGGCCGTGTATTCCGAGGCCGATGCCAAGGCACTGCATATGGAGATGGCCGACCACGCCGTCGCCATCGGCCCCGCGTCGCCGGCCGAGAGCTACCTAAACCACGAGCGCATCCTCGCCGCCGCTGTCGCGCATGGCGCCGAGGGCGTGCATCCGGGCTACGGCTTCCTGTCGGAGAACACGGCCTTCGCGCGTGCTGCCGAGGCGGCCGGCGTGGTGTGGATCGGCCCCACGCCGCAGAGCATCGAAGAGATGGGCGACAAGGAGCGCGCTCGCGAGATTGCCAAGGCGGCCGGTGTGCCGACGCTGCTGGGCAGCCAGCGCTTTGCGCTCGACGACCTCGCCGGTATCGAGGCCGCTGCTACGGCGGTGGGTTATCCGCTGCTGGTCAAGGCCACGGGCGGTGGCGGTGGCATCGGCATGCGGCTGGTGGATGCGCCCGAGAAGCTGCTGGCTTCGGTATCGGCCACGCAACAGCTCGCGGCCAAGTCCTTCAAGGACGGGACGATCTACTTGGAGCGCTATGTGCCGAGGGCACGACACGTCGAGATCCAGGTGTTCGGCTACGGCGACGGCAGCGCGGTGCACCTGTTCGAGCGCGAATGCTCGATCCAGCGGCGCTTCCAGAAGATCATCGAGGAAAGCCCCGCGCCGGGACTGCCGGCCGAGCTGCGTGCGCGCATGGCCAAGGCGGCCGCTGCGCTGGCCGCGCACCAGCGCTATCGCGGACCGGGCACGGTGGAGTTCATCGTCGATGCGGACTCGCTCGAATTCTTCTTCCTCGAGATGAACACGCGCATCCAGGTCGAGCACCCGGTCACCGAGATGGTGACGGGCTGGGACCTGGTGCAGCAGCAGATCAAGCTGGCAGCCGCAGGGCCGTCGCTCGCGGGCTTCGAGAAGATCGCGCAGCACGACATCGTGAGCCGCGGCGCGGCCATCGAATGCCGCCTCTATGCGGAGAACCCGGCCAAGAATTTCTTCCCGTCGCCCGGCCCGCTCAACGTGGTCGCGCTGCCGCCGGCCGCGTCGCACCTGCGCGTCGACACGGGCGTGCGGCAGGGCGATGTGATCACGCCTTTCTACGACCCGATGATCGCCAAGATGATCGTCTGGGGCGAAGACCGCGACGCGGCGCTCGCAGCGATGCTGGCCGCGTTGGAAGGGAGCCGGATCGAGGGCGTGAAGAACAACCTCGCCTTTCTCAAGGCGGTCATCCGTCATGAGGACTTCGCGGCGGGACGCGTGGACACGGGGCTGGTCGAGCGGGAACGCGCGCACTTGCTCGAAGCGATGGCCGGCGCAGTGCCGGTGCCGCACTGAACCGAGAGCGTTGCCAATGACCATGCACATGGCGCCGCACTGGCGCATCGACCCCGTCGGCGACCGCTGCCTGATCGTGGAGTTCGGCCGCGTCGTGGCGCCGGCCATCAATGAAACGGTGCGCGATTTCGCGCGGCAACTGCTGGACGAACCCATCGCGGGTGTCGTCGACGTGGTGCCCGCCTTCACCACCGTCGCGATCCACTACCGTCCCGAGTTCTTCGCCGAGGGTGGATCGCCTTACGACGTGCTCAGCCGGCAGCTCGACGCACTGCTGGTCCGCGGCATCCGCCGGCACGGCGAAGATGTACGAACGGTGGAGATTCCGGTCTGCTACGGCGGCGAATTCGGCCCCGACCTCGACGAGGTGGCCGCTGCCTGCGGCCTGCAACCCGCGCAGGTGATCGAGCGCCACATCGCATCGCAGCACGTCGTGTACATGCTCGGCTTCGCGCCGGGCTTCCCCTACATCGGCGGTCTCGATCCGTCATTGGCTATGCCCCGCCGCAGCACGCCGCGCACGCGCATTCCGGCGGGCAGCGTGGCGATTGCGAGCGACCAGACCTCGATCTATTCTCTCGAGACGCCGGGCGGATGGAACGTGATCGGACGCACGCCGCTGAAACTGTTCGATGCCGGCTCCAAGGCGCCATGCCTGCTGCGGGCGGGCGACCGCATCCGGTTCGTGCCGGTGTCGGCCGAGGTCTTCGGGAGCGCGGCATGAGCATCGACGTATTGAAACCCGGCGCACTGTCGCTGCTGCAGGACCTGGGGCGCTACGGCTGGCAGCACTTCGGCGTGGTGGTGGGCGGCGCCATGGACGAGTGGTCGCACCGCTGTGCCAATGCGCTGCTCGGCAATGTCGAGGACGAGGCCACGCTCGAAGTCACCTTGATGGGCCCCAGCCTTCTGTTCCGTGAGCCGCAGGTGATTGCGCTGTGCGGCGCGAACCTGTCGGCGCGCATCGGCGAGGCCGATGTCCCGATGAACCGTGCGTTGCTGATTCGCGCAGGTGCAAGGCTCGATTTCGGCAAGCGCATCGACGGCATGCGCACCTACCTCGCCGTGCGCGGCGGCTTCGCGGTGCCGCCGGTGATGGACAGCCGCAGCACCTATGTGCGCGGTGCGCTGGGTGGCTTTCAGGGGCGCGCTCTGAAGAAGGGTGATGTGCTGGAGATCGCTTCGACCGGTATCGCGGCCGCGGAACTTGCGCGCCTTGGAGAGCGGGACTTCATCGCGCTTCATCGGCCCGAAGTGATGGCACCGCCCTGCGCGCCACAAACGCCGGGCCATGTGCGCGTGATCGCGGGCCAGCAGTGGGACCTCTTCACCGAAGCCTCGCAGAACGCCTTCACGCAGATCGACTTCACGATCAGCCCGCAGTCCGACCGCATGGGCTTCCGGCTCGAAGGGCCGGTGCTCGAACGCCGGTATTCGATGGAAATGATCTCCGAGGGCGTAGCCTTCGGCACCGTGCAGGTGCCGCCCAACGGACAGCCGATCGTGCTGATGGCCGACCGGCAGACCACCGGCGGCTATCCCAAGATCGCCTGCGTGGCCAGTGTCGATCTGCCGCTGCTCGCGCAGCTGGCGCCGCAGCAGGCGCTGCGCTTCGAGCCGATATCGCTCGAGGCGGCGCAGGGCCTCTACCTGGACCGTGAACGTGCGCTGGGGCAGTTACGTGCCATGGTGCGTTCGGCGGAGGCGGCGTCATGACAGCGCTGCAACCGCACATCGACCTCAACTGCGACATGGGCGAGGGCTTCGGCGCCTGGGCCATGGGCAACGACATCGAGCTGCTCGACCATGTCAGCTCGGCCAACATCGCTTGCGGCTTCCATGCCGGCGATCCATCGACCATGCGGCGCGTTGTCGGGGTCGCCCTGGAAAGGGGCGTATGCGTCGGCGCGCATCCGGGCCTGCCCGACCTGCAGGGGTTCGGGCGGCGTGTGATGCAGGTCTCGGCGGCCGAGGTCCATGCCATGGTGGTCTACCAGGTCGGCGCCCTCGCGGCCTTTGCCCATGCGGCCGGCGGCGCGCTGAGCCATGTGAAGGCGCACGGCGCGCTCTACAACATGGCGGCGAAAGACCGCGCACTGGCCGACGCGATAGCGCGCGCGGTGCATGAGGTCGATCCGAAGCTGGTGCTGTTCGGCTTGGCCGGCAGCGAAATGATCCGCGCCGCCGAGGCGCTGGGCCTGCCCGTGGCGTCCGAGGTGTTCGCCGACCGCAGCTACCAAGACGACGGCTCGCTGTCCCCGCGCGGCCAACCCGGCGCGCTGATCGAGGACGTGGAACAGGCTGTCGCGCAGGTGCTGCAGATGGTCCGGCAGCGCTCGGTCCACTCGGTCAGCGGCAAGGAGGTTGCGCTGCGCGCCGACACGCTGTGCATCCACGGCGACCAGCCGGGCGCCCTGGCGTTCGTGCGGCGAATCCGCAGCGAGCTCGATGCCATCGGTGTGCGCGTGGCGGCGCCGGCCAGCCCTGTCCCTCACATGAATTCAACCGGAGATTTGCATGTCTGAACACAACGTGGTGGCCGATGTCAGCGGCCGCGTCTGGAAAGTCGAAGTGACCGAGGGCCAGCAGGTCGAGGAGGGCGCCACGCTGCTCATCGTGGAGTCGATGAAGATGGAGATTCCGGTAGAGGCACCGGTGGGCGGCACGGTGCTGCGCCTCATGGCCGCCGAAGGCGACATGGTGACGGACGAGCAGGTGCTGGTCGTCATCGCCTCCGCATAGGAGTCTGTTTGTGATCTATTTGGGGCCACGTTGAGGCGTTGTTCGGGGCGGCGCTCACGCCGACGGTGTGCTCTGCTCCGCGAATGTCCCCCGGCGCGGCCTAAGGCCGCATGCCTCCTCCTTTATTTCGCTGCGCAGAGCACACCGCCAGCGTGAGCGCTCAGCGCAGCAGTTGATCGGCCAGCACAACGACCGCGCTCATCGTGCACAGGGCACCGGGTGCTCCCCGCAGCGAAATATAAAGGAGGAGCGAAGCGGGGGACATTCGCGGAGGGGAGTACCCGGTGTCCTGTGCACGCACCCCGAATCGCCACGCGTAACTCACCCCAACAAGCACCTGCACGATCCCAGATAGATCGTGAACAGGCTTCAAGAACTGGCGCCGGACTCAGCCGAAGTAGGCCTTGACACCCCACAGCAGACCCAGCACGACCACGAACAGCACGAGGAAGAGCACCCAGGCACGCGTGAACGCCTGGGTCTCGGTAATGGCTTCGGTGGCAGCCGCGGGAGGCGGGCTAGGGGCGGCGGGCGGTTGTGGGTTCATTCCCCACTGTACCTCGCGCCGGACCGGGCGATGCAGGTTTCGCCGGAGCGTCCAGCCGCGCCATGACGAGCAGGATGCCCGCGGCGACGAGGTTGGCGCCGATGCTGGCCAGGATCGGCAGCATGTAGCTGCGGCTGATGTCGAAGGCAAAGCCCGCCGCGCTCGGTCCGATCAGGGTGCCGACGGCCACGCTGGTGTAGAGCACGCCGATGATCGCGCTGATGTTGCGACCGCCGAAATAGTCCATCACCAGCGCAGGCAGCAGTGCGACGAAGCCGCCATAGAACACGCCGTAGGCAAATGCGAGCACGGCCAGCCCCCAGAACCCGCCGGACACCGCCCACACGACCAGCGAGAGCGCCATGCCCGCCGACATCAGCGGCAGCGCGAGCTGGCGGCCGATGCGGTCGGCCAGCCCGCCGAGGAAGAAATGCCCCGCCGTGCTGCCCACGCCGATCGCGCCCAGCAGCAGCACCGCGGAGGCCGACGGCACGCCGTGGTCGAGCGCGTAGGGCACCAGGTGGACGAAGGGAACGAAGAGCCCGCACGAGCTGATCAGGCATGCCGTATAGAGGCCCACGAAACGCCGTGACTTCACCGCGTCCCGCACCGAGGCGCCTGCGGACGTTGCCGAATGCGCCTGGGGCTGCGGCGGATCGCCGTCGGGCCCGAGCCCGCGGTCGCGTGGGTCGTTCTCGATCAGCAGTGCCATGCCCACGCCCACCACCACGGCGAGACCGCCGAGCGCCAGGTAGGCATGGCGCCATCCGATGCTCTCGATGAGGAACGACGCCAGCGGCGGCATCACCAGCGTGCCCACGCCGATGCCGCTCACGGCCAGCCCTGAAGCGAACCCGCGGCGCTTGACGAACCAGCGCTGCACCGCACCGAGCACCGGCACGTAAGACGCGCCGACGCCGAGCCCGTAGGCAAGGTAGATCTGCGTGAGGCTTTGGGCCTGCCCCGCGATGGCGAGGCCGAGCCCGACCAGCACCATGCCCGCGACGGCCAGCCTTCGCGAACCCCACCGGTCAGCCAGCGGGCCGCTGATCACGCCCAACCCGAAGTAGAGAAAGCCCGCGAGCGAGAACACCAGCGACACCGATCCGCGCGAGGCGCCGAAGTCCCGTGGCAGCGATTCGAGAAAGGCACTGAAGGTGTAGGCGCTGCCGAAGCCCACGAGGGTCACGGCGAAGGCGCCCGCAACCACGAACCAGCCGCGGAAGATTTTTGAAGAATCAGGATATCTAATCCTATGAAGATCGGGTGAGCGCAGCAAAATGGTTTCTCGTTTCATCGTTGATGTGCCAATATTCGCCCTTCTGTAGAGGTTTTGCAAACCACATTTTCTGACGATTTCAGATCAGATTAACTAAATGACAGAGCATCAGCTCCCGCCGCTCAACGCGCTGCGCGCCTTCGAGGCGACCGCCCGCCATCTCTCTGTGAAAAACGCGGCCGACGAACTGTGCGTGACCCCCGGCGCCGTGAGCCAGTTGATCAAGACGCTCGAGGTGCATCTCGGCGTTCCGCTGTTCCGGCGCGCGAACCGCGGCATCTTCCTCACCGATGTGGGTCAAGCCTACCTGCCTCCGGTACGCAATGCCTTCCGGCAGATCAGCGATGCCACGCGCCGCGTGGCCGTGCCCGCCGACACCGGCATCCTCACGGTGAGCGCCACACCGTTCTTCGCATCCGCATGGCTGGTGCCACGCCTCAAGAGCTTCCAGGACGTGCACCCCGACATCGACCTGCAGGTGGTGACCGGCACCGCGCTGGCCGATTTCTCGCGCGACGGCGTGGATGTCGCGATCCGCCATGGCATGGGCCGCTACCCGGGGCTGAGCAGCCAGCGTGTGCTGACGGTGGAGATCGTTCCCGTCGCAGCGCCCGCATTGGTCAAGAGCCTCGGCATGCCGGCGATACCCGCAGAACTCACCCGCTGGCCGCGCGTGAACGACACCGAGCGCAAGGGCTGGCAGCTGTGGTTCCAGGCGCAGGGCATCGAGGACACGGGGCCGGCGCGCGGCGCTTCCTTCGACGATTCCGGCCTGCTGCTGAAAGCGGTGCTCACGGGGCAGGGTGCGGCCCTGTTGCCCGCCGCGGTGGTGGCCGACGACCTGGCGCAAGGCCGGCTCGTCCAGCTCTCGGACGTCACATGGCTCGAAGACTTCGCCTATTACCTCGTGTATCCGGAAGGCAGCCATGACCGGCCGAAAGTCGCGGCTTTTCGTGACTGGCTCCTCGAAGCAGCGCGCAATGCGCCCGGCAAGGGTGCCGGAAAGCGACGTTCGTCAGGTGGCCGCAAGAGAGCTTCGCCGACATTCGCAGGCAAGACCTCTTCGCTATCACCCTGATGGCAGGGGCTTGACCGAAGCCCCATGAAACTGCAACGACACCGATTCCTCCGCCAGATGGCCGCACGGCCACGGCTTTTCATCGCCACGGCCATCGCCATTGCCGTGGGCTTTCTGCTCCCGTCGGCCGTCGAGGCCCACCTCGTCACGCGCCTGCTGATCGCCTGGAACACCGGCGCATGCCTGTACGTGCTGCTCGCGGCGACCATGATGAGCCGGTCGTCGCAGCAGCGCATGCGCTACCGCGCGCAACTGCAGGACGAGGGGCAGACCGTCATCCTCGTGCTGGTGGTGGTGTCCGCGATCGCGAGCCTGGCGGCCATCGGGGGCGAGCTTGCCGTGGTGAAGGACATGCACGGCGTCGAGAAGGTCGCGCACATCGCGCTGGCCGGCCTCACGGTGGTGTCGTCGTGGGCCTTCATCCAGGTCATGTTCGCGCTCCACTATGCGCACGACTACTACGCCGCGACATGCCATGGACGGAAGGCCGGCATCCAGTTCCCGGACGATGAGCCGCCGGACTACGGCGACTTTTTCTATTTTTCCGCGGTGATCGGCACCTCGGGACAGACCGCGGACGTGGCCTTCGTCTCCAAGCCCATGCGGCGCATCGGGTCGGTCCACTGCATCCTGGCGTACCTCTTCAATACGACCGTGCTCGCATTGCTCATCAACATCGGCGCGAGCATGTTTTGAGTGCCATGGTCCACCGTCGATCGACCTCGCTCTTCGCCGCCATCGCGGCGCTGTGCCTTGCGCCGGCCGCCCGGGCGGAAGACGGCGCGGCCGAGCTTCCGTTCAAGCTCACCATCGGCGCCTACCGGGTGTCCGGCGGCGGCCTGCCCGCGGGGCCCGGGCTCGACATGAACCTGCGCTACACCTACGGCGACGGCAATGTCTGGATCGGCTGGTTCCGCTCGCCGGTGCTCGATTTCGCGCAGCCCCACGTGAGCTGGGACCACACCTTCACGCTGGGCCCGGTGCGGGTGCTGCCGTCGCTGCAGGCGGCCTCGGGCGGGTTCGTGGGTGGCAGCCTGGCGGTGGAGACGGGCGACAGCTGGTTCGTCGGCACGGGGCTGGGCCGCACCAACCTTCGCAACTACGCCAATCTGAACTTCGACCCCAACGATTCGTACACGGTGTACGGCGGCTACAAGTGGCCGGACGGCACGGCGCTGTCGCTCTCGCTGATCCGCGACAACCGCCTGAACCCCGACCAGCAGGACGTGCACCTCGTCTATCGCCTGCCGCTGCCCGAGCGACAGCGCCTGACGATCGACCTGCTGGCCAAGCAGGGCACGGTGGACGGCCAGTTCATTCGCCGCGCCGGCCTGACCGTCACCTACGACTGGCCGCGCTGGTTCGTTCGCGCGGCTTACGACCCGAAGGTGAACTTCACGCCGCAGGACATGGTGCGGCTGTCGGTTGGTACGCGGTTCTGATGGGGAAGGCTGCTGCTGTTCGGGGCGCGCTCACCCCGAACAAATCGCGAATCAGAGCAGCTCGATCCCCGGCAGACTCTTGAAGCAGCTCTCGCGCGTGATGCGCACGAAGTCAGCGAGCCACGGCTGCCCCGAGGTGGTCTGCGTGCAGGCCATGTAGAGCCGCCCCGTCAGTCCCTTGCTGCCCACGCGGCGCGCCGTGACATAGCCGCGGTCCAGGTAGTTCTGCACCGCCCACAGCGGCAAGGTCGCCACGCCGCGGCCGCTTGCCACCAGCTGCAGCATCGCCACCGTGAGCTCCGTCGTGCGCCGGTGCGCGGGCTCCACGCCGGCCGGTGCCAGCACCTGCCGCACGATGTCGAGCATCTCGTCGGGCACGGGGTAGGTGATCAGCGTCTGGTCGGCAAAGTGCCGCGCCGTGAGATGCGCCTTGGCCGTCAGCGCATGGTCGTTGGCGAGCAGCGCGACGATCTCGAAACGGAACAGCGCGTGGTAGTCCACCGTCTCGTCGGGGTCCTGCTCGGACACGATCGCCACTTCGGCGCGGTTCTGCATCACCAGCGCGATCGGGTCGGGGTGGAAGCCCGAGACGATGTCGAGCTCGATCTCGGGCCAGCGCTGGCGAAAGGCATCCATCGCGGGCATCAGCCAGTCGAAGCAGGTGTGGCACTCGACCACGATGCGCAATTGCCCGCTGCGCCCCAGCGCAAGCCGCGCGACATCGCGCTCCGCTTCCTCGATCAGCGGCAGCGCGGTATCGGCCAGCTGCAGCAGCCGCAACCCCGTGGTGCTGAACTGCGGTGGCACCGACTTGCGCTCGAAGAGCTGCGCGCCATAGCGGTCTTCGAGCAGCTTGATCTGGTGCGACAGCGCCGACTGCGTGAGGTTGAGCAGCTGCGCCGCGCGCACCAGGCTGCCGGTGTCGCGCAACGCGATGAGCGTGCGCAGGTGGCGTATCTCGAGGATCGACTGCAACATGAATATTATTCAAGCGAATGGGCAAAAGGTTTCGTTTGAATCATAGACCTCAAAGCGTGACCATTGCGGATTCTCAAGATTCAAGCGACCGGACTACCTGCAATGACCACCCGTACCCACACCCTCGGCTTTCCGCGCATGGGCGCCAACCGGGAACTGAAGTTCGCACTCGAAAAGCACTGGCGTGGCGAGATCGACCGCGCTGCGCTCGAGATCGTCGGTGAACAACTGCGCGCGCGCCACTGGCAGGCCCAGCGCGATGCGGGGCTCGACTTCGTGACCGTGGGCGACTTCGCCTACTACGACCATGTGGCCAACCATATCCAGTTGCTCGGCTGCGAGCCAGCGCGTTTCGATTTCAAGGGCGATGAGCCTGAACTTTCGCGTTACTTCAAGATGGCGCGTGGCGTGGAAGACGAAGTCGGCCACGTGCACGATGCCAGCTGCAACCACGGCGCCGAAGGCACCTTCGCGCTGGAAATGACCAAGTGGTTCGACACCAACTACCACTACCTCGTGCCCGAATTCAACGCCGCCACGCAGTTCAAGCTCGCATCGACGCGGCTGTTCGACGAAGTGGCACAGGCGCAGCAGGCCGGCCATGCGGTCAAGGCCGTGCTGCTCGGGCCGCTGAGCTTCCTGTACCTGGGCAAGGAGAAAGAGGCGGGCTTCGACCGCTTCTCGCTGCTCGATGCGCTGCTGCCGGTGTATGAGCAGGTGCTCACGCGCCTCAAGCAGCAGGGCGTGGAGTGGGTGCAGATCGACGAACCCATCCTCGGCCTCGACCTGCCCGATACCTGGCGCAACGCCTTCGAGCGTGCCTACTGGCAGCTCGCTCGCAGCGCGCCCAAGCTGCTGCTGGCCACATACTTCTCGCCGCTCTCCGACAACCTGCGCCTGGCCTGCCAACTGCCGGTCGCCGGCCTGCATGTGGATGCGGTGCGCTCGCCCCAGGAACTGACGGGCGTGGCCGACTGGCTCTCGGCGCACAAGGTGCTGTCGGTTGGCATCGTCGATGGCCGCAATATCTGGCGCACCGATCCCGATGCGGCGCTCGCTGCATTGCGCCCGGTGATCGACAGGAACCGCGACGAGTTGTGGATCGCACCTTCGTGCTCGCTGCTGCATGTGCCGTTCAGCCTTGCGGCGGAGAACAAGCTCGATGCCGAGCTCAAGTCATGGCTCGCCTTCGCCGTCGAAAAGCTCGACGAGCTGCGCGTGCTGCACGCCGTGCTCGATGGCCGCGAAGGCTCGGTCGCCGAAGAACTCAAGACGGCTCGTGCGGCCGTCGCGGCACGCCGCAGCAGTCCGCGCGTGCACCGTGCCGACGTGGCGCTGCGCCTCGCGCGCAGCGTGGCCGGCGACGACAGCCGGGTGTCGGTGTTCACGCAGCGCCAGTCGGTGCAGCGCGCGCGTTTTGCCTTGCCCGCACTGCCGACCACCACCATCGGCTCGTTCCCGCAGACCTCGGACATCCGCGCCGCGCGCGCCGCCTTCAAGCGCGGCGAGCTCGATGCGGCCGGCTACAACGAGAAGATGCGCGCCGAAATCGCGCTGGCCGTTCGCAAGCAGGAAGAACTGGGCATCGACGTGCTCGTGCACGGCGAGGCCGAGCGCAACGACATGGTCGAGTACTTCGGCGAACAGCTCGATGGCTTCGCCTTCACCGCCAACGGCTGGGTGCAGTCGTACGGTTCGCGCTGCGTCAAGCCGCCGGTGATCTTCGGCGACGTGGCGCGCCCCGCCGCGATGACGGTCGAATGGACCGCCTATGCGCAGAGTCTCACCAAGCTGCCGATGAAGGGCATGCTGACCGGCCCCGTCACCATCCTGCAATGGTCCTTCGTGCGCGACGACCAGCCGCGCAGCCAGACTTGCGAGCAGATCGCCTGGGCGATCCGCGACGAGGTGGTCGACCTCGAAGGCGCCGGCATCGGCATCATCCAGATCGACGAGCCGGCCATCCGCGAAGGCCTGCCGCTGCGCCGCGCCGGCTGGCCCGCCTACCTGAAGTCCGCCACGCGCGCCTTCCGCATCAGCGCCTCGGGCGTGCGCGACGAGACGCAGATCCACACGCACATGTGCTATTCGGAGTTCAACGACATCCTGCCGGAGATCGCGGCCATGGATGCCGACGTGATCACCATCGAGACCAGCCGCTCCGACATGGAGTTGTTGCGCGGCTTCGGTGGCGAGAACAATGCGGGCGGCTTCCGCTATCCGAACGAGATCGGCCCGGGCGTGTACGACATCCATTCGCCGCGCGTGCCGTCGGTGGACGAGATCGTGCGCCTGATGCGCAAGGCCGCGGGCGTGGTGCCGCACCAGAACCTCTGGATCAACCCCGACTGCGGCCTCAAGACCCGAGGCTGGCCCGAGACCGAGGCGGCACTCGCCAACATGGTCACGGCCGCGAAACTGCTGCGCAAGGAACTGGCGGCGGCTTGACGGGAGAAGGGGAAATGCGGGCGTGCCAATAATGGCGCTATGCTTTCCTCGAACCGCCTGCTTTCCTTTCGTTTCCCCCTGTTGCTTTTGTTGCTCTTGGCTCCGCTGATGGGCTGGGCGCAGAACCGCGCACAAGCCCTGCTGCAGTTCGAAGGCGTGCAGGTGCGCTACTAGGCCTCCTATGCGCCGGGCGCCGTGGCGCGCGGCGCGCGCGAGCAGCTGGAGCCTGCCGACCAAACCATTGCGGACAAGGCGCTCAAGGCGCTGGACACGGCCGCAGCGCAGTCGTTCGACGTGGGTGCCTCTGTGGCTGCGATCCAGCAGGAGGTGGAAGCGGCGGGCAAGGGCGGCGCCGCACCGAGCCCGCAGGTGCTGGGGCCGCGGTCAACCGGTTCGCGCAATTGCGCACCGACTACACCGCGATGAGCGAAGCGGGCAGGGCGGAATTCTTCCAGCGCGCCCGGCCGACCCGGTGCGAACCGAGCTGCTCGACCGCATGGCCGTGGCCGACACGCGCGAAGTCGACTTCTCCAGCCAGCTGCTGCTGAGTGCCGTCGTCAAGCAGCTGGCGCGCGGCAACGGCGGCCAGTTCACCTCCCTGCCGGACCGCACGCTCGACATGGCCGTCGACACGCTGTGGTCGCGCGGCGTGACATCGACGCGTCCGCGCAACCTGCTCATCGTGGCGCGCGAGTTCGAAAAACAGGTGACGCAGGCGCTGCTCGCGGCCCTGCCGGATGCGGACGCGGCGGCCTTGCTGGCCTGGCGCAACGACCCGCAGGCCGCGGCCGAGCGCGAGGCGCTGGTCGGCACCTACCGCGCCGAGGTCAAGGGGAGCGGCGCCGTGGCGATCCGGACGCTGGTGCGCGGCTGGCCCCGCTCCTGAGCGCGGTCCGCGCGGCGCCGTACTTGTCGGGCGCCGCGGCATAGGGCATGAAGCGGCTCTGGTTCTCGTCCACGTCGAGCGGCCGCCCCACGAAAGGAAAGGCGCGCTGCGGGCAGGTCTCGCGCTCGCACACCTTGCAGCCCGCGCCGATGGGCGTCGGCACATCGGGGTCACGCAGGTCCATGCCCTTGGAGTAGACGAGCCGCGTGGCGTGGCTGATGTCGCAGCCCAGGCCGATCGAGAAGGTCTTGTTGGGCGAGCCGTAGCCCCGGTAGCCGTGCGACACCGTGCGCGCGATCCAGAGGTAGGCGCGGCCATCGGGCATGCGTGCCAGCTGCGTGAGCACGCGGCCCGGTTGCGCGAAGGCCTCGTACACGTTCCATAGCGGGCAGGTGCCGCCGGTCTTCGAGAAGTGGAAGTGCGTGGCCGACTGCCGCTTCGAGATGTTGCCCGCGCGGTCGACGCGGATGAGAAAGAAGGGCACGCCGCGTGCCTCGGGCCGCTGCAGCGAGCTCAGGCGGTGGCAGATGGTCTCGAAGCCCACGCCGAAGCGCCGCGCCAGCTGGTCGATGTCGTAGCGCAGCTGCTCGGCCGCTTCGAGGAACATGCCGTAGGGCAGCAACAGTGCAGCGGCGAAGTAGTTGGCGAGGCCAATGCGCGCGAGCGAGCGCGCGGTGTCGCTCGACAGAGGCGCTTCGGCGACCAGCTTGTCGATCATCTCGCCGGCTTCGAAAAAGGCGAGCTGCGTCGCGAGCTGGAAGGCATGCTGGCCGGGTTCGAGGTAGCGCGAGAGCCGCAGCACGCGCGTGGCCGGGTCGAAGCGGCGTTGTGCACCGCCTTCGTCGTCCTCGGCCGGGATCACCTGCACGCCGTGCGCCTCCAGCAGGCGATGCGCGAGCCGGTCGCCGGGGTTGCCTTCGCGCAGGCGCCACTGCGCGGAGAAGGTTTCGGCAGCGTTGTCCAGCGGTGCGATGTGGTTCTGATGGGCGAAGAAAAAGTCGCGCACTTCCTTCGAAGGGCATCGGCCGCGCCTGCGGCATGCGCGCGAGGTCGCCACGGCCATCGCCGAGTTCGCCGGCCAGGGATTCGAGGCGCTCCATTGCATCGCGGTGTCGCTGGTGCAGCGCCACCAGTGCACGGCCCACGGCAGGCATCTGCGTGGCGACTTCGCGGAGCTCGGCGAGTGCGACGGTGTCACCACCCGGGTGGTCGGCCAGCGCTTCGCGCAGGCTGGCGACGAGGCGGGCCTCTTCGTCTTCCGAGAAGGCCTGGATGTCGACGCCCAGCGTGGCGTGAAGGCGCAGCAGCACCGGCACGGTGAGCGGCCGCTGGTTCTGCTCGATCTGGTTCAGGTAGCTCGGCGAGAGGCCGAGCTGCTGTGCGAGCGCGAGCTGGCTCAGGTCGCGTTCTTCGCGCAGGCTTCGCAGTCGCACGCCCATGAAGGTCTTCTTCATCGTTCGATCCGTTCTTCGATATTCGCAAGATTCGCAAGATTCGCAAGATTCGCAAGATTCGCAAGATTCGCAAATCAGCTGTGCCGTCTTCGCAATCATTTGCCAATTCAGGCCTTCATTATGGGCACGATCTTGCGTAAATTGCGAATCATGCAAAACACGCGGCACGGTCCGACTGATCGAGGTGGTGTTCCCGGAACACACCAACCACTACGGCACGCTGTTCAGCGGGCAGGCGCTGCAGTTGCTGTCGAAGGCGGCATTTCTCAGCGGCCGCAGCTTCGCGCGCGGCGACGTGGTGATGGCGCGCTGCGGCGAGGTGCTGTTCCATGCGCCGGTGCGGTTGGGCAGCACGTTGATGCTGGATGCGCAGGTGTCGCGCGTGGGCCGCAGTTCGCTCACCGTGCGCGTGGCCGGCAGCGTGCAGGACGTGGCCACCGAGGCACTGACGCGTGTGCTCGACGGCGAATTCGAGATGGTGGCGGTGGATGCCGCCGGACGACCGGTGCGGCTGGCGAACCCGCCGCACCTTCATGAAGAAACAATCGAGGAGACTGTATGACCCTGATCACGGACAACGCGCCCACCGCCGGCTTCAAGTCGAAGAAATCCGTGGCGCTTTCGGGCGTGACCGCGGGCAACACCGCGCTCTGCACCGTGGGCCGCACCGGCAACGACCTGCACTACCGCGGCTACGACATCCTCGACATCGCCGATGTCTGCGAGTTCGAGGAAATCGCGCACCTGCTGGTGCATGGCAAGCTGCCGACCGCCTCCGAACTGCGGGCCTACAAGGGCCGTCTCAAGGCGATGCGCGGCCTGCCGGCGAGCGTGAAGGAAGCGCTGGAGCACCTGCCTGCCAGCGCCCATCCGATGGACGTGATGCGCACCGGCGTGTCGGCGCTCGGCTGCGTGCTGCCCGAGAAGGACGACCATTCGCTGCCCGGCGCGCGCGACATCGCCGATCGGCTGATGGCTTCGCTCGGTTCGATGCTGCTGTACTGGTACCACTGGTCCACGCAGGGCCGGCGCATCGAAGTCGAGACGGACGACGAATCGATCGGCGCGCACTTCCTGCGCCTGCTGCATGGCCGTGCACCCTCGGCGAGCTGGGAGCGTGCGATGCACACCTCGCTCAACCTCTACGCCGAATACGAGTTCAACGCCTCGACCTTCACCGCGCGTGTGGTGGCGGGCACGGGCTCCGATGTGTACTCGGCCATTACCGGCGCCATCGGCGCACTGCGCGGCCCGAAGCACGGCGGTGCCAACGAGGTGGCCTTCGAGATCCAGAAGCGCTACGACACGCCCGACGAAGCCGAGGCCGACATCCGCCGCCGCGTGGAAGCCAAGGAAGTCGTGATCGGTTTCGGCCACCCGGTCTACACCGTATCGGATCCGCGCAATATCGTCATCAAGCGGGTGGCGAAAAAGCTCTCCGACGAGGTCAGCTCCACCCGCATGTACGACATCGCCGAGCGGCTCGAAACCGTCATGTGGGATGCGAAGAAGATGTTTCCCAACCTCGACTGGTTCAGTGCTGTGAGCTATCACATGCTCGGCGTGCCGACCGCGATGTTCACGCCGCTCTTCGTGATCGCGCGCACCAGCGGCTGGGCCGCGCACATCATCGAGCAGCGCCAGGACAACAAGATCATTCGCCCGAGCGCCAACTACACCGGCCCGGAAGACCTGATCTTCGTGCCCATCGGCGACCGCCGCTAGGACAAATCCCGAGGGCGCAAAGGCGCCCATGGGCGTGCAATGCACCGTGCCATTCCATCCGGCGCGCCTGCGTTCCACATCCTCGGGAAATCTGCAATGAACATCGACCGTCGAAGTTTCTCAGCCCTTGTTCCGGCGCTTGCGCTCGGTGGCCTGGTGCCGCGCATCGCGTGCGCCCAGGCGGGGGCCTTTCCGTCGAAATCCATCCGCATCGTGTGCCCGTTCGCACCGGGCGGCGGCTCCGACTTCATCGCGCGTCTGGCCGCGGCCAAGCTGGGCGAACGCATCGGCCAGACGGTGCTGGTCGACAATAAGCCCGGCGCCGGCGGTACGCTGGGCACCGAGATCGGCGTGAAGGCTGCACCCGACGGCTATACGCTGCTGCTGGTGGCGGGCAGCTATACGGTGAACCCCGCGCTCTACAAGCTCGCCTTCGATCCGGTGGCCGACATCACGCCGGTGATCCAGTTGTCGCGCGGCGCCTATGTGCTGTGCGTGAACCCGCGCGTGCCGGCGCGCAACCTGCAGGAGCTGCTGGCACTGGCGCGCAAGGACCCGGGCAAGCTCACCTTCGCCTCCAGCGGCGCGGGCGGCCATCTGCATGTGGTGACCGAGTACATGTTCGAGATGGCGAAGGTCAAGGCCACGCATGTGCCCTACAAGGGCACGGGGCCGGCGGTCAACGACCTGCTCTCCGGCAATGTCGACATGCTGTTCGCCGGCACCGAGGCATTGATGCAGCACGTCAAGGCCGGCAAGCTGCGCGCCCTGGCGGTGAGCACGGCCAAGCGCCTTCCGGCCTATCCCGACATTCCCTCGGTGGCCGAGAGCGGCCTGCCGGACTACGACGTGGTTGCCTGGCACGGACTGGTCGGGCCCAAGGGCCTGCCGCCGGCGGTGCTCGCGCGGCTCAGCACCGAGCTCAATGCGATGCTCCGGGCCAAGGAGATGGAAGACCGGCTCGAACCCACGGGCGTGGGCGCGGCCGGCGGCACGCCGGAAGAATTCGGTGCGCTGATCCGCGCCGAGATCGTCCGCTACGGCAAGGTCATCCACGAGGCCGGCATCCGGGCCGAGTGACACCGTTTTTTGTTTGTTTGTTTGTTCAGAGAGATCCCATGTCAGCTCACATCAGCAACGTCCGCCCCGAACCCGATCAAGTGCTGGTCGACATCGTCGACTACGTGCTCAACCACCGGCAGATCACCAGCGCGCTCGCCTATGAAACCGCGCGCCACTGCCTGATCGACACGCTGGGCTGCGGCCTCGAGGCGCTCGAATACCCGGCCTGCACCAAGCTGCTCGGCCCGGTCGTGCCCGGCACGGTGGTGCCGAACGGCGCGAAGGTGCCCGGCACGCCGCACCAGCTCGACCCGATCCAGGCCGCCTTCAACATCGGCACGATGATCCGCTGGCTCGACTTCAACGACACTTGGCTTGCGGCGGAGTGGGGCCATCCGAGCGACAACCTCGGCGGCATCCTGGCCACGGCCGACTGGCTGAGCCGCAATGCGGTGGCCGCCGGGCGCGCACCGCTGACCATGCGCGACGTGCTCACCGGGCTGATCCAGGCGCACGAGATCCAGGGTTGCCTCGCGCTCGAGAACTCGTTCAACAAGGTCGGGCTCGATCACGTGGTGCTGGTCAAGGTGGCGTCGACCGCCGTGGTGGCGCGCCTGATGGGTTTGACGCACGACGAGATCGTCAATGCCGTGTCGCTCGCCTGGGTCGACGGCCAAAGCCTGCGCACCTACCGCCATGCACCCAACACCGGCAGCCGCAAGAGCTGGGCCGCGGGCGATGCCACGAGCCGCGCGGTGCGCCTCGCGCTGATCGCCAAGACGGGCGAGATGGGCTACCCGAGCGTGCTCACGGCCAAAACTTGGGGCTTCTACGACGTGCTGTTCAAGGGCCAGCCCTTCAAGTTCCAGCGCCCGTATGGCAGCTATGTGATGGAGAACGTGCTGTTCAAGATCAGCTTCCCGGCGGAGTTCCACAGCCAGACGGCGGTGGAGGCGGGCATGACGCTGCATGCGCAACTGCAGAAGTCGGGCAAGAGCGTGGACGACATCGGCAAGGTGACGATCCGCACGCACGAGGCCTGCATCCGCATCATCGACAAGAAGGGCCCGCTGAACAACCCGGCCGACCGCGACCACTGCATCCAGTACATGGTGGCTATGCCGATGATCTTCGGCCGCCTCACGGCCGGCGACTACGAGGACAGCGTGGCGAACGATCCGCGCATCGACGCGCTGCGCGACAAGATCGTCTGCGTGGAAGACCCGAAGTTCACCGCCGACTACCACGACCCCGAAAAGCGCAGCATCGCCAACGCGCTGACCGTGGAGTTCAAGGACGGCACGAGCTTCTCCGAGGTGGTGGTCGAGTACCCGATCGGCCACAAGCGCCGCCGTGCCGATGGCATTCCGCTGCTCGAAGCCAAGTTCCGGACCAACCTGGCGCGCCGCTTTGCGCAGAAGCAGCAGCAGGCAATTCTGGATGTGTCGCTCGATGCGAAGAAGCTCGAAGCGATGCCGGTGAACGAATACGTCGACCTGTACGCGGCAGCCGCCTGATTCGCCCTGTGGAAGGCCCCGGAAAGAGGGGCGTGGCATCATGAAAAGCCCGGTCCACCGGGCTTCTTCACACCCACTACAACACAGGAGAACAAACATGATTCCATTTCGCCTTGCCTCGCTCGCCGTCGGGCTCGCGGCATCGATGCTCGCTCAAGGGGCTGCTGCACAGGCGTGGCCCACCAAGCCGATCCGGCTCGTCGTTCCGTTCTCTGCAGGCGGTGCCAACGACTTGATGGCGCGTGCCGCGGCCGAGGGCGCCTCCAAGCAACTGGGCCAGCCGATCATCATCGACAACAAGCCCGGCGCCGGCGCCATCCTCGGCGCCGACGTGGTCGCCAAGAGCGCACCCGATGGCTACACCTTTCTGGTGAGCGCGGCCGGCGTGGTGTCGAACAGCATGATCAAGAAGAACATGCCGTACAAGGACGACGCACTGGTGCCGGTGGCCATGATCGCGCTCGCGCCCTCGGTGGTGGTGGTGCCGGCGAACGCGCCCTACAAGGACCTGAAGGAGTTCGTTGCCGCATCGAAGAAATCGGGCAACGGCTTCCACTGGGCGACGGCGGGCACCGGCAGCACGCCGCATTTCGTCGAAGGCATCCTGGAGACGAAGTACGGCGGCAAGCTCGACGTGGTGCCTTACAAGAGCGGCTCCGAATCGATCACCGCCGTGCTCGGCAACTAGGTCGAGGCAACGTCGGAGGCCAGCATCGTGGTGCTGCCGTACATCAAGAGCGGCAAGCTCAAGGCGCTGGCGGGTACGTGGTCGCAGCGCATCTCGGCGTATCCCCAACTGCCGACCGCAGCGGAAGAGGGCTTCCCCGAAATCCGCATCGCGCACTGGGCCGGCGT
The DNA here is from genome assembly GCA_945860785.1 of Variovorax sp. YR752. Lineage (GTDB taxonomy): Bacteria > Pseudomonadota > Gammaproteobacteria > Burkholderiales > Burkholderiaceae_C > Variovorax. The sequence goes on along the minus strand of CAMATD010000001.1, from coordinate 26,207 downwards.
GCACGCGCCGCGCGGCACGCCCGATGCCATTCTCGACAAGATGGCCGCGGCCATCGACGCCGCGATGAAGACGCCCGCCACCGCCGAACACCTCAAGGGCATGGGCATCGAGCCCGTCGGCGGCACGCGCGCCTCGTTCACCAAATTTGTCGACGAAGAGCGTGCGCGGCTGGGCAGCGTGGTCAAGGCCACGGGCATGAAGGAAGACTAGGAACGCAATGAGCACGAACAACGAATCCACCAAGAAGACCCTGCGCCGCCTGGCCGAGGCGCGCCGCGGCGTGCTGGTGCCGGGCGCATTCAACGCGATGTCGGCGCGCGTGGTCGAAGACCTCGGCTGCGAGGCGATCTACATTACCGGCGCCGGCGTGACCAACATGTACCTCGGCCTGCCCGACCAGGCCTTCATGGGGCTGCATGAAATTGCCGAGCACACGGCGCGCATCCGCAATGCGGTGGGCTTGCCGCTCTTGGTCGATGCCGACACCGGCTTCGGCAATGCGCTCAACGTGCGGCACACGGTGCGCGTGCTCGAGCGGGCAGGGGCCGACTGCATCCAGCTCGAAGACCAGGTCAGCCCCAAGCGCTGCGGCCACTTCTCGGGCAAGGCGGTGATCGACACCGACGAGATGCTCGGCAAGATCAAGGCGGCCGTCGACGCGCGGCAGGACAGCGACCTGCTCATCATGGCTCGCACCGATGCGGCGGCCGTGCATGGCTTCGAGGCCACCATCGAGCGCGCGCAGAAGTTCAGCGAGGCCAGCGCCGACATCCTGTTCGTGGAAGCCGTGACGCTGGCCGACGAAGTGCGCGCGATGCCTCAGCGGCTGAACAAGCCGCAGCTCATGAACATGGTGATCGGCGGCAAGACACCGACCTTCGGGGCGGAAGAGCTCGGCTCGCTGGGCTACGGCTTCGTGCTCTACGCCAATGCCGCATTGCAGGGCGCGGTCGCTGGCATGCAACGTGCCTTGACTGTGCTGCGCGACACCCGGCGGCTCGACAAGGACCCGACACTGGTCGCACCGTTTGCCGAGAGGCAGCGCCTTGTCGGCAAGCCCTTGCTTGACGAGCTAGAGAAAAAGTACGCAAATTGACCGGTTTTGAACTGCTGAACGGGCACTTGACTTAGCCTCGTTAGAAAGTTCCGCGTCATTGTTTCAATTTCATGAACACTGCGATTCGATTGAGTGGGGTTTACCCTCGGAATCGTGGTGCAAACTTCAGGACACCCAAAGTCCAATCAAGAAGGAAATTGAAATGAAGACCTCGAACATCCTCGCCGCCGCCGCTCTGTCCCTGCTCGCCGTCGCTGGCGCACACGCAGAAACCTACGAAGGCGTGCAGCCCCTGACCTCCGGCTACAGCCGTGCCGACGTGGCTCCCCAAGCTGTTGCAGCCGCTCGCGCTGGCAACGTGTACGGCGACAACGGCGGCGCCCCGTCGACTGCGACGCCCGTGCTGGCCGCTTCGGTCGACCGCGCCACCGTCCGCGATCAGGCTGTTGCCGCAGCACATGCACCGGGCCAGAACCTGCGCCCCGAAACCTTCGCTGGCAGCGTGATCCCCTCGCAAGCGAAAAGCCTGACCTTCACGCGTCAAGCCGGCCTGTAATCAATCCGTCGCGGCGCAAGCCGCTTCAGGTCACAAGCCAAAGAAAAACCGGACCGTGCGAAAGCGCGGTCCGGTTTTTTCATTTGCGCTTCGATCCGTGCCGGTGGCAATCCGGCGCATGGTCGTCGACGATGCCCGTGGCCTGCATCCACGCATAGACAATCACCGGCCCGACGAACTTGAAGCCTCGCTTCTTGAGCGCCTTCGACATCTCTTCCGACAGCGGCGTCTGGGTCGGCACCTTGCCGGTCTTGTTGACGATGGGCTTGCCGCCCGCCATGCCCCAGACGAACTCTGAAAAATCCTCGCCCGCGGCCTGCATGGCCAAGTAGGCGCGCGCATTGCCGATGGTCGCCTCGATCTTCGAGCGCGAACGCACGATGCCGGCGTCCAGCATCAGCCGGTCGACGTCGGCGGCGGTGAATTTGACGATCTTCTCGGGCACGAAACCCTTGAAGGCCTTGCGGAACGCATCGCGCTTGCGCAGGATGGTGAGCCACGACAGGCCGGCCTGGAAGCCGTCGAGCATCAGCTTTTCCCACAGCGCGCGGCTGTCGCGTTCGGGCACGCCCCATTCGGCATCGTGGTAGTCGGCCAGCAGCGGGTCGGTCTGGGCCCAGGCGCAGCGGGTTTGGGTGGTGGTGCTGTTCATTGTTCGGTTTTTCTTCGCTCGGCTATCGTCGGGAGATGTTTTCAGAATGAGGGAGTCACCCTGATGCAGCATTTTCGATTTTCATCGTCGGCCCTTTCATTGGGCCTCGCGCTCGGCCTTGGTGCACCGGCCTTCGCCGACACCCTCAAGAAGCCCGCGCTCGCTCAGCTGGCCGCGGCATGGCAAAGCGGCAAGGCGCCCGCCGACTTCAACGCCTTCCTGACCCAGGCTGCCAAGGCCAATCCCGCGCTGCGGCCCAGCGTGGCAGCCTACCGCAAGAAGGCGCCGCTGGCGGGCGACGACCTCATCAACATCGCGCGCCTGCTCGGTCTCTACAACCGCCTGCAGAATCAGCAGGCCGTGATCGCGAGCATCGGCACGATGGTGGCGATACCCACGGTGCGCAACGTGCAGGTGCCGCCGCATGAAAGCCCACCCATCATCGAGTTCGGCAAGCTGGTCGAGAAGATGGCGAAAGACTTCGGGCTCGCGTACCGCAATGTCGACAACCGCATCTTCGAGGTCAGCCTGAAGGGCAGGGGCAGCGAGGAGTTCGGCATCCTCACGCACGCCGACGTGGTGCCCGCAGTGCTCTCCGAATGGGTGCTCGACGACGGGCACGCGCCTCGACCCCTTCAAGATGGCCCGCGTGGGCGACTACCTCTACGGCCGCGGCACCATCGACGACAAGGGCTCGATCGCCGCCGTGCTCTACGCGATGAAGGCCGTGAAGGACAGCGGCCTGCCCATCGACCGCAGCATCCGCCTGATGATCGAGACCTCCGAGGAGACCGGTGGCGATGCGATGGTGTACTACCGCACGAAGACGCAGCTGCCGGCCTACAACATCGTGCTCGACAGCAAGTACCCCGCGGTGGTGGCCGAGAAGGGGTCGGGCGCGCTGAAGGTGTTCTTCCCCTCGGAAGCGACCGACGGTGCTTCGACCGCGATCACCGCGATGAGCGGTGCCGCATCGGCCAATGCGATTTCGCAGACGGCCACCGCCACGCTCAAGGGCGGCGATCTTGCAGCGGTTGCCGCACAGCTCGAAGCCGCCAAGCCAGCCTTCCTGCAGAAGTACGAAGGGCAGGGCGGCAAGTTCTCCATCGACGTCGCACGCGGTGCGGACAGCATCGAGCTGAAGGTCACGGGCGTCTCGGCCCACGGCTCGCGGCCCGAAGAGGGCGTGAACCCACTGCCGCGCCTCGCGCTGTTCCTGCAGGAGTCCGGTGCGCCGCTCGCCGCCAATCACTACCTGAAGGCCGTGAAGTACATCGACGCGCTCTACGGCACCGGCTACCTCGGCGAGAAGATGGGCCTGGGCTACAAGGACGACTTCATGGGGCCGCTGACCTTCTCGCCCAACCTGATCCGAATGGGCGCGGACGGCAAGCTCGAAGTCACGGTCAACGTGCGCATGCCGCGCGGCCGCACGCCCGACGAATTGAAGGCACAGGTGGCAGCGAAGGTCGATGGCTGGGCCGCCGCGAATCAGGTGAAGCTCGAAGTCAACTACGACCAGGGCAACTGGATGGCACGCGACCCCAAGGGCGCATGGCTCTCGACCCTGCTCGACATCTACGGCGACACCACCGGCCTCGAAGCCCAGCCGGTGTCCACGGCCGGCAGCACGACAGCCAAGCTGATGCCCAACGCGATCAACTTCGGCCCGGCGATGCCCGGCAAGAAGTACACCGCGCACAACGCCAAGGAATACAAGGAAGTGCCGGACCTTGATGCCGACATGCAGATGTTCACCGAGATGCTGCTGCGCATTGGGAATCTGCAGCAGATGCAGTAAAGCCGGCGCGATGCTTGGCCCGTGCGCGTGCGTTCGGGGTGCGTGCACAGGGCACCGGGTACTCCCCGCAGCGAAATAAAGGAGGAGCGAAGCGGGGGACATTCGCGGAGCAGAGCACACCGTCGGCGTGAGCGCGCCCCGAACAACAAGCCTCAATGTGCCCCCAAATAGATCGTAGATGGGCCCAAAAGTCGTACCTCCTTATGCCTCTGCAACGTTTCTTCGTAGCACGAAGAGGCATGTCGCAAGACGTAGCTCGGGTATTGTCGAAGGCTTCCATTTTTGTGAACAGGGAGTCACGCTCATGCAGCAATTTCGCTTCTCTTTGCCGGCCCTTACCATGGGCTTGATGGCAATCGGCCTCACCGCACCGGCCTTTGCAGAGACGCTCAAGAAACCCGCGCTCGACCAGCTGGCCGCAGCCTGGCAAAGCGGCAAGCCCGCGTCCAGCTTCAATGCTTTCCTGGCCCAGGCGGAGAAGGCCAACCCCGCGCTGAAACCCGCCGTGGCCGCCTACCGCAAGAAGGCACCGCTGGCCGGCGATGCCCTCACCAACATCGCGCGCCTGCTCGGCCTCTACAACCGCCTGCACAACCAGAAGGCGGTCATCGCGAGCCTCGGTGCCATGGTGGCGCTGCCGACGGCGCGCAACGTGCAGATCCCGCCGCACGAGAACCCGACGATCATCGACTTCGGCAAGCGGGTCGAGAAGATGGCGAAAGACTTCGGCCTCGCCTACCGCAACGTCGACAACCGCATCTTCGAAGTCAGCCTCAAGGGCAAGGGCACTGAAGAGTTCGGCATCCTCACGCATTCGGACGTGGTGCCCGCGGTGCTGTCCGAATGGGTGCTCGATGACGGCACGCGGCTCGATCCGTTCACGATGGTCCGCGTGGGCGACCGCCTCTACGGCCGCGGCACCATCGACGACAAGGGCTCGATCGCGGCCGTGCTCTATGCGATGAAGACGGTGAAGGAAAGCGGTATCCCGATCCAGCGCAGCATGCGCCTGATGATCGAGACCACCGAGGAAACCGGCGGCGATGCGATGGAGTACTACCGCGGCAAGACGAAGCTGCCGGAGTACAACATCGTGCTCGACAGCGGCTACCCTGCCGTCGTGGCCGAGAAGGGCGCAGGTTCGCTGAGCGTGTTCTTCCCCGCGGAGAAGACCGAGGGCGCTGTCACCGCGATCACCGACATGGGCGCAGCCGCTGCGGTCAACGCGATATCGCAGACCGCCACCGCCACGCTCAAGGGCGGTGACCTCGCGGCCGTGCTCGCGAAACTCGAAGCCAGCCTTCCTGCAGAAGTACGAGCCGCAAGGCAAGTTCGCGATCGCGGTCTCGCGCGGCACCGACAGCGTCGACATCAAGGTCACCGGCACCTCGGCCCACGGCTCGGAACCCCAGAACGGCGTGAACCCGCTACCGCGGCTCGGCCTGTTCCTGCAGGAGTCGGGCGTCACGCTGGCCGACAACCAGTTCCTGAAAGCGATCAAGTACGTCGACACGCTCTACGGCACCGGTTACCTCGGCGAGAAGATCGGCCTGGGGTACAAGGACGACTTCATGGGGCCGCTGACCTTCTCTCCCAACCTGATTCGCACGGGCGCCGACGGCCGGCTGGTCGTGGCGGTCAACACGCGCATGCCGCGCGGCCGCACGCCCGAAGAGCTGAAGACGCAGGTGGAAGCCAAGATCAACGACTGAGCCACGGCGAACAAGGCTAAGGTCGAGATCAAGTACGACCAGGGCAACTGGATGGCGCGCGACCCCTCGGGCCGGTGGCTCTCGACGCTGCTCGACATCTACGGCGACACCACCGGCCTCGAAGCCCAGCCGGTGTCCGCGGCTGGCGCCACCACGGCCAAGCAGATGCCCAACGCGATCAGCTTCGGCCCCGGCATGCCCGGCAAGAAGTACACGGGGCACAACGCCAAGGAGTACAAGGAAGTGCCCGACCTCGACGCCGATCTGCAGATGTTCACCGAGATGCTGGTGCGCATCGGGAATCTGCAGCAGATGCAGTAGCAGGCGCGGTGCGGGTGCATTCGGGGCGCGTGCACAGGGCCCCGAGCAGATCGTAGACAGCCTCTAACGGAGGCCGTGCACCTGCAGCACGGCCTTGAGCCGCCGCACCTCGTGCTGAAGATCGAGGATCAGCGCGGCGGCGTCGAGGCCCACGCCGAAGTCGCGTTCGAGCCGGCGCGCCTCGAGCGCATATTGCAGGTCGGTGCTCGAGAACTGCCAACGTTCGGGCGGCGCTTCGGCCGCCGTGATCTGCACGATGCCGACCTCGACCAGTTGCACCACCCAGGCGGTGTCGGCGCCGACGGCATGGGCCAGTTCGTGCAGCGCGAGCGGTTGCGAAGCGCTGATGGCGGTTGCGGTTGTGACGGAAATAGTCGCCATGTTCAGACTCCCAGGTGCTGGCGCGGGTTGAACGAAGAGGCCGCCTGCGCCAGTTGCTCGTAGGCCTTGCGTGTCTCGTCGCTGTCGGCCGGCGGCAGCGCGATCTCGATCAGCAGGTACAAGTCGCCGGGCGTCTTGCCCTTGAGCCCGCGCCCTTTGAGCCGCAGCTTCATGCCGCTGCGCGCATTGCGCGGCACCGTGACCTCGACCACGCCGCCGCTCGGTGTCGGCACCTGCACCTGCGCACCCAGCGCCGCCTCGGAGGGCGTGACGGGCAGCGTCATGTAGATGTCGCGTTCTTCCACGCGGTAGAGCTTGTGCGGCGCGATGCGCACCTCGAGATACAGGTCGCCGGCCGGCTCGCCGCCGTGGCCGGGCATGCCTTGCCCCGCGAGACGGATGAATTGACCGGGATGCACACCCGGCGGGATCTTGACGCTGAGCGTGCGGTTCTCCCACTGCGGGCGGCCTTGCGCATCGACAGTTTGTGCGCGCAGCGTGATCTCGCGCTCGGCGCCGTTGAGCGCGTCTTCCAGTGCGATCTCGATGGCCGCGTGGTGGTCCTCGCTGCGTGCGCGGTAGTTCTGCCGTGTCGCCCCGCGCCGCTCGGCCTCGCCGAACAGCGACGAGAAGAACTCGCTGAAGTCCGCATGGTCGGCCGGGCCCTGGTTCGGGCCGCGGTGAAACTCGAAGCCTGAGTCCCAGCCCGGCGGCGGCTGGAAGTCGCCCTCGGGGCTGCCGCCGCGCGCGACGCGGTCGGCCAGCGCGTCGTAGGCGGCGCGCTTTTCCTTGTCGCGCAGCACGTCGTTGGCCTCGTTGATGTCGCGCATGCGCTTCTCGGCGTCGGGCTCCTTGCTGACGTCGGGGTGGTACTTGCGTGCGAGCTTGCGGTAGGCCTTGCGCACCTCGTCGTCGGACGCGGTGCGTTCGATGCCCAGTGCGCTGTAGTAGTCCTTGAATTCCATGATGGCGGTTGGTTCGGTGGACGGCGTACTGGGCGGCCCGGCTAGGCCAGAGCCGCGTCGCCGTCGGCATGCCGCAGCAGCGGCGTTATGGCCCATGTAGGGCCGCTGCGCGCAAAACGCAATGGTTGCGCGTTGCCGAGCACGTTCGTGTCGATGGGCACGCCGAGCAGGGCGGCCAGTGCATACAGGGTGCCGCCGTGCGCCACCACCAGCATCGGTGCGGGTTGTTGGAGGGCCGCGGCCAGCGCGGCGCGCTTGCGGGCGACGAACTGCGTCAGCGTCTCGCCGCCCTCGGGTTCGCAGGCCCAATCGATGTTGACCGACGAGGTGCCGATCAGTGCGCCGAAGTTGCGCTCGCGCAGTTCGACCTGCGCCGTGGGCGTGAGCCGAAGCGCCGCCGCCACGGTGTGGGCGGTGTCGAAGGCGCGCCGCGCATCGCTGCAGACGATGGTGCGGATCGGCTCGCCCGCCAGCAGCCCTGCGGCATGCGCCGCCTGCCGCAGGCCGAGCTCGCTCAGCGGCTCGTCGACCGCCTGGAAGATGCGCTGCGCGTTGCGGCCGGTCTGACCGTGGCGCAGGAAGTAGAAGTGATCGCAGACCGGCGAAAGCGGCTGCGCCTCGGCAATGCGGATCAATTGGTCGAGGCCGCCCGCGGCGCTGTGGGATGGCGTGGTCTGTGACATGCGTTCTGTCTTTGTCAGTACGCAAGCTGCAGCGGCTTGCCTTCGCGCTGCGCCTGCACATCGGCAGCATGGAACGGCAGCGCATGCCATTGCTTTGCTGCGAACAGCGGCAGCTGATCGTAGGCGCGCGGCGAGGTGAGGTCGCTGCTCTGCCCGTAGGTGAGCAAGCCTTGCGCGACCGGGCCGCGCTCGTCGAAGGTCACGATCTGCATGTAGCTGCTGCCGTAGTTGACGTTGTAGCCCTTCGGATCGATCAGCGACTGGCCTTGCGATTCGAGCTTGTTGAGCACGCCTTCGAATTCGTCGCCACCGTGCAGCGCGATCTTCTGGCCGCGCACGGTGCGCGACTGCGGCACGCCCAGCGGCACGTCGGCCGCGAAGCCCGCGGTGCGGACCACGCCGACCGCATCGCCGAGCGCCTTGAACACCGCATCGCGCGTGGCCGGCGTGGCCATGTCGAGGCCGGCCGGTGTTGCCACAGGTTGCGCGGGATCGAAAGGCACGCGCCAGACCTTCGGCAGGTCCTTGGCCTTGCGCCAGAACTCGCGGAACAGCGCGGCACCCTTCGAATCGGCATTGCTGGTGCGGTCCCATGCGGAGAGCACGCGGCAGCCCAGGGCCTGGTCGGCATTCAGCGCAGCACCGGTGGCCGCGCACGCGGCCTGCAGGTCGTCCATCACCAGCATGCCGGCGAGGTTCTTGTCGCGGAAGATCACGCTGCGCAGCTCGGCCGCGCCCATGCGGTTGCCGGGCAGGCCGTCCCTGCCGGCGAGGCGGCCTTCGATTTCCATGATGCCGCTGCGCGTGCGCAGCCGCTGCGGCACGCCGACGGGGCCGACCAGCGGCGAGACGCCCGCCATCGGCGGCACATGCGGATTGCTGAGCCAGAAGCTGTCGTTGCTGTTCTGCACCCAGTCCGGCGTGACGACCACCGGCATGCGGGCCGGCGCGATGATGCCGGGCGCGGCGGCCGTGCTGTCGCGGTTCCAGGCGCAGGCGCTGCGCGAGCCGTCGAGCACGGCGAGGCCGGCCGTATTGAGCAGCGCGGCCGCGGCGGGCGAGGGCGCGCAGGCCTTGAGCATCTCGGCCGACACGTCGGGCACCACCGACAGGTCGGCGTACATCGCGTTGCCGTCGCGGTCGGCCGCGATGGTGTTGATCCACGGCATGCCCTGGTTGCCCATGGCGGCGCGCAGCTCGGCCACGTTGCGCGCGAGCGCCATCTTCATCCAGCTCTCGGCCGAGCGCACGTTGAGCGTGTTGGCATCGCGGATCGCGTAGGCCTTCTGCGTGGTCCAGCCGAGGCCGGCGCGCGGCAGCGAGATGACGGGGCCCCAGTCGGTTGCATAGAAGGTGTGCTGCGCGGGGGCGGCGCCACCCGTTGCCGATTCGGCCGGCAGCGTGATCGTGTAGGCGGCCATCTTGCGGGCCTGGCCGTCGACCCAGTACACGGTCGGGTTGTTCGGATCGAGCTTGAGCTCGTACAGCGTGAAGCGCTTGCCGGTCGACACCGTGTGGGTCCAGGCCACGTCCTTGTTGAAGCCGATCGACACCACGGGGCTCAGGCCGCCGGTGGCGCCCATCACGTCGAGCTTGCCGGGAATGGTGAGGTGCATTTCCCAGAAACGGTTGGTGCCGGTCCACGGGAAATGCGGGTTGCCCAGCAGCAGGCCACGGCCGTCGGGTGTGGCATTGCGGCCGAAGGCCCAGCCGTTGGAGCCCAGCTCGCCGCCTTCGGGGTTGGCGTTGAAGCTGTGGCGGCCGATCTCGGCGACCGCCTGCTGCAGATCCACCGGCGCAGCGCTGGCCTTCGTGCCCGGCGGGGGCGGCACCGCGGCCAGCACGGCACCGGCCAGCGCGCCCAGGCCGCCCTGGATCATCGACTGCTCGGTGGCGCGCGACAGGTCGGCCAGCCTCATCGGGCGCACCCAGGGCTTGCCGCGGCAGGCTTCGGGCAGGCCATTGGGGCCGGCATCCTGCAGGTAGCGGTTGTAGCCCGCCACGTAGCCGCGCAAGGCGGCCTGCACGTCGGGGCTGGTGGTGGCCGCGGCGCGTGCCAGTGCGGCGTCGTCCATGTGCGAGCGGATGAACAGGTCGATCTGCGCGTTGGGCATGCGGCCCAGGCCGAAGTCGCCGGTGTTCTGCGCGCCGAGGAACTGCGAGCGGTCGCCGCGCAGCGTCAGCAGATGCTCGGCGGTCTGGCAGACGTTGTCCTGTGCATGCGCATAGGCGCTCCCGTAGGCCAGGCCTTCGTAGTCGGGCGCTGTGATGTGCGCGATGCCGAAGGTGGTGCGTTCGATGGTCACGCTGCGGCTGCCGGGTGGCAGCGTGCTGGCACAGGAAGCGAGCAGGGCGCCAAGCCCAGGGACAGGGCCGTCAACGAGAACCGGGAGCGCGAGGTGTTCGAAGTCATGGTGCGGACGTGTGAGAAAAAGGCCAAAAAAAGAAGGACCGATTAGAGGACGAGCCTCCGCCGCGCACTGTCGCCAGCGCGGCACGCCGCGCCGGCTTCAGCCGAACTTCATGCCCTTGGGGCGTGCCTGCAGGCGGTCGATGTAGGCATCGAGCTTCGGGCGGTTCAGCTTGCCGCTGAAGGCGCGGTGCCAGATGAGCATCGAACCGATCATCACGTCGGCCGCGGTGAACTGCGCGCCGAACAGGTAGGGGCCGTAGCCGAGTTCGCGTTCGACCGCATCCTTGGCCTGTTCGAAGTTGGTCCAGCCGCGCGCGCTGTTGTTGCTGCGGATCTTCAGCAGGCTGTCGCCCATCGAGGGCTCGAGCTGCGAGGTCGAATAGACCATCAGCGACAGGTAGCGGCCGCGGTCGGGCGAGCCGATGGAGGGCGCGAGCCGCTTTTCGGGAAACTTCTCGGCGATGTACATGCAGATGGCCGCGTTCTCGAAGATGCGCGTGCGGCCGTCGACCAGCGCGGGCAGCTTGCCGGCCGGGTTGATCTTCAGGAACTCGGGGCTCTTGTGCGCCTTGTTCTTGATGAGCGTAGGCACGATTTCGTACTCGACGCCCGCTTCGTCGAGCATCCATTTGGCGACTTGCGAGCGGCTGTGCGGATCGAAATACAGCTTCATGGTCATGACCGTGTCTCCTTCTTGGGCGGAATCAGAACTTCGGAATGCGCAGGGTCTTGCTGATCATCAGCGTGCCCGAGAGCGCAAACAGCAGCACGAGCGGATGCAGCAGTCACGGGCCGATGGTCCATGCGCCACCCCAGACGGCATCGCCGATGCGGCCCTGCCATGCCGCATACGCCAGCACGCCCACCAGCACCACGCTGGTCGGGATGGGCGTGCCCTCGAAATACTTGACCTTGTCCGCGCCTGCGGAAAGCGCCTCGGCCGTCACGTTGTAGCGCGCGAGCCGGCTCACGCCGCAGCACACGAAATAGATCAGGAGCAGGCAGTCCCAGCCGCCGTCGAGGCCGGCCGCAAAGGCCAGTGCGGCGGGCGCCACGCCGAACGAGATCACGTCGGCCAGGGAGTCGAGCTCGCGCCCGAGCGCGGAATGCGTCTGGCGCCAGCGTGCGATGCGGCCGTCGAACGCGTCGAAGATGAAGGCCGCCGGTGCGAGCGCCGCCGCCCAGAGGAATTGCGCGAGCGAGTGGCTGGCCATGAAGGCCATGGCAAGAAACACCGCACCCACGCCGCAGGCCGCGTTGCCGAGCGTGAACGCGTCGACCAGGTGAAAGCCGCGGATCATCGAAAAGTGCTTGCGGACCGGTGCGGAATCGGGAGAGTTCATGCCCCGCACCTTAACCCAGGCGCCGGGCGGTTTTTGTAGTCGCGGTGCCATTCCGCGCGGGTCAGACGCCGTGGTGCGCTTCGGCGATCCGGGCGAAACGGCCCAGCAGCGCGGCGGCCGTCTCGGTGGCGCTGACGCCCTCGCGCAGCGCGGCCGGGTCGGCGCCATTGGACTTCAGTTCGTCGGCCAGCAGGTCGATGTAGGCGCGCATCGTCTCGGCATCGAACTCGGGGTGGAACTGCACGCCCCAGGCGTGTTCGCCGACGCGAAAGGCCTGGACCGGCTCGTGGGCGTTGCCGGCCAGCCGCACCGCGCCTTCGGGCAGGCGCAGCGCGCTCTGGAGGTGCACCACGTGGGCCTGGAATTCTGTCGGCAGGCCGCGCAACAGCGGGTCGGTGGCGGCGGCTTCGTCGAGCGTGACGGTCACCGTGCCGATCTCCAGGCCCTGCGGATGGTCGCCGGCCTCGCCGCCGAGCGCGTGCGCGAGCAGCTGATGGCCGTAGCAGATGCCGAGCACCGGCGTGTCTTCTGCGACGAGTTGCGCCAGCCATTCGGCGGTGCGTTCGCTCCAGGGTTCGCGGTGCGACACCATCGCGTGCGAGCCGGTCACGACGACGCCCGACATGGTGCCCGGCGCGGGCAGCGCGTCGCCGCGGCGCGGGTCGACCACGAGGATCGGCAGGGTCTGCGTGTCGAGGCCGGCGGCGATCCAGTTCTCGAAGTCGCCGCGGCGCGCGCGCAGCGCCTCGTGGGTGTCTCCGAGCTTGACGATGACGAGCGGGTACGGGCGGTTGTGGTCCATGCCCGAGATCATGCCGCAGGTGGAGCCCGCCGCAACCTCAGGCGATGACCAGCCGTTCGCAGGCCTTGCGCAGTGCGGACAGGCCCGGCAGTTCGCGGGCCTTGGCGTCGGTGACGACCACGTCGATGTCCGCGGTGCGGATGTAGGTGACCCGGCTGGCCTGGCCGATCTTGGCGTGGTCGGCCAGGATGACCACCTGCTGCGCCTGTTCGGCCATGGCGCGCGCCACGGCAGCTTCGTGGTGCTCGAAGCTCATCGCACCGTGCCTGGCATGCAGGCCGACCGGCGACAGCAGCGCGACGTCGGCGCGGTAGCGGCGGATTTTCTCGACCGTGGTGTCGCCGCAGGTGGCCTGCGTCTTCACGTCGATGTGGCCGCCCAGCAGGATGGTTTCGTTGCCGGTGAGACGCCCTTCGCCGGCACCGGCCAGCTTGAGCGCAATGCTCAGCGAGTTGGTGATGACCGTCATGCCGTTCAGGGTGGCGATCTCTTCCGCGAGGATGGCCGTGGTGCTGCCCGCGTCCAGGAACACCGTCTGCCCTGGCTGCAGCAGCGCGACCGCCGCCTTGGCGATGGCGCGTTTTTCTCGCTGGCGCGCGACCAGCCGCACCGCCAGCGGCGGCTCGGGCTCGGCGCTGATGGCGATGGCGATGGCGCCGCCGTGGACGCGGCGGAGTTCGCCTTGGCCTTCGAGTTCGACCAGGTCGCGGCGCACGGTTTCGCGCGACACCGCAAGGTCCTGCACGACACGTGTCGACGCTGATCCGCGAGAAAGTGGCCAGCAGGCTGCGGATGCGCAGGAATCGTTCTTCTTGAAGCATGGAGATGCCGGAGCGTGAAACTGAAAGAGGCGTCGGTGCGAAGACCAGCGCCATTGTGCTGAGCATCGCCATCATGCAGCGGATGGCGATGCCTGGGTGACGGCCTCAGGTGATGAGGCCCATGGCCGGATCGCTGATGCCGTCGGCGCCGTTTTCCACGCGGCCCGCGAAGCGACGCAGATAGATCGTGCCGTCGTCCACATTGGCCGTCACGCTGAAGTCGTACCAGTGCTTGCTGAAGGCCAGGTCCCACTGCTGCATCAGCACCTGGCCGGGCGCGAGTGCGAAGTTCCAGGGGCCGTCGGTGCGGTACGCGGTCGGCGTGACGGTGACGTTGCAGCTGATGTTGCCGATGTTGTGCATTTCCAGATGCACGTCGCCGTTGGCGGTGTCGTAGCAGACCCGGATCTCGGGCAGCGCGACACTCCCGGCCAGGGAGGCCGGCAGCTTGCCGCGAAAGCGCCGGAAATAGCCGTTGGGCCCGAACACCGACAGGTCGTAGCCGCCGTCCGCCGCGGGCGTCCAGCTGTCGTTGAGCAGCTTGCCGGGCTCCACGGTGTAGCGCCGCGGCACGTCGCCGAGCGACAGGTGGTTGTAGACGTGGAACACCGCGCCCGCCTTGCCGGTGTTGCCGAACACGAGCCAGAACTTCTGCCGTTCGATGTCGGGGCGGCCGCTGGTGTGCAGCTCGTAGGGCAGTGCGCGCGAGTAGCGCACGCCGGTGGCCTGCAACGGCATCGTGCCGGTGCCGGTGCCGGGCGCCGGTGCGACCGGTGTCGGCAGCAGCGATTGCTTCGCGATGGCGGCATTGGCGGCGTCGCTGTCGATGGTCGGCAGCGCCGGCAACTCGGCATTGGGCGTCGCGAAGTTGAAGCAGGACATGAGGTCGCCGCTCACCGCGCGCCGCCAGTCGCTGATGTTGGGCTCGATCACGCCGCAGCGCGCTTCGAGAAAGCGCACGACCGAGGTGTGCTCGGCCACCTGCGAGTTGACCCAGCCGCCCTTGCTCCACGGTGACACCACGTACATCGGGACGCGCCAGCCCATGCCGAAAGGCGAGCCGATGTACGGCGCCTTCAGCTCGTTGCGTTCGCCGAGCGTCGACACGGTGCTCATGCCCGCATCGGTGCCGTCGGCGTTGCGCGACGGAATGGAGAGCGGCGGCATGTGGTCGAAGTAGCCGTCGTTCTCGTCGAACGTGACGAAGAGCACTGTCTTGCTCCACACCGCGGGGTCGGAGATGAGCGCATCCAGCACGCGTTCGGTGTACTCGGCGCCCCACAGCGGCGACGACGGGTCGGGATGCTCCGAATACTTGGCCGGCGCCACGATCCAGCTCACCTGCGGCAGGCGGCCGTTCTTCACGTCGTCGGTCAGGTCGGCCAGCGAGCGCGTCGACAGTCCGCGCGCCTTGAGCGAGCGCTGCGCCTCGGTCGGGGCCGCCGCGTAGTAGGCGTTGCGGAAGTTGGTGAAGCCTTCGAGCGGGTTGTCCGTGAAGTTGTCCGCCATGTCCTGGTAGATCTGCCAGCTGACGCCGGCCGCTTCCAGTCGTTCGGGGTAGGTCGTCCAGCTGTAGCCAGGCGCGTTGGCCAGGTCGTCGTTGGTGTTGTCGATGGCCGGACCGCCACCCTGGCCCAGCGGGTCGTTGCTGCCGGTCCAGAGGAACAGCCGATTCGAGTTGGTGCCGGTGAGTTCGCTGCAGTGGTAGGCATCGCACACCGTGAAGGCGTCCGCCAGCGCGAACTGGTAGGGGATGTCGCTCTGCTGGTAGTAGCCCAGCGCGAGTGCCGACTTGGCCGCGATCCACTGGTTCATGCGTCCGCCGTTCCAAGCCTGCTGGCTATCCGACCAGGAGTGATTCAGGTGGACCTTGCGCTGAGCACCCGTGGTGGTCGTGTCGAAATGAAAGGGCAGGCAGGTCCCGGTGCCCGAAGTCGGCGGCTGGTTCCAGACCGGCTTGCCATTGGCCAGCGGCACCGGAAAGCGGTCGCCGAAACCGCGCACGCCGCGCAGCGTGCCGAAGTAGTGCTCGAAGGACCGGTTCTCCTGCATGAGGATCACGACGTGCTTGACGTCGCTGATGGTGCCGGTGTCCTCTGCGGCCGGAATGGCCAGCGCGCGGCGGATGCCGGGCGGCAATAGGCCGAGTGCGGCAGCAGCGCCGGCGGTGGTCGCTGCGCCGCGCAGGAAGCCGCGCCGGGAGCTGGAAGTGTGCTTGTCCGTCATGGTGGCGGCCTCAGGGTGCGCAACGCACCGTCTCGGGACGACGCGCGGGTGGTTTCGGATCGGGCGTGGCGCCCGGCGGCGTCAGGGCGTCGGGGGGCGGTCCGGCGGTGGCGGGGTCGTTGGGGGTGACCACCGCGCCGGGTTGTCCGTTGCTGGCCGGGGTGCCGAGCGCGTTGACGCCACCGCCTCCGCTGCCGCCGCCGCAGGCGGCCAGCGTGGCGGCGACAGCGAGCGCGGCCAGCGTGGACAGGAGGCGACGGCCTATGGCCGGACGCGTCGTATGCAGTTGGGGCTTGTGCATGGCAATCTCCGGTCAGGGAAGCAGCGTGGTCAGCGAGGTGCCGGAACGGCCGATCGACTCGACCTCCGCCGCGGTCAGTGCGCGGCTCTAGGTGCCGAACTCGCCGAAGTCGAAGCGCCCGCCGATGGTGTTGCTCGCGTTGCCGTTGCGGTAGTTGGGGCCGTAGCCGCCGTCGCCGTCCTCGTTCAGCGTGAAACCGTTGTTCAGGCCGTTGAGCGCCGTGACGAATGCGCTGGTCAGCGCCGCCGAACTGCTCTGCATGCCGTAGACGGGGTCGTACACGTGGTACGTCACCTTCAGGCCGGGCACGTCGACGGCCATGGCGACATACGCCCAGGTGTTGGCGCTGCCTCAGTTCTTGTTCGACACGACCGGCATGCCCGAGCGGGTGGCGTCCGAGCGGAACCAGAAGCCGAAGCTGAAAGGCGCGGTGGTGCTGGTGACGCTGGCCGTGGGAATGCGGTAGCCGCCGTCGCAGGCCGTGCAGACGGTCGGGCCCGCATAGTTGGTCGATTGCAGCGCGGTGTCGGCGCCGCCGAACGGACCGTCGCCCGAGGCGGCATAGACCGGCGCGGCACCGTTCACCCACGGCATGAAGGCCTGCGCGCTGTCGATGCGGTCGGCCAGCGTGGTCTTCAGCGTGAACATGTGCGTGAGGCCGTTGGCCACGCTGGCGAGCAGCGACACCGGCTTCACGTAGTCGAGCGTGGCGCGCAACGAGACCGGCGTCTGGTCGGCGACCACGGTGTAGTTGTAGGTGAAGAAGCCGCTGGCTCCGGGCGCCATCGTGGTGTCCTCGAACTCGAGGGCGTTGCCGGGCAGCGTCGCCACCGCCGCGCCGTCGCGCAGCACCGTGATGGCGGCGGGCGTGGCCGGCAGGGTCCAGGTCAGGCGGACGCCACTGCGCTGCTTGTTCATGGCGGCGGACAGCTGGCGCACGCCAGGCGCACCGATCAGCGGGCTGCCGTCGATGACGTACTTGTCGGCCGCTGGACGGGCCGAGAGATGCGTCAGCACCGTGGGCACGATGTCCGTCGCGGCGGCGTAGGCGTACCAGGGCTCGATGGCCACAGGCAGGGTCGCGGGTGCGGCCAGTGCCAGGTTGGCGGGCTTGTCGATCGCGACGATCGTTGCGAGGTTCGAAGGCACCGGGATGCCGTCGGCTACCCCGGTGGCGCCCAGGCCGTGCGTGGTGGTGACGATCACCAGCCAGTCCTCGTTGGGCTGGGCCGTGCGGCGCCTGGCCAGCGAGGCCTTGAGCGTGGCGATCTGCCGGTCGACTTCGGCCAGCGCGTTCTGGTAGTCGACGCCGTAGCCCGCCACGTCCGCCACCTGCGTCGGGCCCTGGTAGTCGGCCACGATCAGGTCATAGCCGCCGCCCTCGATGGCTGCGGACGCTTCGGACGACACGCAGCTGTCGCTGCCGTCGCAGTCCTTCACGAGGTCCAGGTAGCCGGCGGCCTTGTCGGTACGCAGCAGTTGCGGCAGGCCGCTCCAGCTGGCGATGGCTGCGGTGCGCGCCGTGGCGTGGCTCTGCTTCAGCAGCTTGAAGACAGTGTCGGCCTTGAAGCCCTGGCCTTCGTAGTTGGAGCGGATTTCATGGCGGTCGGCCCATGCGCCCGTGAGCAGCGTGGCCCATGCGGGGCCGTCGGTCGCTTGTTGCTGGGTGGGCTTGCCCTTGATGCCGCCGGTGTAGGCGGGGAGCACCGTGCCGAGTCCTTGCAGGGCCGGGACGCGGGAGGCGCCGAGTGCCTGTTGCAATGCGTCGTACTGCACGCCGTCGATCCTGATGACGAGTGCCTTGCCTTGCTTGGCGGGAACCGGCGCCGGCGCTGGATTGCCCGGTGTGGCGGGCGTGGGTGAGGGTGACAGGGGGAAGAAGGGCGTTGCGCCTCCTCCGCTGCCGCCGCCACAGGATGCCAGCAGAAGCAGCGCGCTCATGCTCAATGCGGCGCGCGCGAGGTGGCCTTGGAGTGTTTTCATCAGGGGCTCCGACAACAACATGAAGATGCGGGGCAGGTCGCCAGGACCTGTCCCGCTGCGGATGGACGCGTGGCTGTCGATGGCATTTCAAAAAAATGCATCTTCCTGCATTTGTGCAGATTATAGTAATTTGCAAAAAATGCCATAAATACAATAAATGCCTCGGATACTGAGGTACTCAAATGACAGTGCTTTGACAGCGCCATCGGAGCCTCGATTTCCGTGCTTCACGGGTTCCGGAAGTGCCACTTATGTCACGCGGCGAATCGGCGGGTTGCTGCGGCTGTGCGCAGCAGGGAGAAGGCAACGCGTGCGTTGCACCAGCAGGCGCTGGGTTTTTTTGAAGGCGGGGCCGGTGGGCCCCGCTCAGGAGAAAAACAAGGGCATGCCGCTGGCGATGCCGTCAAGCCACCTCAGCGGATGTGCGCCTCGTAGGCCTTCTCGACCGCTTGGAGGTTCGTCCAGAACCCGTGCGGCTGGCGGCCGTGCAGCACATCGTCGAGCACGTCGAGATGGGCGTGCCAGCCGCTGGAGACGCTCACCGTTTCCTTGCGGTCGGGCAGGCGCCGGTGCGTGAGCACGAGTTGCGTGGCGTCGCCCTGCGGCGTGAGTTCGAAGGTGACTTCCGAAGCCGTTGCGCTGTCGCTGCCCCAGCTGATGGTCAGCAGCTTCGGTGGTTCGATGCGCAGCACGCGCGACTCCTGGATGTGCGTCTTGCGGTAGGCGGCGTAGTGCTCGGGCGTTTCTTCGCCGGAGAGTTCGGTGTGCTGGAAGCGCAACTCGAACACGCCGCCCGCCTCTTGCGCCATGGTGCCGCCGGCCAGCCAGGTCCTGCGCTTTTCGGGGTCGACGAGGTAGGCCCACACGCGCTCGACGGGTGCGGGCAGGGTGCGCTCCATGCGCAGGGTGGCGGGTGCTATCAACGTGCCGAGGCTGTGCTTGATGGTCATTGGCCTGTACTCCTTGAAGTTCATTCGCGGGATGTGTCGCGCCGCAGTTCCTGTTCCAGCGCGTCGAGACGGTTGTTCCAGAAGCCTTCGTAGTAGCGCAGCCATGCGTTGGCCGTGGCCAGCGCCGCGGGTTCGAGCCGGCAGACATGCGCGCGGCCCTGCACGGTGCGCGAAACCAGGCCCGCGCGCTCCAGCGTCTTCACGTGCTTGGAGGCGCCTGCGAAGGACATGTGAAACGGCGCACCGAGTTCGCCCACGCTGCATTCGCCGTGGGCCAGCAGTTGCAGCATGGTGCGGCGGGTGCTGTCGGCCAGGGCCTGGAATACGGCGTCGAGCCGTTCGTCATCTAGTTCAACCATGAAGTTGAATATAGATGCTTTCGTCAATTCATTAAACTCATTGGTTGAATAAAAATTCGCGGTTACAGCCGATACACCCGGGACGCCCGGCGGCCATGGCGCGCTGGAACATCGAAGGCCGCGCTCCTACGATGCCCTTCGTTCCATCCACTCGCCAAAAAAGACAAATGAATCCTCTCGTCCATCGCCGCACTCTCTTGCTCGCCGCCTCCGTCATTCCGCTGGCGAGCGCCTGCACCGCGTGGTCCGCCAAAGGACAGCAGCAAGACGCTTCGGCGCAGCTCGCCGCGCTCGAAAGCGCATCGGGCGGCCGGCTCGGTGTCGTCGCCTTCAACACCGCCTCCGGTGCGCGCGTGCAACATCGCGCGGACGAACGCTTTCCGTTCTGCAGCACATTCAAGCTGATGCTGGCCGCGGCCATCCTCGAACGCAGCATGAAGGAGGGCGGCTTGCTGGCGCGCCGTGTGAACTACAGCAAGGGAGACCTGATCGCCAATTCGCCCATCACAGAGAAGAACGTGGCGGCAGGCATGACGGTGGCCGACCTGTGCGCCGCCACCATTCAGTACAGCGACAACGCCGCGGCCAACCTGCTGATGAAGATCCTGGGCGGCCCGCCCACGGTGACGGCCTTCGCGCGCGCCTCCGGCGACGAAGTCTTCAGGCTCGATCGCTGGGAGACCGAACTCAACACCGCCATCCCCGGCGACCTGCGCGACACCACCACGCCCGCGGCCATGGCCGCGAGCGTGCAGCGCCTGGTGCTGGGCAATGCGCTCGGCGCGGCGCAGCGCGAGCAGCTCAAGACCTGGCTGCTGGGCAACACCACCAGCACGGAACGCTTCCTGGCCGGTGTGCCTGCCGGCTGGAAGGTGGGCGACAAGACCGGGTCGGGCTCGTACGGCACCACGAACGACGTCGGCGTGCTGTGGCCGCCGGCCGGCGCACCGCTGGTGCTTGCGGTCTACCTGACCTTTCCGGAGAAGGAGGCGAAGGGGCGCAACGACGTGGTTGCGTCGGCGACGCGCATCGTGGTGGATGCCTTGCGCTGAACTCGCGCCCTACAGCACGAACCACCCGACCGCCACATAGTGGCTCGCCGTCCCCGCCAGCACGAACAGGTGCCACGCGCCGTGCGCATGGCGGAAGCCCTGCCGGTTGCGATAGAACACGGTGCCCGCTGTGTAGAGCACGCCGCCGATCAGCAGCCACGCCAGCCCGCCGCCGTCGAGTCGTGCTGCCAGCGGCACGGCAGCCAGCACGCCGAGCCAGCCCATGCCGATGTAGAGCGCCAGCGACGGCTTCTTCGGCGCGTTGCCGTTCGCCGGCTGCAGCTCGCGCCAGATGCCGAAGAATGCGGCGCCCCAGATCGTGATGAGCAGCAGCCAGCCCCAGAGGCCCTGCAGCGTGACGAGCGCAAACGGCGTGTAGGTGCCGGCAATCAGCAGGTAGATCGCGCAGTGGTCGGCCCGCTCCCACACGCGCTTCAAGCGGCCGCGCGTGCTGTGGAACAGCGTGGAGGCCGCGTACAAGGCCACCGCAGACAGAGAGAACACCAGCGCCCCCGCAATGCGCGCGGGGTCGCCGGTGGGCACGGTCTGGGCCAGCAGCAGCGCGGCGGCCGACAGCGCGAGCACCAGGCCCAGCAGGTGGCTGTATCCGTTGAGTCGTTCGCCCGGGTACATCGCGCTGCCTGCGGACTGGCCTCAGCGGCCGGTTTCCTTCAGGTAGGTCTGGCGTGCCGCAAAGGCGGTGTTCGCGAAGTCCGAGAACACACCGTCGATGCCGGCGCGGAAGTAGGCCAGGTACTCAGCCACCGGGTCGCCCTTGTAGATGCCGGCGAGGTACTTGGCTTCGTTGCGGAAGGTGTAGCTGTGGACGAACAGGCCGGCCTTGTGGGCGTCGGCGATCAGGCTGGTGGGCTTGATGGTGTTGACGTCGGCCAGGCCCTTGCCCGCGACGAATGGCACGATGGTGTGCGCCATCACCTGTGGCTTCCAGGGGCCGATGCCGTCGGCGTAGGTCTTGACCTCGGCAAGGCCGGCGGGCGTGAGCATCTCGCCGAACCACTTCGGATTGCCGGCCAGCGTCCAGCTGTAGGGGCGGCCGTCGACGAAGGTGTAGACGTCGTTGCCGTCGACCAGTTGCACCGCGCGGGCCCTCATGCCGGCCGAACGCAGGTACTTCAGGCTCTCGGGCTCGAAGCTCTGCACGAAGATCGGCGCGTCCTTGCGGTTCAGATCGTTGAAATTCATGATCTTGAGCAGCGCGTCTTCGAGCGGGTGGCTACCCGCGGGGCCGCAGCCGTTGGCGATGGCCTGCGCGTTGTTCCAGATCGGGTTCTTGGTTTCCGGATACACGGTGATCGTGCGGCCCGTTGCCTTGGCCTTCGCCTTGGCGATGTCGATCACTTCCTGGAAGCTCAGGATCGGCAGCTTGCCGTTGAGTTCAGTCGGGCGCTGGTCGCGTGCGTCGTAGGTGGTGCCGGCGATCCACTGCTTGAGCTCGGCCATCGTGAAGTCGGTGATCGACCAGTCGTTGGTGTGGTTCTCGCCGTCGACGATCAGCGACTTGAGCACCGACTTCGGGTCGCTAGGGTCGGTCAGGTCGCTCAGGTACTGCGGCGGACCGTTCTCGGCCACAGGCGGGTACTTCACGTCGACCAGCACGCCGGGCACGGTGCGCTTGCGCGCGGCCACGGTGCTGTTGGTCTTTGCAACGTCGGTGATGTTGGTGTTGTCGCTGAGCCAGGGGTTGTGGCGCGCGACAAGCACGCAGTCCTTGGTGAGGTGCAGGTCGGTTTCGAGCGAGTCGGCGCCGGCATCGGCCGCGGCTTCGTAGGCCTTCTGTGTTTCCTCGGGGAACAGGCCCGGCAGGCCGCGGTGGCCGATGACCAGCGGCACGGAGCCGTCGAGCGTGCCGAGCGGCGCGGGCTGCGGGGCTGGTGCGGGAGCGGGTGCCGGGGCCGGCGGATTGATCGGAAACAACAGGCCGCCGCCACCATCGCTGCCGCCGCCGCAGGCGGCAATGACGAGGCTGCCGCCGAGGGCTGCGAAAGCGGCGCGCAGGGGGCGGGGAGCGGGCGCGGGAACGTGCTTTGTCATGTGTGTTTTTCGAATGATTGAAGAGGTCGAAGGCCGGCGGATGCTAGGTTTGGCCCGTGACGGGACAGTGACCGGGCCGGCGCAGAGCCTCTTCAGTCGCCGCTTTCCGCTGCCAGCTCGTGGCTTTGCTGGACGATGCTGCGCTCTAGGAAACGCCAGAGCCGCTCGTCCTCGCTGAAGGCCACGTTGAAGCGCAGCCAACCGGTGGGATGCAGGTTGACCAGGAACAGCTGGCCCGGGCCCAACATGATTCCTTCCACCGCGGCGCGCTGCGAGAGCTCGGCGCTGTCGGCAATGTCCGGGTGCCGGGCCCAGAGGTACATGCCGGCCGCGGCTTCGTGAAACAGCTCGAAGCCCAGTCCGTCGAGCCGCCGCGCGACGCTGCCCTGTGCCTGCGCGAGGCGGTCGCGCAGGGATTTGAGGTGCTTGCGCCAGCGGCCGTCGGTCACGGTGCCGAAGGCTAGGCGCTCGGTGATGTCGGACGAGGTCAGGCCCGAGACCATCTTGAGCTGAGCGAGGTCTTCGAGCAGTTCCTGCTGCGCGACCACGTAGCCCACGCGGATGTTCGGCGAGATGGTCTTCGAGTAGCTGCTCACGTAGACCACGCGGCGCAGCTGACCCAGGCTGGCGAGCGATGGACGCATCGATGCGTCCATCTCGGCATAGATGTCGTTTTCCACCAGCGTGAAGTCGTGCGTCTGGGCCAGCTGGAGCAGCTGCACCAGTTGCGGCAGCGAGGCCATCGAGCAGGTCGGGCTCTGCAGCCGCGGCTGGGTGAAGAAGGCCTTGGGCCGGTGCACCGCGAGCAGCGCTTCGAGCGCGGGCATGTCGTAGCCCGTGGGGATGCGCGGCACGCCGATGATCTCCACGCCCAGGAAGCGCAGCATGAACATCAGGTTCGGATAGCCCGGGTCGTCCACCAGCACCGAATCGCCGGGCTTGAGCAGCCGGCGCGCCACCAGGTCCAACGCCTGGCTCGAACCCTGGGTCAAGAGGACCTGGGCCGCCTCGACCACGATCTGCTGCTCCGACAGCGCCTCGGCCGTGGCCATGCGCAGCGCCATGTGGCCGAAGGGCAGGCCGTAGCCGCCGATGTCGGTGCCTTCGGAGGCCAGATGGCGCAGGCTGCGGCGCATGCCGTCCTCGAACAGCCAGTCGTGCGGCAGCCAGCCGCAACCGGGCTTGATCGGGAGGTTGCGGTTCTCGAAGATCTGCTGCAGGTACCAGCGGGCGTCGAAGCGCGGGTCGGCGCGGGGTGCGCTGGCCGCGCCGCTGTCCTCGCTGCGCCGCTTGACGAAGAAGCCCGCGTTGGCGCGCGAGACCAGCAGGCCCTGGGCCACCAGCCGGTCGTAGGCCTCGACCACCGTGAAAACACTGACGCCATGGGCCGCGGCGAAGGCGCGGATCGACGGGAGCTTGCTGTCGGCCTTGAGTTTCTGGGTGCCGATCAGTCCGCGCAACCCTTCGACGATCTGGCTCACCAGGGGGTCGGCTGTTCGGGGCGAAGAATGAGCATCGGGGGCATCTCCGGCAGACCGGTCTGCACCATATTGAGGAAAGTATGTACAGGATACAAGACCAGTACAGTCTTCCGGGCGATCACTTCCGGTGTACATGGCTGGATCGATTCGCGCGACCTATAGAGTGCCGGCATTCCTTCTTCAAGCACAGGTCGTACCCATGCAGCGTGAACCCCATCTCAGCAATGCCGCCCTCATGGCCCGCCGCAGCGCGGCCGTGGCCCGCGGCGTCGGCCAGGCCCATGAAATCTTCGTCAGCCGGGTCGCTAATGCCGAGATCTGGGACGTCGAGGGCCGCCGCTACATCGATTTCGCGGGCGGCATCGCGGTGCTCAACACGGGGCACTGCCATCCGGAGATCAGCGCCGCCGTGAAGGCACAGGTAGACCTTTATTCGCACACCTGCTTCCAGGTGCTGGCCTACGAGCCCTATGTGGAACTGGCCGAGCGCCTGAACGCGCTGGCACCGGGCAACTTCGCGAAGAAGTCGATCTTCCTGAGCACCGGCGCCGAGGCGTCGAGAACGCGGTCAAGATCGCCCGCGCCTACACCCGGCGCCCTGGCGTCATCGCCTTCAACGGCGGCTACCACGGCCGCACGATGATGACGCTGGGCCTGACCGGCAAGGTGGCCCCCTACAAGGTCGGCTTCGGCCCGTTTCCGGGCGAGGTGTTCCATGCGCAGTACCCGAATGCGCTGCACGGCGTGAGCGTGGACGATGCCCTGCACTCGGTCGAGCTGCTGTTCAAGAACGACATCGAGCCCGAACGCGTGGCGGCCTTCATCCTGGAGCCGGTGCAGGGGGAGGGCGGCTTCTACGTGGCGCCCAACGACTTCATCGAGGGCCTGCGCGCGCTGGCGGACCGCCACGGCATCCTGATCATTGCCGACGAGGTGCAGACCGGCGCCGGCCGCACCGGCACCTGGTTCGCGAGCGAGCAATGGCCGGTGGCGCCCGACCTGATCACCACCGCTAAGTCGATGGCGGGCGGCTTCCCCATTTCCGGCGTGGTGGGCCGCGCCGAGGTCATGGACGCGCCCGCGCCCGGCGGCCTGGGCGGCACCTATGCCGGCAGCCCCATCGGCTGTGTCGCGGCGCTCGCGGTGCTCAAGGTGTTCGACGACGAACAGTTGCTGGCGCGCAGCCGGGCGCTGGGCGAGCGGCTCATGGCGGGTCTCCGCCGCATTGCGGCCGACGAGCCGGCCATCGGCGACGTGCGGGAGCTCGGCGCCATGGTGGCCATCGAGCTGTTCGAAGGGGGCGACACCGCGCGGCCCGATGCCGCGCTGACCCGCCAGGTGGTCGCGGAGGCGGCGCGGCGCGGGTTAATCCTGCTGTCATGCGGCACCTATGGCAATGTAATTCGCGTGCTGGTGCCATTGACGGCATCCGACTTGCTTGTGGACGAAGGCTTGGCGCTTCTCGCGGACAGCTTCGCCGCGCTGCGCTGATCGATAGCTCCCTTTCCTGAAGTCCTCCATGACAGAAGAACCACTGGTGCGCTTCCAGCGCGTCCAGAAAACCTACGACGGCGAACACCTGGTGGTGCGCCAGCTCGACCTGGACATCCACCGCGGCGAGTTCCTGAGCCTGCTCGGGCCTTCGGGCTCGGGCAAGACCACCACGCTGATGATGCTGGCGGGCTTCGAGTCGCCGACCTCGGGCGAGATATTGCTCAACGGCAAGCAGATCACCGGCACGCCGCCGCACAAGCGGCACTTCGGCATGGTGTTCCAGAACTACGCGCTGTTCCCGCACCTGAGCGTGGGCCAGAACGTGGCCTATCCGCTGACCGTGCGCAAGGTGTCGAAGGACGAGCAGCAGCGCCGCGTGCAGCGCGCGCTCGACATGGTGAAGCTGCGCGGCATGACCGACCAGCTGCCCGGCCAGCTCTCGGGCGGCCAGCAGCAGCGCGTGGCGCTGGCGCGCGCGCTGGTGTTCGAGCCGCAGCTCGTGCTGATGGACGAGCCGCTCGGCGCGCTCGACAAGCAGTTGCGCGAGCACATGCAGATCGAGCTCAAGGACCTGCACCGCCAGCTGGGCGTGACCTTCGTCTACGTGACGCACGACCAGGGCGAGGCGCTCACCATGAGCGACCGCGTGGCGGTGTTCAACGAAGGCGTGATCCAGCAGCTGGACACGGTCGACCGGCTGTACGAGACGCCGTCGAACCGCTTCGTGGCCGGCTTCGTCGGCGACAACACGGTGCTCAAGGGCCAGCTGAGTCGCGCCGGCGACCAAGCCGAAATGACGCT